>DATEKE010000395.1:0-3267 GCA_035277605.1 Terriglobales bacterium | reverse complement strand
ATGTCGAACATTCCTGAGTACAAGATCTGTGCTGTGCGAGTGAAAAAAGTGGCTCCGCCGCACGATGCCATTTCGGAACTGGAGATGCAGGCCGGAGGAGTGCGATGAACGAAATGGAGTTCTTCATCGACTACTCCCGCTGTATCGGCTGCAAAGCATGTGTGCAGGCGTGCGAAGAGTGCGACACGCATCGCGGCGTCTCCATGATTCACCTGGAAACGATCATGCGTCCCGACAGCGTACAGACTGCGCCGCAGGTCTGTATGCATTGCGAAGATCCAATCTGCGCGCAGGTGTGTCCGGCCGATGCGATAAAGAAGACACCAGACGGCGTGGTGCAAAGCTCGTTAAAGCCGCGCTGCATCGGATGTTCGAATTGCGTGCTGGCGTGTCCGTTTGGAGTGCCTAAATATCGCGCCGAAATCAACCAGATGATCAAGTGCGACATGTGCTACGACCGGACGAGTGTCGGCAAGCGTCCGATGTGCGCGACGGTGTGTCCGTCCGGTGCCTTGACCTACACGACGCGCGAGAACATCGAGCGCACGCGCCAGGGACTCGCCATCAACGAATGGCAGTTTGGCGGCGAGGTCGTGCGCACCAAAGTAAATGTGCTGGTTCCCCGCACCGTCGAGCGCATTGACGTTGGTTTGGAGCAAATCGGGATGAGGCACACCAATGAATACGATGTAGCTGCCCTACTGTCCGGAGACTAAGAATGCAGAACGACGACAAATGCAAAGATTGTCCGGGTTGCAATAACAAGGAGACGCGCTGGCGCGAGGACTTCCCCGTCCAGTGGGACAAGGATGAATACGTCACGCGCCGCGAGATGGTCAAGTTTCTCAGCCTCGGTTCGCTGCTGATTGTGGGAGCTAACTTCATTGCGGCCTCCGTCCCCCACCTCCAGCATGGCGGGCACTTTCCCAGATTGAAAATCGCTTCAGCGAATGAGATTCCTGCTGGAGGCTCGCAGCTCTTTCGCTATCCCACTGATGAGGACCCCTGCATTCTCGTTCGCGATCGCGCGGGCGAGTTGGTTGCGTACTCGCAAGTGTGTACGCATTTGTCGTGCGCGGTCGTGCATCGGCCTGAGGAGAACACGCTCTTCTGTCCCTGCCATCATGGCTATTTCACTGTTGAAGAGGGACGGCCAACGGCGGGCCCACCGACGCGTCCTCTGCCGCGCATCAAGCTGGAGCAAAACGGGAACGATATTTTCGCTATCGGAGTTGAGGTGTAGTGAACCGCCAGGAACAAGGCACGACGCTGTTCAGCGCTTTGCTTGCGCTGGTCGGGGTGAGCGTGATCGTGCAGCTATGGCTGCTCTCGGCCAGCGTCGATGCTGTATTCCGTCACGATTCAGGCACGCCGTTGCATGCTGCAATCGCGTCGGGGGTGCTCTTCCTGATTAACGCCGCCCTTCTGCTCTATCTATTCGGTTTCGATCAGCGTCTGCGACGACCCTAGTCTCTCGCCACAATTACCGCTGAGGCAGCACAATGGTGAGAAGAAACGCAGAATCTTCAAGTGCCTGAACGTCGTGCTCGACTCTCCGATCGAGAGCGAGGACGTCATCTTCGCGCATATCACGCGCCTCTGTTGGAAGCTGAAGACGAATCGCTCCTCGCAGACAGTGCACGGCGATGCGGCCTTCCGAATGATGTTCCGGCATGCGCGAGCCGGCCTGCATGGCAAAGAGCACGAGTCGCAGGTCACGCGTCTTTAGCAGAACTTTGGAAACGTATCCTTTTGCGCAGGGCTTCGTCGCACTCAATCGCTCTATTTCAGCGCCTAATTGAAAGGACTCCGCGAATCCTTCCCGTAACTCCTCACTGCTCACACCATCTCCTGTCGATCAAGAAAATCTGCTTATCCGGACAAGAACCATCTGACCACATCCATTGTGAGACAGCGTCAACGCGCCAGGTGTGACTATTGTCACGATCCAGAAGCTGAAATTGGAGTTGCGTAGAATAGTCCTTTCTCCCGGAGTTACATGCCGATTCATAGCACCGCTTCTGCAGTTTCTGACTCCCTGCTGAAGACGCAACTCTTCTCTGGGCTCACGCCTGCGGAACGCGAGTCGCTCGTTAAACGAGCTGTTCGCAAAAGGTACGAGGACGGCGAGCGGTTGTTCACCGAGGGTGATCGGTGCGAAGGCCTATTCATTGTCTCAAAAGGCGAGGTACGAATCTTCAAATCGGCGCCTAGCGGACGGGAACAGGTGTTGGCTGTCGAAGGGCCGGGCAGTTCCATCGCCGAGCTTCCCGTCTTTGACGGAGGTGATTATCCGGCTTCGGCGAACGCAGTCGGAGATACGGAAGCGGTATTTATCTCGCGCCACGCTTTTCAGGCATTCTGCCTCGAACACCCACAAGTCGCATTGAAAGTTCTCGCTGTGGTTGGATCGCGTCTGCGCCGCCTCGTTGGAATTGTCGAGGAACTCTCGTTTACTACCGTGCGGCAGCGAGTCATCGCACTGCTCGTCCGAACAGCGGAAGCCGAGGGCAAGCGCACGGGACGTGGCATCCAATTTTCTCTCAAAGCCGGACACCAGGAGATCGCCTTTGAAATCGGCACGGTTCGCGAACTAGTGTCGCGGAATCTCGCACGCCTCCAGGCCGAAGGGCTAATCGAGGTTGACGGGCGCGAAGTCCTAGTCAAGGACTTATCGGCGCTTGCGGCGCAGCAGAGTGTAAGCTCCTAAGCCGAAGCCTCTCATAGGCCGTCGTCGTGTGACACAAGTCACTGAACAGCTCCTTTCACCTCAGTAAATTGGAAAAAACAGGAGCTGAACATGATATTCAAAGCCTCTAATACGGTTCGCGAGATCGCGCACCAACTGCCTTCTTCGATTCGCATTTTTGACGATCTCGGCATTGATTACTGCTGTGGTGGCAACAAATCCATTGCGCAGGCGTGCCATGACGCGGGCATCTCCCTCGAGCTTCTCCTTGGCCGACTGGGCGAATTGAATGAAACGATTGCAGATCCTGATTTTGCACCGTGGCATCAAGCTCCTCTTTCGGAACTGACGAAGCACATCGTGGAAACCCATCACGCTTACGTGCGTAAAGAGATTCCTCGGCTGAACGCGCTATTAGAAAAAGTAAATTTCCGGCATGGGAGCGTTCATCCGGAGCTCACGCCCATGAAGCTGGTCTTTGCATTCGTTGGTGAGGACATGCTTAACCACATGCATAACGAAGAGCAGGTCCTGTTTCCGTACATCAACGGGCTGGAGCGCACGAGCAGCGAAGGCGA
>DATEKE010000394.1:0-9057 GCA_035277605.1 Terriglobales bacterium | reverse complement strand
TCGAAGGTGCTGCCAAAGAGTTTTTCGAGTTTGCCCAAGCCGTGTTCCACCTGCTTGCGCACTGCGGGAGTGATTTCATACTGCCTTCCGGTGTACTCGACGTTCATCAAACTCCCTCCAACGAGCTTCTAAGCTGCTGAGCTACTAAGCCCCTGACTACAGGAGCGTGGAGTTCTGCTGCGGTTGGCTGCTTTGTAGGCTTAGGTTCATTTGGCTTCGCTGGTGAATCAAGCCAGCCTGCGAGATCGTCCCGGAGTCACTCGCGTTAGAAGCCGACCTCCTTTCCTCGATCGCATTTTGGTCGAGCAAAAAGCTTAGAAGCTTAGCCGCTTAGCAGCTCAGAAGCTTCTTTCAATCCTTCACACGTCTTTGATGCGTGCTGGGAATCTTCATGTCCTCACGATACTTCGCAACCGTTCGACGTGTCACGTTGATGCCTTGTGATTGCAGAATGCGCGTGATCTGCTCGTCAGTAAGCGGACGCCGCGCATCTTCTTCCTCGATCAGCTTCTTTACGCGCCGCTTCAGGATCATCAGCGAGGTCCCTCCACCCTCTGGTCCGTTTACGCTCTCGCTGAAGAAGTAGCGCAGCTCATATACACCCTGCGGCGTGTGAACGTACTTATTAGCAACAGCGCGGCTGACGGTGGATGGATGCACGCCGATCTCTTCGGCGACTTCTTTGATCATCATCGGCTTCAGTTGGTCGATGCCGTAATCGAGGAAGTCGCGCTGGCGGCCGATAATCGCGTAGCAGGTCTTAAGGATTGTCTGCTTGCGCTGCTCGATGTTCTTCATGAGCTGAATAGCAGACTTATACCGCTCTTTCACATAATTGCGAACATCTTTTTCTGCAGCGTCACGATTGAGCAACTTCTTATAACCAGGATTGAGGCGGAGCACGGGAATATCGTCTTCGTTCATCATGACGACATATTCATCGCTCTGCTTTACGAATGCCACGTCAGGCTCGATCAAGCGAGGCTCAACCTGGTTGTAGCGCTGTCCGGGCTTCGGATCGAGCGTCTTGAGGAAATCCAGTGCTGCCATAACTGCTTCGAGTGGACGCCCAACCGCGCGAGCAATCTCTTTGAATTGCCGATTCTGTACGTTCCGCAGTTGCGTATCGACGACCGCTATCGCAGTGTGAATTTGCGCGAGGCTCTGATTGTGAACCTCGGAGTCGCCGTTTACTACGCGATTGTTCACCTGGTGCTCGAGATCGCGAAGCTGAAGCAGCAGGCACTCGCGCAAGTCGCGCGCGGCGACGCCGATCGGGTCCATTTGGCGGATGATTTCGATGGCGTCGCGCAAATCCTGCATTATGAACGGAGCTTCAGTTTGCTTCGGCGCCGCCGTCGCTGAAGACGCAGTTCCGTTTTGGGTCACACGAACCGGCGGAGCCGCAACTGCAGCTTGCGTGCCGCGCGTATCGCTGTAGCCGCCGACGAGAGCAGGCACGACCTCGTGCTCGGGAATTTCGTTTATCTCTGGAACCGTCGCGATGGCCGGAATTTCTGCGCTCGCAGGCGATGCTGCGGCTTCGAGCTCGACGTTCTCTCCGCGAGCGGTGGCCATCAGCTCCTCATCAGACGCTACGAGATACCCATCATCATTGAGATTGCCGATCACCAGTTCAGCCGCGGCGCGAACCTTATCGTTCATCGGCATCGCGCCGAGCTGCCACATGAGGTGATCGGTCAGCGTGCCTGGTTTCGAGAGGAAATTTTCAAACGAGGGACGCTCGGAGCTCTCGAAGTCCCCTTGTGGACTGCGGAATCCCGGATCGAGGTACTCGCGGAAATAGCTGCCGAAATCGATCTCTTCGAAGGGATCTTTCTTCTCACCGGCCTGCTCGCCGGCTGTGACTGCCGGCTGCTCCTGAGCTTCAGCGCGTTCGCGGTCTGCTTCCTTGCCAGCGACCTGGTCGATGATCGGGATATTCGATTCGAGCTCCTCCAGAACTGGGTTCTCAACGATCTCGGCATTGATCATCTCTTTGAGTTCGAGCTTGTTGAGCGCAAGCACGCTCACCATCTGCACGAGCCCCGGAGTGAGGATCTGCTTTTGCGAGACCTTGAGGTTCAGTCTGTTCTGGAGAAGGACCATGGGTTGAAAAACCAGCAATCAGCAGTCAGCACTCAGCTATCAGTTTGGCTTTTGGCAGTCGGCAATCGGCACTCAAGCCAAATTTTTGCAAGAAGCTGCAAAAAAGTCGTGATCCGAAGCTGATTGCTGACTGCTGATTGCTGATTTGCTTACTTCCATCATGCGCTACTTTGTCTCGAATTACACTAAGGAGAAACTCTCTCCCAGATAAACTCTTTTTACTTCAGGATCGTTGCCTAACTGTTCGGGCGTTCCTGTACGGAATATCTTTCCCTGATTGATGATGTACGCGCGATCCGTAACTGACAGGGTTTCGCGCACATTGTGATCCGTAATCAGCACACCGATGCCGCTTGCTTTCAAATCAAAAATGATCTTCTGCAAGTCAAGCACTGCGATCGGATCGATTCCCGAAAAGGGCTCATCGAGCAGGATGAACGTCGGGCGAATGCACAGGCACCGCGCGATCTCAACCCTGCGGCGCTCGCCGCCTGAGAGCGCATATCCGCGCGTCTTGCGGATGTGCCCCAGGCCAAGCTGTTCGATCAAGGTCTCCATGCGGCTGCGCCGGTTCTCCCAGGAGAGCGGCTGCGCTTCAAGGATGGCCATGATGTTCTCCTCGACCGTCAGCTTGCGAAAGACCGAGGGTTCCTGCGGAAGGTAGCTGATGCCATAACTCCGGGCCCGCAAATACATCGGGACCCCGGTGATCTCCTGGCCATCCATGAGCACGCGGCCCTCGTCGGGCATGACCAGCCCCACAATCATGTAAAAGGTGGTAGTTTTGCCGGCCCCGTTCGGTCCCAGCAACCCAACGACCTCACCCTGATTTATGTGGAGAGTGACCCCGTTTACTACCCTGCGACCGCGATAAGACTTGCCAATCTCGTCGGTCGAGAGCGTTTGTTGCGTCATTTTTCGCGCCGGGTCTGGGTTATGGACATTGAATTGCTACTGTCCACGAGCACTCTATCATCGCGGTTAAAGAAGGTCAACGAAACTCCGGTAACTTGACCGTGTTCGGCATCAAAAATGCTAGGCGGACTCGCCGGCGTTCCGGTGAGGACGAACTTTTCCTCATCCGCGGTATATACGAGGCGATTGCCCACGGCTCGCCTTCCGGGTTGCTGAAGACGGATATTTCCAGTCGCCTCAATCGTTTGCACCTGACTCGGTGCTTTTCTGTCCTGGGCTTTTGGCACGGGTGGCTGCTGATTTTGGGCGCGGAGAGTGACCACTGCTCTATCCGCTCGCAGGGTCGAATCTGCGCTTTTCAGAACGATGGCACCGTCGAAGATCGCTTTTCGTTGGGCATCATCGTAATGAAGATGATCCGCCAAAACGTCGACCGGAACCTGCTTCCCGCTTTGGTCCGCCTGTACAAAAACTGTGGAAACCCGTGCGTTACCCTGAGCTTGAGCGTCCAAGGTCCGCTCTTTGCGGTTGAAATCAATGACGGGTGCTTGAACGATGTTTCCGCCTTGCCATAGTCGCGCCGCTCCCGAGAAGCGAGCCGCGCCGGTTGAACTTATCGCGACCATCTGCTCAGCGGTCACGTGGACGGGCTGCGATGGCGTTAGCATTGCTCCGGAAGCCTGTTGCTGCGTCTTCTGCTGCGAATTCTGTCCGGTTTTCTGCTCTGCATAGGTGGTCTTCACATTGCCGCTGGCCGTCGTTTCTCCTGTGCTGCGATTTAGCGTGAGCGAGTTGCTCGTCAGCGTCGAGCCGCTGGATGCATCCTTGTAACGGACATTGCCGGTGAGGGCCATTGTGTCCGTCGGCTGGTTGTAGGTAGCGCGATCGGCAGTGGCGCTGCGTTGGTCTTCCTGAATCTGAACGTTCCCAGTCTGGACCACCTGTTCCAGCGTTTGCGTCTTGCCTGGGGCGAAGGTCGCGACCATGTCGCGGCTCTGGCTAATCCGATCGGCTTTGCCGCGTGACGAAGAAACGATCTTTACAGGATCAGCCCCGGTCAGGCTTGAAATCCGATTGTCGCCTGAGAATTTCGCTTCAAAGCGACTGGATGTAATGGTTGTCTTTGCCGTTGCGGGATTCACGTTTGCTTGCGAGCTGGCTTCGGGATTTCTGAGCACGATTTCCGCTCCGCCAACGCTGGTCGCGTTGGTAAGCCGCGAACCTTTGGTCACTTGAAGGTCGAGGCCATCGCCGTGAAATTCAGTGCCACGGTCTCCCGGACCGGCTGGCGTCGCAGGATCTTTCGTTTGTGGCTTGCCGGCTGTCTTCCCACTTTGGGCAAGCTGAACAAGATCGACATGATTGCGAAGTTCTGCCGATTTGATTTGATTCTCAGGTCCAAAGCTGAGTAACACTTCGCCCGCATTGCCCTGCGATGCGCTCGGTCCTTCGGTTTGCCAGTTCACTCCACCGGTCAGATGGCCGCTCGTCGCCTGATTGTTGGAACCGAAGGTGAAGCTCGCGTTGGCGGAATGGAGCTGCGCGCTGCGCTCGCCTTTGATATGTGCGTCAACTCCGCCGCTGGCGTCGGCTCGAGAGACTGTGTTGTCCTCGCGAAGGTGCAAAAGGACATGCTGAGCTTCGAGTCGGCGAATGCCGGCTTCAGCACGGAGATCCGTCAGTGTTAGTTGCTGCGCCTCCTGCTCGTAGTAAGCGCTGGCAGCGCGCAGGTTCGTCGGCTTCGGACCATTCGTCAGCAGGTGAACGTCGGAGTACAGCTTGAATGTTCCCTTCTTGGAGTCATAGGTTGCGCCGACGGCCGAGCCTGTACCTTGAGGCAATTGGAAGTTGATCAGTTCCGCAGTATGCGCGACGCCGGTCTTCTGATTGAAAACCAGACCGGAGGTATCAAGATGTAAAGGGCTGCCAGTCTTCTTCACTAGGGCATCTGGCTTGGACGTGCCCGATTCGACTGCCTGCAGCTGAATGCCGACTTTTCCTTTTGCAGTTACGTCTCCGGTTTGTGCGTCGTACTCGAAATCGTCGCCGGTAATCTCATCCAGCCGGTCAGAATTTCGACCGTAGGAAACGATCTTCACATTATGAAGCTCGGCCTTACCACCCTGCTTGTAGCGAACGGCGTTGGAAGCGGAGATGGAGAATAGGGTGTGCCCGCCCGCCGACTGGGAATAGGTAAATCCCTGCGTGTTCTGCTGAATATTCGCGCCCAGTTTCGAGGGAAGATCGTGAATAGTCCGCTGCACACGGTAGCGCGCATAGAAGTAGAATCCCGCGACGACGCCAATCATCAGCAGCGCAGAGATTCCAAACCAAATGCGTAGCCGCGCAAAAGAAGAGGGCACCAAATCAGGTTACAAGGCCGGAGCGTGGCCCAACAACTTTGCGAGGTCAAACGCCAAACTCCGGCCCGCCTGTCGTTCCTCAGGCCTTCTTGCCGGACGAAGCCTTCTGAACCTCCTTCCGAATGAACGCGTAATTCAGATTCGGTAAAGAGTTGAAATCTGCGGCCTTTTTCAGGTACTCCTGCGACTTCGCATCATCTCCCTTCAGACGATAAGTAACTGCCAGCCAATAGAAGTTCCTGGGATTCTGCAGATTTGCTTGCTCCAGTTCTGCAATGGCGTTGTCGTAATTCTTTTCCGCGAGCGCAGTTCTTCCCGCGAGCTCATGCGCCTGCTTGACCTGTGCTGGATTGCTACTGCCCTCTGCCCGCTGACGGAACTCCTGCGCATCTCTCCTTGCGCCTGCAAGATCGTTCTTCGCGATTTCGAGACTGGTCACGTTGAACAGGTGCAAAAGCTTGGCATTGTCTTTGATCTGCTGCGGCAGAGTCGAAGCCTCCACCATCTGTGCCGACTTATCGAAAGCCTGAGCTGCAGCGTCGAAACGGTGCATCTGCTGAAGAATATTTCCTTTTGCCTGCAGATCCTGAGACATGGCCAGCACGTCGTTCTTCTTTTCGGCGATCGCATATTCTTTGTCCATTGCCTGCAGAGCTTGCTCGAACTTCCCGCTGTCAGAGGCGAGAACGGCCATTCCGAAGTAAGCCGTGCGGCGCTCCCCATCATTGCGCGCCTGATCGGCCATCGCCTGCAGCTCCTTTGCTGCATCTTGCGCCTTGTCCGAGTACATGAGATCGGCGGAGATTCCGAAATGGGAAGCGTTGAAATGTGGGTCGATGGACAGCGCTTTGCGATATTGAGCGATCGAGTCCTCAAACCTGCCCATCTTCAGCAACAGTTCGGCGTAGGAGTCGTAAGGATTGGGATCGTTTGGGATCAGCTCGATGTACTTTCTAAACGCCTGCTCAGCACTTGAATAGTCTGCTCGCTGGCGATAGGAGTACCCAAGCAGGTTGTAGGCAGACGAATAATCAGGAGCAATCTCTGTGGCCTTCTTGTAGTGTTCGATTGCCTGGTCGTAGTCCTGCTGCCCGAAATAGTAACCACCCATATTGAATTGAATGCGCTCATCGTTTGGATATTCTGCAATCAGCTTGTCGAGATATTGCTTCTGCACGGTTGGCTGGCCGTTGGTGGCAGCCTCGTTCGCCAGAATGAACAGTCTTTCACCTTCCGAGGTTTGGCCGGCCAACTCGACTGCCTTCTTCTGATGCTCAAGGAATTCCTTCGCAGTCGGAGAGCTGTTGGCCCGGGCTAATTCTGCCGACGCGAAATCGGGATCCAGAGCAAGAGCTTTGTCAAAGTGCTGCAGAGAGTCCTGGGCCAGGAGTCGATCAGAGAGGTCGCGCCCTTGAAGAAATTCTTTTCTGGCTTCATCAGACTTGGTTGTGATCGGAAGCTTTTGCGTGTCCGATGCAGCGAGGGTAGCAGCTGCAGTCGTTCTATCGCAAGAGCTCCACACCGCGGTTGCAAAGATAAGAATTGCAGCCGCTGTAATCCGGATCGGGGTTTTCAAATGCATGACAATTCCTCCTTCAGATGGTCGGTAACAGGATCAGCGAAGGTTTCGGGTCGATCGCAACCAGTTCCACATGTGCACCCGAACCGGCCAACAAGACGTACCTTGGCGTCGCATTGTTAGCGCTTTTTCGTCTTTCGTATACGCGACTGGGACAAGTAGATGAAAAACGAGGACAACTGACTGACCGACTCAGATCGCAGCGTTTGCTAAGGAGTTCATAGCGGAAAGATTCAAAGCAGCTTCGCATCGGCGGAAATCACAGATCCGCAACTCAATGCCGCCGAATTCTGGATGAGTATTCTCATCGAGAGTGAAAGCCAGATCGATACTGTCATTCGCGAGAATGCCTTCAGCCGTGATTCGCTCAGCCATGCGCCATGCCATTGCGTCGAAGCGCATTGCTTTTCCGTTCGTCTGAGCGACGCGCATTTTTGCGTGCTTGTCCTTGAGCACCTTGGGAGGCAACAACACGCGAAGCTGGCGCGCAACGAACACAGGCTCGCGATTGCCGACGCCGAATGGCTCCATGCGCTGGACGGTCTGAATCAGGTCGGGATTAATTCCGGATAGTTCGATTTCGGCTTCAGCCTCAAGTACCGGAATCAGATCTTCAGGCGTCAACCGCTGGCGTGCATAGAGATCAAGACGTGTGCGAAGGTCATCGATGCGCTCGGAAGGTAATGAGAAGCCGACTGCGTGCGCGTGCCCGCCATACCGCGTGAAGAGCTCGTGGCAGCTTTCGAGAGCGCTGAGCAGATGAAAAGCGGGGATCGAACGACCGGAGCCGTGGGCTTCTCCATTATCACGGCTAATGACTAATGCTGGACGATATGTGCGCTCGACTACTCTCGTTGCGGCTATGCCTATGACACCCCGATGCCATCCATCGCCGTCGAGCACGATGCAGCGCGCGTCCGCAAATTGCGGTTCGGTGAGCCGTGCTTCGAGGGTTTGCACAATTTGCTGCTCGCTGGCCTGGCGATCCGAATTAAGTTGATTCAGTCGCGCTGCCAACTGGCGCGCTTTGTCTTCTTCGCGTGCTTCGAATAGTTCGATGACGGTTTGGGCGACATCCATACGCCCAGCGGCGTTCATGCGCGGCGCAATACGGAAGGCCACGTCGGAGGCCGAGAGCCGGCGCTGCTTGTCTGCGAGCTGCGCGACTGTCATCAGTGCGCGTAGACCCACATTGCGCGGATCGCGTAATCCGGCGAGTCCCAATTTGGCAATCACCCGATTTTCACCGACTAACGGGACCGCATCCGCTATCGTGGCGATCGCCGCCATTTTCAGGAATGACGGGAGCAGTCGGCGGCGAGCATCGGCTTCATCACGAGCCTCCAGGAGCGCCTGGGCAATCTTGAAAGCAATGCCGGCGCCGCAGAGGGATTTGCAGGGATACGCGCAATCGGGCTGATTGGGATTGAGCACAGCAAGCGCGTGCGGAAGCTGGCCATCTTCCGGCAAGTGGTGATCGGTGACGATCAGATCCAATCCGACTCGTCGCGCGGCTTCGGCAGCCGCGAACGCGCGAATGCCGGTATCGACGCTGATCACCAGGCGCACGCCATCGGCGGCTGCACGCTCGATGACGTCGTCCTTCATTCCGTAACCGTCGCGAATGCGATGCGGCACGTGAAATTCGGCCATTCCTCCGACTATCTCAATCGCTTTCTTCAGAATCACGATCGCGGTTGTGCCATCGACGTCGTAATCGCCGTAAATGAGAATGCGCTCGTGGTTGGCGACCGCCTGCTGTATGCGCGCTACGGCTTCGCGCATACCTTTCATCAGATACGGCGAGTGCAGATGATCGAGCTTAGGGTCAAGAAACTCGCGAGCAGCATCGGCGTGGTCCACGCCGCGTCCGACAAGCAGCCGAGCAACAAGCGGAGAGACATGCGCCTCGGCGGCGATTCGGGTCGCCATCTGTTCGTCAACGGACTTGATAGTCCAGCGCAGAAAAGAAGCTCCTAAGCGGCTAAGCTTCTAAGCTGCTGAGCCAAGAAGATGGGTGCATTCTCGCCAAGCTTCGCTGCTTAGGAGCTTAGCAGCTTAGAAGCTTCCTTCACCCTTCTTTTCCGGACA
>DATEKE010000393.1:0-7785 GCA_035277605.1 Terriglobales bacterium | reverse complement strand
AGCAGCTTCCACGGCATCATGGCGATGCCCATGAAGCATGTGATCAGGCCGCCGATTTTGAACGAAATTCTCTTCGGCCACAGATTGGAAAAGTCATTCGCGGGCGAGACTACGTTTGCGCCGATGTTCACGTTAAGGGTGGCGAGCAGGATCGCGAGTAGCGAGATCACAACTGCAACCGGGGAGTGGAAACGGCTGAGCAGTTGAACTGGATCCCAGATTGCTGAGCCATAGATGACGACTGTTGCCGAAGTGACTGCGACGCCGATGAAGGAATACAGCGTCATCGTCGTCGGCAGCGCGACAGCCTGGCCAATAATCTGGCCGCGCTGATCGCGCGCGAAACGCGTGAAGTCGGGAATATTGAGCGAGACTGTGGCCCAGAATCCGACAGTGCCGTTCAATGCCGGGATCAGGAACTTCATGAACTCAGACGTGTTTCGGAACTTCGATGGCGCTGAGAGCATTGGACCGAATCCGCCGGCCGATGTGTATGCCCATCCCAGCAGGAGCAATCCGACGCCGAGCAGGATCGGCGCGCTCACGCCTTGGAGAAAACGGATGTATTCAATTCCTTTCAGCACCACAACGAGATTGACCGCCCAGAAGATCATGAAGCAGATAGCCACGCCATGCGTGTTCTTTGACCATGCCGGCCAGAGCGTGGCGAGAAGCGTGTTGATCGCCTCGCCGCCGATCCAGCTTTGAATGCCAAACCATCCGCAGGCGACCAGAGCTCGGAGCACTGCTGCAACATTCGCACCCAGCAGCCCGAACGATGCGCGAGCGAGTACCGGAAAGGGAATTCCGTATTTGGCACCCGGATGAGAATTGAGCAGCATCGGCGCGAGCACGATGGTGTTACCGAGAAACACCGTGAGCACTGCCTGCTTCCAGTCCATGCCGCCCTGGATCAGGCTCGCAGCCAACATGTAGGTGAGGATGTTCACCGACATCGAGACCCACAGCGCAGCGTAGTTGTAGGTGGACCAGCTTCTGCGACCAGCTTCGACGGGAGCGAGGTCGTGGTTGTAGAGCGGGCTGGTTTCGATGCTGGTTGCGCGGCTTTGCTGTGGAGTCGTGGCCATTCTTTTTCCGTCTGTCATTCCGAACCGCCCGTGTTTGGCGGTGAGGAATCCCTATCGATTTTTATGCTCTGCGCTCGTGCGACGCTCTTTTACTTTACTTCTGTCATATCGGATTTGAGTCGAGATGTTCAAATCAAGTCCAAGCCAGGAAGCAGCAGTCTCGGAGTTATAGGGATTCCTCACCGCGAAAGCATGCGGTTCGGAATGACAAGACTGTAAGAATTATCGCGCTGCCGCAGCCGCCGGCTCTCGGACTGCGCTCAGCGCTTCGTCCATGATTCGAATCGCTTCATCGACGTCGCTCTTGGCAATGTTGAGCGGCGGCGACATGCGGATCACGTTCGCGTAGAGTCCGCCTTTGCCGACGAGCAAGCCGCGCTTGCGGCACTCTTCCATGAACTGCGTGGTCTCCTGCGGCGCGACTTCTTTGGTTTTTCGGTCTTTGACGAATTCGAGCGCCTGCATCAAGCCCATGCCGCGGACGTCGCCGATCAGATCGTGCTTGTCTTTGAGTGCTTCGAGACCTTGGCGGAAGTAGTTGCCAACGACTTCGGCGTTGTCCATGAGGCGATCCTCTTCGATGAGATCGATGGTCGCTTTCGCCGCGACGCTCACTACCGGATTGCCACCGAATGTCGAGATTTGCAGGCCTTTGAAGCTGGCTGCGATATCTGTTTTTGTGGCGGTGAGTCCGACGGGCATGCCGTTGGCCATGCCTTTTGCAGAGGTGATGATGTCGGGATAGACCTCCCATTGCTCGATGCCGAACCACTTCTTGCCAGTGCGTCCCCACGCCGTCTGCACTTCGTCAGAGATGAACAAGCCGCCGTATTGCTTGACGATGTTGAAGACGATCTTGAAGTACTCCTTCGGCGGAGTAATGAATCCGCCGACGCCCTGGATCGGCTCGGCGATGAAGGCCGCGATCTGTCCTGAGGTGGTCGTCTGGATTACAGCCTCAACATCCTTCGCGCACTCCACGCCACACTCAGTCGGCTTCATGCCGAATGGACAGCGATAGCAATACGGATTCAGCGCATGCACGATGCCATGCGCGCCGCTGGGCAGAGACTTGCGCCAGGTGCCGTGTCCGGTGAGCGATTGCGCGAGTTGCGAGCGTCCGCTGTAGCCGTGGCGGAGCGCAACCACTTCGTAGTTGCCAGTGTGAATGCGCGCGAGTTGGATCGCTGTTTCATTCGCTTCTGTTCCGCTGTTGGTGAAAAAACTCTGTGAGATTTCACCCGGAGTAATCTGCGCGATCTTTTCTGCAAGCGCGACGATGGCTTCGTTTGGAAAAAGAGTCGAGGCGTGCGTAATCTTGTCGATCTGCGCTTTGACCTTCGACGTGACGCGCGGATTCGTGTGCCCGACGGAGATGGTGACGATGCCGCCGAAGAAGTCGAGATACTTCTTGCCATCGACGTCCCAGAGGTACTGCATGTTGGCATGGTCTGTGACCAGCGGATCGGCGAAGTAGTTACTGATCGATGGAAATAGATACTGCTTATGTTTGCGGATGATTTCGTCTTTGGTCATGAGAATCTTTGCAATCGGCACTCGGCAATTGGCATTCGGCTAAACCCCCAAGTTGAAAACTCACTGGTTTGGCCGACTGCTGAGTGCTGATTGCCGAATGCCCTCTTTTATACCTTTCCTACTCCGGCGGTCTTTCCAGCCTGCGAGACCAGCGGCTCGTATGAATCTGGACGACGATCGCGGAAGAACTGCCAGGTCTTGCGTACTTCGGCGATCATGTCGAGATCGAGATCGGCGACTACGACTTCGTCTTTGTCGCGGCTGGCCTGCGCGATGATCTTGCCGCGCGGATTGCAGAAGTAGCTCTTGCCATAGAACTCGCCAATTGCCCACGGCTTTTCTACACCTACGCGATTGATGGCTCCTACGAAATACCCGTTCGCGACAGCGTGTGCCGGTTGTTCTAACTCCCACAAGTATTCTGAGAGGCCCGCGACTGTGGCTGACGGGTTGAATACGATTTCTGCGCCATTCAGGCCCAGAATACGTGCGCCTTCGGGAAAGTGTCGGTCGTAGCAGATGTACACGCCCACTTTCGCGTAGCGCGTCTGAAACACTGGATACCCGGTGTCGCCTGGCGTGAAGTAGAACTTCTCCCAGAATCCGGGCGCAACCTGCGGAATGTGGTGCTTGCGATACTTGCCGAGGAAGCGTCCGTCGGCGTCGATGACCGAGGCGGTGTTGAAGTACAGGCCGGTCATCTCTTCTTCGTACACGGGCACGACGATCACCATCTTGTGCTTGGCCGCGATCTTCTGCATGAGCTTGGTCGTCGGGCCGTCGGGTACGGACTCGGTCATCTCATACCACTTCTGATTTTGCTCGGCACAGAAGTACGGGCCGTAGAAGAGCTCTTGCAAGCAGAGAATCTGGACCTTCTGCTTGGCGGCCTGCTCGATCAGCTTCAGATGCTTGTCGATCATCGCCTTCTTGATCTGCGCCAGGCTGTGCTCGGGGCCAAGAGGATTGTGGGCCTGAATCAGGCCGCAGCGGACAGTTCGCGACATTAACTACCTCGGGTTGGGAATGGCTGGGAAAGAGAATATAACGCAAGTCTACTTGTTTCTCACTACGGAGATATGGAACTTTCTTCTGTCATTCCGAAGCGCGATTTTAGCGCTGAGGAATCCCTATCGATGATCACGAAGTTCGTTCGAAGCTGAGATTCTAAAAGTTCGGGCGTTATCCTTCCTGTTGGAGGCTAGCGTTGTCGAAGTCGATAGGGATTCCTCACCACCAACAGCAGGTGATTCGGAATGACAAAGAGGTAAAAAGGCAAGACTTTACGCTGCTTCTGGATTTATGCGTAGGAACGAAGGCGTTGCGATCGGGCTGAGCGTAGCCGTGATCTCCGAGAGGATGTTCATTAACTCCGACGCCAGTTCACGCGCGAAGTCGCGAGTGAAATCCTTCGACGTGGCATCCTCATAGGATTTCTGGGCGGCCAGAAGTTTGCCGCGAATTGGTGACGGAAGGAAAGTATCGTTTTCCAGCAGAGGGACCAGATGATCCTCATGCGCAATTTTCAACGCACGCCGGGGCGGCACCAGGTCGCTGGTGAGTAGCTGGGCCGCTTCAAACAAGTGCTCTGCCGCAAATGCAAGGCTTATCGCCGAATCCCACTCCACGCTGGCGCGCTCAACTTCTGTAGATTTTCTGACTAGTACTAAATGTTAGATGCAGAGCTTTGCCTGAAGCTGATGCTCAGATGGTGCTGTGGAGCAACAAAATCGCTGGAAATCCGGGAACTCAGCTTTTGCGGCGCTTTACGGGCCACTCGCCCAGCAGCTCACGTGAGAGTCCCTCAAGATCGGGGAAGATCGTGGTCTCCGACACGCCGCAAGTACGCAGATCGCTGAGGATGGCACTAACGCACTCTGTCGCGATGATCACTCGAAACAGAACACCTGGATTGCGGGCGGCGACGGTGATGAGACCATTTTGGTCCTTGCCGTGGATCGTAAATCGACTGCGTTGTACTGCAAGTCGGCGAGAGACGTGGATTGGATCGACCGCAATCGGCAGCTCTGGTTTGAGTTCATCGCGCGGCGACTCGGGCAGATATCCGGCGGCCTGCGGCTCGTTGCTCAAGACCACGGAGTCGGTTTTGCAGACGATCTGATTCAGCAGCACAGGATTCAACACCCAAACAGCCGGCGGCGCTTTCTCCGGTAGCGGCGAGCGCAAGGCGAAGTACAGCGCGATCAGCGCGCTGTCTGTCCAATCGAGCAGACGCGTCGGAGCGTTGTTGTGCCGCATAAGGAAGTACCACTCCCATTCATCCTGCGGCTCGCGCTCGGAGAGCATGAGGATGCCGCGGCGGCGAAACTCGCGACGAATCTCCCATTCGTCGGAATTCTCATATCGGAACACGCTGGGAATAGGATCGTGCTCGCGGTCGGCGCCACGAAACCAGAGCTCCGGACGCCGTGCTTCGCGCGCCGGCAGATGTTCGCGAATGTGGAACACCGCGGCGAGATAGTCGATCAGGGAATCGGCCTGATGTTCTTCAATCTCTGCGCGCATCGGCTGTTCACCCGCGGTTTCCACCAGATCGAATTCGGGCTTCGGCGTCACTCGGTTGTGAGATGCAGGATAGCGCACATGTGGAAACAGAACCGCCGGGGGTTAACACGGAGGTCACGAAGATACAAACGAAAGGTCACGATAAAAGCGATTGCTGTGAGCTTGATCTGAGGCTTCATGACCTCCGTGTTAACCCGGGTTCTGTTACTTCGCCAGCGGCAGTCCGAACGAGAACACTGAGCCTTGTCCTAACTGGCTGGTCACGCTGATGCGTCCTCCATGCGCTTCGACGATTGCTTTCACGATCGCTAGTCCCATTCCGGTACCTTGCACACGATAGCGCTGGCTCTGGCCGCGGTAGAACTTATCGAAGATCAGCGAGCGCTCGAGATCGTCGATGCCGCTGCCGCGATCGGCAACGCTGGTGATGAGCCGATCGCTCTTCACTTCGGAGCTGATGAAGATCGGCGATCCAGGCTGCGAGTACTTCACTGCGTTCTCCAGCAAGTGCCGAAGGACCTTCACGATCCATGCTGCATCCATGGCTGCTCGAGGAATTTGCTCAGGAATGCGGACTTCCACTGGATTCTGCGCCAGCACTTGCTTCGATTCATACAGAGCCTCATCGATGACTTCGCGAATGGCATGAGGAGCCAGTTCGAGTTTTACCTCGTTCGCGTCGAGTTGAGCCATTTCGACAGCTTCGCCAATCAGACGATTCAGACGATCGCTCTCTTCATCGATGACCGTGAGCAGTTCATTGCGCTCCCCGGTTGCAAGTTGATCTTGCGTGAGCAAACTCGTCACCGAGGCTTTGATCGAGGTGAGCGGCGTGCGGAGTTCGTGTGTGACCGAATCAAGCAATGCGGAGCGCAGGCGTTCGCTTTCGCGCGCAGCTTCGGTACGCGTGAGCTTCTCAACGGCGCCGGCGCGTTCGATAGCAACTGCGATCAACCCACCAACGGCTTCGAGCGTCTCCTGGGAGATGTCGCTCACTCCCAAAACAAGAATGCCGAGAGTGCTCATGCCCATGCGGATGGGAACGAGGCTCATTCCGCCTTCACGCCCGAGCACGAGTTCGGAGCGCGACGCGGCAATCCTCAACTCCTCTTTGCTCACGCCGTGCTCGTCGCCTGTAGAGCGATAGACGCGATCACGATCGATGACATAGATCGCGGCGTCACTTGCTGCAAATGTATTGACCAGGTATTGCGGAATTGCGTTCAGCAGTTCCACGACGTTTTCGCTCACCAGCAGCTGCTGACTAAATGTATAAAGCCGTTCGACCTCGCGGCGTCGCTCGTCGGCCTCGCGCGCCTCGCGGCGCACACGTTCGGAAAGATTGCTGGCAATCACCGCAGTAAGCAGAAAAGCAATGAGTGCGACCCAGTTCTGCGTGTCGGCAATCGTGAGTGTTCCAACTGGAGGCAGGAAAAAGAAATTGAATGCCAGCGCGGCGACCACACTCATGAACACGGCCACTGTCAGGCCCCAACCTGCGGAAACCACCAGCACGGCCAATAACAGGCTGAGCGCGACGGTCGTCGGATTCAGCTTCACCACGCGCGTGTAGAACAACACGATGACCGCGACGACACCAACAGCAGCGGCGAATCGAAAAATCTTCCGGGTGGGAGCTTGCACGCGCCGATTGTAGCCGAGTTCGACAATTGAGCAGCTCTCCCGCACAATGTTGCCAATGCCCAAAACTCCTGAGGATTGGCTGGAGCAAACTGCGCCCGAAAAACGTCAGGGCGTCCTCAAGCTGATCCTTGGATACGCTCCCGGAGTGGGAAAAACCTACAACATGCTGAGCGAAGCCATCCGTCGTTATCGCCGCGGAGAGGACGTGGTTGTCGGATTAATTGAGACTCACGGACGCCTGGGCATCGCCGAACTTCTGGAACAATTGGAAGTTGTGGGTCGAAGGAAGCTCGAATATAAAGGAACGATCTTCGAAGAGATGGACGTAGATGCGATCGTTGCCCGCAAGCCGCAGGTCGCGCTGATCGACGAATTCGCCCACACAAACGTCGACGGCAGTAAGCACCGCAAGCGATACGAGGATGTGCTGGAACTGCTCGACAACAAAATCGACGTGATCTCCACAATGAACATTCAGCATCTCGAGAGCATGAATCCCACGGTCCAGAGCATCACTGGAATTCAGGTTCGAGAGACCGTTCCCGACTGGGTACTGCAGCGAGCTGATGAAGTCGTTATGGCCGATCTCACCCCGGAAGCGCTGCAAACGCGAATGCAGCGCGGCGATATTTATCCGCTGGATCGCGCGGAGAAGGCACTGAAGAATTTCTTTCGCCGCGGCAATCTCATCGCATTGCGCGAACTGGCACTGCGGCAGGTGACGCACGCAGTGGATCGCAGTCTCGATGAATATCTCAAGAAAAAGAACATCGATCAGAACTGGGGCGTGCGCGAGCGGATTGCGGTGTGCATCAGCGCTCACCCCGAGTCGCAGCAACTCATCGCGCGCGGCGCAAGAATTGCCGATCGGATCGATGCGGACTTCTTTTGCGTCTACGTGGAGCAGGAGAAAGACCGCGATCCCGAACAGGCACGCAGCTTGAATGCAAATTTCCAATTTGCGGAAAATCTCTCGGGAAAGATCGTGCGG
>DATEKE010000392.1:0-11378 GCA_035277605.1 Terriglobales bacterium | reverse complement strand
CGAAGGATATTCCGTACAACTACACCGAGCACCCAGAAATCCTGGAGCGCGCCTGGAAGAACGCGGTGAATTCGTATGAGCCCAACCAGGAAGTTCTTTGGTCGGTTGGCTTGCGCGGATTATCCGATGTCACCTACGCGTCGATGGATCCGAGCGTGCGCGATAACAATCAGGCACTCGGCGCTCTCATTAGCAAAGCTATTGCGGCGCAGATGCGCATTGTGCGCGAGGCGCGTCCCAATGCGGAATTCGTGACCAATCTCTGGCAGGAAGGCGCGCGGCTGGTGCAGTCCGGCGATCTGAAGATTCCGTCGGAGGTCTCCACAGTTTGGGCCGACGACGGCTACGGATACATCCAGGACAAAGGCGAGGTGACCTCAGGGCAGGGAATTTACGACCATGTCGCCATGATGAATCGTCGCGCCAATCAGCTCACGGAGATGGTTCCCATCGAGCGCAGCTTTTCCGAATTGGGACGCTACATGAAAGCCGGCGCTACGCACTATTACCTTGTAAACACCAGCGACCTTCGCCCAGTCACCATGTCGATTCGCGCAGTGATGGACGCAGTTTGGAAAGGGCTGCCGAGCGATAGCGTTTCGGCGACCGATGATTTCTATAAGAGCTGGTCGGAAGAGGAGTTCGGAAAGCGGGCTGCTCCGCAATTAGCTGATCTGTACAAGGAGTACTTCAACGCTCCGGCGCATTTCGGCAATCCCGCGCGCGAGTACGGCGATCAGCTCTATCACACGGAAGTTCGTCAAATGCTACTAACGTACATGATCGACTCACCCTTTTACGCAATCCCAAGTCAATCTCCGAAATGGCAAGTGCCGCGCCTCACCGGAGCTGGATTCGGACCGAATGCGCTGAGCGACAAACAATGGCTGAAGCAGACTGTCGCACGAGAGATTCAGCAGTGTGGCGATGCGCAGCCACGCTGGGATGCGGTCTGGAAGAAGGCACTCGTCGTTCAGTCGCTGGTCGCACCCGAGCGTAGGGACTTCTTCCAGAGCGAAGTGCTCGCGATGATCGCAATCAACCGCCAAAGCAATCGCATCCTACTGCTGATCTCAAAAGCCATTCAGGACGCCGATGCTGGGCGCAAGCAGCAGGCGCAACAGGAGGCACGGCAGGCGCTCACCGCGTTCGATGAAATTCGACGCGCCGAAGCGGCAGCGGAATATGGCAAATGGAAGAACTGGTATCGTGGCGACTGGCTCACAGGAGTCTATCGAACGCGCGAAATGATCCAAACGTTCGCAAACTTTCTCTCTGATCCAGAGACGCACATCACCCCACCGATTTTTTGGAATGGGTGGGAAGCTTACTACCACATCATGCACTATGAGGGAGATCGCTCTGCGGACGTGAGGTGACTCGCATTGCGATGGAAAGGTGAGTGATGAGAGTTCTGGAATTAGGTTGCCAGCGGCACTAGCTTAGACTTCCGAATACGGGAATCTCTGGTGACGAGGGGAACCTGGTGAACAATGCTGGTAGCAGCGATGATTTCATCCGCGGGGTCGCTACGAAAATCGAGTTCGGTAGTCTTTCGACAGATGGTGAGATCAAGAGGCCAGACATGAATGCGTGCTAGAGCGCGGGTGAATTCTGGCGAAGATGGGTCCAGCGTGATCTTCCCAAGCTGGGCAAGTTTTGTGATCTCCCACAGAACGATGACTGAAATTGTCCAGGTATTGCACGAAAGCAATTTACGTTCTGCAACATTGAGCACTCCATCGAGCGCATGTACTAGCACATGAGTGTCAAGATTCAGCATCCCACTTGCGGCCGGTCGAGAAGATGTCGCCATGAATCTTTATTTTTCCTTTCATGCTGCCGATCAAATCAGCACAATTTGAGCTTTCTGGGATCACTCTCGCGACCGGTTTACCGTGCTTTGTAATGACCACTCCGTCTGGATCAAGGTTTTCCAAAACCGCCAAGCATTGCTCCTTGAACTTGGAAGCATTCATGGTCTTCATACTTCGATTATTGACTATTTCTAATGACTAGTCAATAAAAATGTCCAAAACTCCGGCGCGCTCAGCCGGAACCCGCCGAGGGGGACTGGTCTGAATGTCTCGTCTTGACTGCTGATGGTCGAGTGTCTACCATTCTGCGTAATTTGATGGTCGAATGTCTTCCATAGCTAAACAGACACCGGAACGCGCAAACCTTCTTCAAGGCACCCTTGACATGTTGATCTTGCGGACTCTTCTTTATGGTCATGCTCACGGCCACCAGATCGGCAAGCATATTCAGCGGACCACGAATGATTTTCTCCAGATGCAGCATGGCTCGCTTTATCCCGCGCTACACCGCCTGGAGCGAAGGGGATGGGTCGCCTCGAAATGGGAGATTGCACCAGATCGGAATCGGGAATTCAAGTACTACCGGCTCACGGATAAGGGAAGAAAACAGCTTGTCGTCGAAGAATCTCAATGGAGGCAGATGGCAGATGCTGTGGCGCGGGTAATGTGGCCCGCAGCCGAGGAGAGTTGAGATGAAATGGTGGCAGATCGGCAAACGCGATGCCGATTTGGAACGGGAACTGCGATCTGACCTTGAGCTGGAAGAAGAAGAGCAGCGGGAACGCGGCGTTGCTCCAGGAGAAGTCCGCTATGCCGCCCTGCGCGCTTTCGGCAATCCCAGCGTGATTAGCGAGCGAACTCGCGAGGTCTGGAGTTGGGACAGGCTCGAGACTCTTCTCCGCGATCTAAGAATTACCGTCCGCACGCTCGCGCGGCAGCCGGGGTTTTCAGCGGTGGCGCTGCTGGTGATCGCCGTTGGCATGGGTGCGACGATCTCGCTATTCACCGTCGTCTGGTCGGTGCTCCTGAAACCTCTGCCTTTCGAGCACCCGGAGCAACTCGTTCGAGTGTACGAAAGCACCGACCGGTTTCAGCACAACGTCGTCGCACCGGGGATTTACGGCGAATGGAAACGCGAGAACCGATCATTCTCGAAACTCGCACTCTATAACAACTTTTCTCAGTACAACCTCTCCGACGGAGGTGCACTGCCCGAACAAGTCCGATCCACGATCTGCTCCTGGAATCTTTTCGCGACCCTGGGTGTCCAGCCCGCCGTTGGACGCGCCTTCACAGCGGACGACGACCAGCCTTCCGCCAACGGTACCGTCATCCTCAGTTGGTCTCTTTGGAAACGCCGCTTCGGCGGTGACTCTTCCCTCATCGGCCGCAAAATCAATCTGGATGCCAAACCTTACATCGTGATTGGCGTGATGCCGGGTTGGTTCGCCTTTCCGGATCAGAAGGTGCAGATCTTTCTTCCCGTGTACCACGAGAGAACGCCGGAGCAGATGGCACAGATTGACAACCACGGGTTCATCGTCATCGGAAGGCTCAAGCCCGGAGTCACTCGTGAGCAGGCCGCGCAGGAAGTCTCGGCGATCGTGCACCACATCCACGATGCTCATCTCGACCTTCCGTTCGTGAGCAGCGGTGCGGGAATGTGGCCGCTCATTGACTACCTGGTGCGCGACGTGAAGCCCGCGCTCTATATGCTGCTGGCCGCCACTGGTTGCATGCTGCTGATCGCTTGCCTCAACATTGCGAACCTGCTGACAGCCCGCTCCGCGGCGCGAGCACGAGAAATTGCTATCCGGAAAGCGCTCGGAGGCAGTCGCTTCCGGCTGATTCGTGAGCAGCTCATCGAAACGTTCATACTTTTCTCCGTCGGGGGAGCCGCAGGCCTCGCGCTCGCCTGCGCAGCTGTGCGATGGTTTGTCATCGCGCGAGCCGACATGGCGCGAGCGGAGTCGATCGGCATTGATGGTGTCGTGATCGCAACCGTCGCAGGATTGGTATTGATTTGCGCTCTGTTCGCCGGACTCATCCCGGTGCTGGCAAGCCGGTCTGGGGACCTGGTCGTGGCTCTGCAAGACTCATCGCGGAGTTCCACTTCGAGCCATTCGCGTACCAGCGTGCGCAAACTGCTCGTGGGCGCCGAAGTTGCGTTCACCGTGGTCCTCCTCGTCAGCGCGGGCTTGCTGCTCAAGAGCTATTTGCGGCTGCGGTGGACTGATCTGGGCTGCGCGACCGACAACATCCTCACCATGCATTTCAGTCTTCCAGAAGTGCAGTACAGCAAGCCGACGCAGCGGATGGCATTCTTCGACGATCTGCTTACACGCGTGCGTGCGTTGCCCGGAGTGAACGCAGCCGGCCTCGTCCGCGCTGTTCCCGGGGAAGGATACTTCGGTGACGGGAGCTTCACGATTGCCGAGCATCCACCGTTGCCGCACGGACAATCGCTGCTTGCCATCGTTCGCTGGGCCGATCCCGGCTACTTCGCATCGATAAAAATCCCGTTTCTGCGCGGGCGCACCTTCGGTTCCGATCAGCGTCTCGAAGGCGCCAACGAGGCGATCATCAGCGCGGAGTTCGCGCGGCAGTATTTTCCAAATGAGGACCCGATCGGCAAGCACCTGGCCGGCTTTCGCCGTTTTGGGGGTGATGAAACCGGGAGTTATGAAATTGTCGGCGTCGTGGGCGACACCCGACACGATCTGGCCGAGGCGCCGGAGCCGATGATGTATTTTCCCATCGACGCCGGCGCCGAAAACGCCGCCGCTCTCGTCGTCCGCGCCGCACGCGATCCCGAGAGCCTCGCACTTCCCATTCAGAAGATAATCGGGCAGATGGATCGCGACCTCGCCGTTTCGGACGTGCTGACGATGAATCAGCTCATCAACCAATCGTCGCTCGACGCAAACTTCGAAGCCACGTTGCTGGCCGTCTTCGCGGGCATATCGCTGTTGCTGGCTGCCGTGGGTCTGTTCGGCGTGCTCGCATATTTGGCGACGCAGCGCCGCACGGAGATCGGTATCCGGCTGGCACTCGGGGCGCAACGAGAACACGTGCTGCATCTGATGCTGCTCGATGGTCTCGCTCCCGCGTTGGGCGGGGCTGCCGCAGGCTCTCTGCTCGCCGTCGCCGCCGCGCAACTGATCCGCTCCAGCTTGTATGCCACTAGGCCGCTCGACCCTGTTGTGTTCGCCGGCGTCATCGCACTCCTATTCGGGGTTGCGATCGCGGCATGCCTGCTGCCTGCGTGGCGCGCCTCGCGCCTACAACCCGCGACGGTTCTTCGCAGCGAGTGATGTTGCAGGCAGAAGATTGCCTTATCAATTCATCCCAAGGTGTTTCTACAAACAAGGCACCGGTTACGCTAATCAAGCGGCGTCTCTGCAGGATCCCAGCGTATCTGGAAAGAGCCTTGACCGTTGATCAATGATTGAGTGGAGTAACGGCCGGCTTTCAGCGTTCAACGGAACTCATCGCGGTCGCGCTTGCGGAGGCGCCATGTTGTTACCCCGGTCCTTGCCGAGATCAGACCCAAAGCATTCAGTCTGAACCCGATAAGTTCATATTTCGCGAAGAGCAAACATCGGATCTACCTTTGTGGCTCGCCTCGCTGGAAAGTAACTGGCCAGCACTGCAACCGCAAACAGGAGAAGAGGCACGGCCAGAAACACAAGCCGATCGTGCGGGCGAACACCATACAGCAAGCTTGCCATCATGGACGCAGTGAATGCAGAAAAGACCAATCCAGCAACTATGCCCACGCCGGCAAGCACGCTCCCTTTCCGTAAGAACATTCTCAGAATGTCATCCCGCCGCGCCCCCAGAGCCATGCGGATACCGATCTCGCGCGATCGTTGGCCGACCATATAAGCCAACAAGCCGTAAATTCCGATGGAGGCCAGCAGCACCGCCAGCCCAGCAAATCCGCCCACCAGATCGGCAGAAAAACGGCGTGAAGCCAGTGACCGATCAAGGACGTCGTTCATAGAAGAGACATTAAAGACCGGCAAGCCGGGATCAATGCCCTGGATTTCATGCCGAATCTGTGGTTCGAGCAGGTCCGCGGGCAGAGACGTCCGCAACACCACGCTCAGTCGTTTGCCGTTGTCTTGATAGGTTGAAACGTAGATGTGGGGAACGCCATCGATGTCGAGACCGTCACTCTTGATATCTTTCACAACTCCCACGACGGTCGTCCATGGCTTCGTAGCGTCTCGTCCGAACCGCACTCGCCTGCCCAGCGGATCGCTGGTTGGCCAATACTTATGAGCGGTGCTTTCATCAATGACGGCTACCAGCGGTTTGCCGTCTTCATCGCCCTCGGTGAATGAACGGCCGCGCAGGAGCGTCGTCTGTAACACCTTGAAATAATCGGAGCTTATCCGAATTCTTTCGGCGCTCAGATCCTGCGAGGACTCGACCGGTCTATCTTCAATCGCGAAGCCTTCAATCGGTATGCCACCGACCGCGTTGGGGTTGGTATTGGTGGCCGGAAGAGCTGAGGTGATTGCGGCCAGTTCCACTCCGGGGATTGCCTTCATGCGCCGCAGCAACTCACGATCAAAGGCGGCTCTGCGAGGAATATCGTGATACGGATCCGCCTCCGATTCGTTGGGATTCGGAAGCTGTATGTTTGCCGTGACGACTTGAGTTGGATTAAAGCCAGGACTTTCCTGTAACAGATCCCGCAGCGTACGCAACAGCAAGCCGGCTCCGACCATCAGTATGACGGCGAACGCCAGTTCAGAAACGATTAGAACATCCCGCAATCGGCCGGTCTTGGTACTATAGCCGGACCCTCGACCGCCTTCACGAATGGCCGAGGAGAGAGCGCTTTTTGCCAAATGAAGCGCTGGAGCAAGTCCAAACATTAAGCCGGTGAGAATGGAAATCAGCAGAGCGAACGCCAGCACCACCCAGTCGATTCGTACTTCGTTGAGCCGGGGAACGTTCGATGGTACAAAGCGCAGGATGAAACTTAAAGTACCTACTGCGGTTGCGACTCCCGCGACACCGCCGATGAGCGATAGCAGCATAGACTCGGTCAGCATTTGACGCACCATGCGGCTGCGGCTCGCCCCCAGCGCTGACCGTACCGCCATCTCTTGTTGCCGCCCCGAAGCGCGCGCCAGGAGGAGATTGGCAATGTTCAACGAGACGATGAAAACGATCAGGATTACCGCGCCCAGTAACACCAGCAGCATGGGCCGAACCTTGCCCACCAAAGTTTCCTGCAATGGTTGAATCTCAATTGTCCATTGCGCCTGCGGCGGGTAGTCGGTGGGAAAGTCGCGGCGTATTTGGGCAGCCATGACGGTTAGCCGCACCTGAGCTTCCGCCAGTGTCAGGCCACGTTTAAGTCGTCCGATTCCCGATACTAAGACCCGGGTGCCGCGCATTGGCGGGGGAAACGGATCTCCGCTGAAACCGCCGGCGCAAAACACTTCCGCGTCGCCGGCAACCGTCGGTCCAGGATGGCGGAATCCGCGTGGCAGAACCCCAATAATCGTAATGGGATCGTTGTCGATCCGAATGGTACGGCCGAGAACATGCGGATCGGCGCCATAGGCACGGCGCCACAGGCCATCACTGATCACGGCCTCTGCGGAGAAACCAGGCACGAAGTCCTGCGGGCCGAACAACCGTCCAATTTGCGGGGTTACACCCAGCATGGAAAAGTAGCTGAAACTGCCATTGACCCCCTCGACACGCTCGGGCTGTCCGGCGCCGGTCACATCCTCGCTACCCTCAAAGATCGGGCTCACATCTTCAAATACACCCGATCGAGTCTCGAGGTCATCCAGTTCAGGCTTGGAAAACCTGACGTCCCGCAATCCTACGCCGGGCTCGTTAAAAAAGATTCGTACCAAACGATCGGGATCGGGGTAGGGCAGAGGACGCAGCAACACGGCATTCACGATGCTGAAAATCGCGGTGTTCGCTCCCACGCCCAGAGCCAGCGTCAAAACCGCAACCGCCGAAAAGGCGGGATTCTTGTAGAACAGTCTCCATCCGTGACGCAGGTCCGAACCCAGTTCGCTCCACCACCGTATGCCTACTGCTGCCCGCATGGCATCTTTGTGAGACTCGACTCCCCCGAACTCAATCCTGGCCGCTCGCATCGCTTCTCGCTGGGACATGCCTTTGCCAACCAGTTCGGCAGCGTAGCTCTCCATGTGGAAACGCATTTCCGTTTCCATCTCACCGTCAAGCTTTCGCCCGTTGCCCATCCACCTTACCCAGGAGCGGAATCGAGCCAGAAGATTCATATCTCCTCCGCAGTCGTGCGCAGAACGTTGGCAATCAACGAGGCCATGCGGTTCCACTTTTCGGTTTCCGCATGGAGTTGGCGCCGTCCCGCCGCGGTCAGCCTGTAGAACTTTGCTTTGCGGTTGTTGTCCGATTCGCCCCACTCGCTCGTGATCCAGCCCTGATGTTCCAGCCGATAGAGCGCCGGATATAGCGAGCCTTGCTGGATCTCCAGTTGTTCGCCGGAGATCTGCTGAATGCGCAGCAAAACCCCGTAGCCGTGCAGCGGGCCAAGCGAGACAGCTTTGAGGATCAGCATGTCCAGCGTGCCCTGCAGCAAATCAATCTGTTTGCTCACGATCTCTCCTTGCGCGTCTAGCAGAGACCATAGCGGAACTCTCCTAGGCAGTCAAGGAGAGAGTGTCTTGGCAGGACAGTTCCCGATCACGGGCTACACGGAAATTAATTCTGAACTTCTGAATCGCCGCCTATCCGCGAAGGCGAGGTGATATCGCGTTTTGCGCCTTCTTCGCGATTGATCCTCGACGAAGCTGCTGTCAAAGCGCAGGAATGATATGCGCCCTGACGGCTTACCACGACTCATCGCCTGCTGGGGCCGGAATAATCAAGATCTGAACACCAGGTGCGCAATGCGCGTCTCAATGTCGAAGTAGATAATGAGTACCGCAACCACATCGAATGCGGCATGGGCGATCATTAGGAACATCAGCCGGCCGGTGTAAGCGAAGATCGAACCGAACATCAATCCGGTGATGATCGCCTGCAGCGCTCCATCGCGCCCCTGTCCCTGGTAGTGAGCCATCCCGAACAGTACTGCCGTCAGCAGCACAACTATGATCTTCGTCGCCGCACTCGAGCCGAAGAGATGCTCCAGGCGTTCGAATAAGTAGCCGCGCCAGAACGTTTCTTCGCCCCATCCTGCGCTCACCACAACCAACACCAGAAATCCAGGAAGAGCCGCCGAATTGTGCGCGAGAAAGTGATATGTGCGATTGATGGGATCGGCACCCAACAGCGGCATGACTACTGCCTTTAGTAAAAGCTTTAAGGCAGCGCCGAACGCCACGCCACCCGCGATTGTGACTGCATAATTTCCAGGTCGTACATAGCCGATCTCCCGCCATGGCGTCTTCGAGAGCACGACCCACAGCACGACCAAAGTCGCGGCAACCAGCCCATTGACCAAGGCTCCAGCCAGAACGATTGCAATCGCCAGCAGGCCCAGTGGCCCAAAACCGCGCAGGCGCGCCGCAAAGACCTGCTGCTCCCGGCAGTTTGCCGCAGGAGGAGATGTTGAACCTGTGGCCATATTCATTGCTTCTTACGATAACGGCATTATCGTAATTGCGAATTCAGCCGCGGAACATTCGCTGATCCGATTGACCAGCCGCATCGCGTCGCAACAGTCTACGATCCTGTGGTGCTCCTGCGCGAACAAGAGAGCGTGGTGGTGCCCGATGTGAACGACATCTCCAAGTGGCTCGGCTCCAAAGGCGAAGGGCTGGAGTTTCAGGCCGAAAATCGCGCAACTGCAAGGTTCGTTCCGTTCTACCATCTTCGGGTACGTAGCAGCTACTGCATGTACTTCGACCTGGAGTCCACATAGGCATAACGAGATCGCCAGCGAAAATCGGTGACCTTTTGGAAGACCCAGAACGGTATCGCGACTAGAACGGGTTCTGGCCGGGTTACGGGCTACTCGGAAGGAACCCAGAAACTGGCGGACGACAATTTCACAAATACCAGCGCGGCGCGAGCGCGCGAGTCGCTTGAAATTCTAGGGCCTTCCAGGTGGTTCAACCGCATCATGAAAGCGTACAAACAGCTTTTCTGCTGCAGCTATCACGTTGTCCTGCTCGGTCTTTTTCTTGAAAGCCGATTTGATTTTTTCTGTTCCTGTCCAAAGTTCGCGGTTTGTCTTCGTTTCATAGATACTCAGGGTCACTGAAGAGGAAGAGAGGTCTTTGCGCACACCGCTCTGAGCCGACCTTTCGTATGGAGCTGGTGTGTTGCCTCCCAGGCTTATCGTGCCGGACTCGTAGGATGTGACCTCCGCCACGAACTCGGCCTTCTCGGCGCTATCCAAAATTGTGAACCTTCCCCAATTCTGCAAATCGGTGCTGATCGCTTCGAAGGCGATATTTCCTCCGTGGACGTTCTTGACGTACATCGATTTTCCAAAAGCCAATCGTTCGCGGAAGCTCTGCGAGATTGGTGGATTCTGCTGCGCGGGTAGAGCTATTGCAGTCAGCAACGCGATCGGGAGCAAGAGGCGCGATCGCGCGAAAGTTGAAGAACTCATTTTCCTGCCCAGCCTGTGAGAACAGCGAATTGTAATCCGAAACGGCCAAAATGATTACTCACCGATAATCTTGACGATGACTCGCTTTTCGCGCTGTCCATCAAACTCGGCATAGAAGACGCGCTGCCAGGTTCCGAGATCGAGTTTTCCTTTCGTGATGGGAAGAGTCACGGACTGATGCAGAAGCAGGCTCTTGAGGTGCGAATCGCCGTTGTCCTCGCCAGTCTGATGATGGCGGTAATTTTCCCGAAATGGCGCGAGCTTCTCCAGCCATTCGTCGATGTCCTCAATCAATCCTGACTCGTTGTCGTTTACATAGACGGCAGCGGTGATGTGCATGGCGGAGACGAACGCCAGGCCTTCCTGCACTCCACTCTTTCGCACTGCTGACTCGACCTGCGGGGTGATGTGAACGTAGTCGCGATGTTTTTTCGTATTGAACTTTAGATACTCGGTATGTGCCTTCACGGCTAGACAGCATAACAGCCGTGGGCGCGCATCGTTAACGCTGACAAGCCGAGGCGCGTCATTTAGATTAGCTTCATGTCCACTGGTGAGAAGTTTGAACGAGCGGTGAACATCATGGCTCGTCTGCGCGCGCCGGGCGGCTGCCCCTGGGACCGCGAGCAGACCTTCGATTCGATCAAGCCATACACGCTCGAAGAGACATACGAGGTATTCGAGGCCATTGAGAATCGCGATTGGCAGGAGCTGCCGGGCGAACTCGGAGACCTCCTGCTGCAGGTCCTGTTTTACTCGGAAATGGCGCGGGAGGCAGGCTACTTTTCCATTGATGACGTTCTCGCCCGGCTCTCGAGTAAGTTAGTGGACCGCCATCCGCATGTTTTTGGCGAGGTGAAGGCAGAAACAGCAAGAGAGGTTGTCCGGAATTGGGAAGCGCTCAAGAAAGCCGAAAAAGCGGCAAAGACAGCCGAGGAGCCAGAAAGTAAGCCGCTGCTCAGCAGCATTTC
>DATEKE010000391.1:0-7532 GCA_035277605.1 Terriglobales bacterium | reverse complement strand
TGTGCTTCTCTGCTCTCCGGCATGCCGATAAGGATTGGCACTCACATCGGTATTCCCTATGGAGCCAGCACGACGACAACGAAACGGTATGAAGCTCTCGACGCCCTCAGACTAGGAGCGAGCAATCTCGAGCTGATCATGAACGTGAGTGCGCTCAAGTCGGGCGATCGAGTCCGGGTCGAAACGGAAATGCGAGCGCTGGCAGAACTTGCCCACGACAACGGCGCTTTGTTGCACGTCAACATTGAAGCCGCTCTCTTGTCTCTCGAAGAAAAAATACTTGCTTGTCAGCTCGCGATCGCAGCCGAAAGCGATGGAGTAGGTTCGGGAACGGGTTTCTGTGCTGCCTATTCAATGCCCTCAGACATTTCGTTAATGCGCGGGGTGCTCGGCGACAAGCTGGACGTAGTGGCTTCTGATGGGATCGATACACTCCAGGATGTGCACGCGACAATGGAAGCCGGCGCTAACCGCATCACCACCAATTCCGCACCCGCGATCCTCGAAGCCGCGCAAAAGCAATAACATCGAACAGCTTTATTCACCGCGGAGACACGGAGAACACAGAGAGAACCAGACTGAGTTGTTGCTTCTGTTTTCTCCGTGTTCTCCGTGGCTCCGTGGTGAATAGGGCTTTGGTCTCTGCCCCGCTGCTATCATCGAAGTCGATCATGGCCGCGACGCGCACAAAAATTCCGGCGCAGGATACTGCTGCAGCAGAGCCGGTCAAGAATAGCGGCAATGGCAATCCCAGCGAACACTCTGCTCCGCTTTCTGACGTTCTGAAGGCAAATCAGGAAGGCGGACGCGCCGCGGAAGTCTCGCTCAAACTCGAGACCTTCCTCATCGATGTAGCCGACACTCTCAACAGCACGCTTGAGACCGACAAGCTCCTGGCGCGCGTGGCGGAACTCGTGCGCCAGGTCATCGACTATGAGATCTTTGCCATTCTTCTGCTGAACGAGCGCACGCAAGAGCTGCGCATGCGGTTCCAAATCGGGCACACTCCTGAAGTCGAGCGGCTGAAGATCAAAGTGGGACAAGGTATTACGGGAATGGCCGTCGAGCAGCGACGTGCCATTTTGGCGCCGGACGTTCGCAAAGAACCCAAGTACATCAATGCTCACCCTCTGGTCCGTTCGGAACTGGCAGTGCCTCTGATTGCGAAGAAGCGGGTGATCGGCGTAATCGACATTCAAGCGAGCAAGGAAGCGTACTTCACCGAAGAGCACAGCCGGATTCTAAGTCTTGTCGCATCGCGGATTGCGGCGGCTATTGAGAATGCCAGGCTTTACACGCGCGTGGCTCGCCAGGCACAGACCCTCACTGTGCTGAATGAGATCAGCCGCGAACTTACGTCGATTCTCAACGTCGATCAGCTCTTCAAGCGCATTGGCGATCTACTCACGCGAGTGATCGAATACCAGATGTTCTCAATCCTGATGGTCGATGAAGAACAGGGCATGCTGGTACATCGCTTTTCGCTCCGGTACCAGGAGAATATTCACCTCAAGCACGACATTCCTATCGGACGCGGACTCGTTGGCTACGCGGTTCGGGAGAAAGTCGCGGTGCTCGCGCCCGACGTGACCAAGGATCCTCGCTACATAGAGCTCAATCCGGAAACTCGCTCCGAGCTTTGTGTTCCGCTGATCTATAAAGAGCGGGCTATCGGCGTGTTGGACCTCGAAAACACGCGGCGCAATTACTACACCGAAGATCACGTGCGCACGATGACGACGCTCGCCGGTCAGATCGCCATTGCAGTCGAAAATGCTCGTCTGTATGAGCGCCTTGCGCGAGAAGAACAAAGGCTGGAGCGCGATCTCTCCATGGCACGAGAGCTCCAGATACGTCTGCTGCCTCCGGTATGCCCGCAGCTTCGCAATGCCGATCTCGCCGCCAAGTTCGAACCGGCGCTGATGATCGGCGGCGATCTGTTCGATTTTCTCGAATACAGCGGCGGACGTGTGGCGCTCGCTCTCGGCGATGTAAGCGGCAAAGGCGCTCCGGCCGCGCTGTATGCTGCGCTTGTAAGCGGCCTGCTGCGTTCGACGGCATCGCTGGAGCCCTCGCCGGCACAGATGCTCTCGGCAATTAATCTGTCGCTGAACGAGCGTCATATCGAAGCGCAATACGTCACCATCGTTTATGCCGTGTGGGACGACGAATCGCGCGCTATGACTGTGGCGAACTCCGGGATTCCCCGCCCGATCTTTTGCCGAGATGGCAATCTCGAAGTAATCGAAAGCGCCGGGCTACCATTGGGCCTCTTCGAAGAAGCCAGCTATGACGAGGTCACAGTCAACGCACAATCGGGCGACCTGTTCGTCTTCTTCAGTGACGGTATCGCCGACGCTCTCAGCCCTACAGGCGAGCAGTTCGGACGAAAGCGATTGGAAGCGGTCGTTAAAGAGCATTGGACGCGCGACGCGAAGCAAATTGTCCACGCAATCTTCAACGCCGTGGGTGCTCACCGACAGCGACATGCTACCTTCGATGACGAAACTGTTTTGGCTGTGAAAGTGAAATAATTTTGAACCAAAACACGACACGGATCGCACAGATGAGACGGATAAGTCATGAACAGCGGAGTTAACACGAAGGTCACGAAGTTTTGACTGCAAGGTCACGAAAGAACGGGTCTCTGCTCCGTGACCTATTGTTGAGCATTCGTGACCTCCGTGTTAACTCCCGGTTCATGTGTGCGCCATGCATCCGTGGAATCTGCGTCATGTTTGATCAATTCTGAAACTGCTCCAAGGGAAACGTTCCCAATTGAAAATTCCCCAACGCCCATTCCATTACCGCGAGAATCGCAAGACTCGAATCGATGAACTCACCTGTGACGATTTGCCGCTGAGCGATCTCGCAGCAAAATACGGTACGCCTTTGTACGTCTATTCGGCGTCGCATATCGAGGCGCGGTACAAAACCTTTGACGCGGCGTTTCGTGGAGTTCCGCACACAATTTGCTATTCCGTAAAGGCTAACTCGAACCTCAGCATCCTGAAGATGCTTGCCCGGAGGAAATCGGGATTCGATGTCGTTTCCGGCGGCGAGCTCGAACGCGTACTGCGTGCTGACAAGGCTGCAGCGCGCCGCGTTGTTTTCTCCGGCGTAGGAAAGACGCGCGAGGAGATCGACCTCGCTCTCAAATCGGGAATCCTGATTTTCAACGTCGAGAGCGAGAGCGAGTTGAGGGTCCTGGCTGATCGTGCCTCTACGCTCAAGAAACGCGCTCTCATAGCATTGCGCGTAAACCCGGATGTATCGGCAGAGACCCATCCCTACATCTCGACTGGATTGCGCGAGCACAAATTTGGCGTTCCCATTTCGGCAGCCTGGGAGCTTTACGCCGAAGCTGCTCGCTGCAAATGGCTCGAACCCGCGGGCGTGAGCGTTCACATTGGTTCGCAGATTCTGACGATTGATCCGTTCATGGCAGCAATGGAACGCGTCGCTGATCTGGTAAAGCAGCTTCGCGCTGCCGGACACAACATCCGCTACGTCGATGCCGGCGGCGGGCTTGGCATCTCGTACTCTCCTCAGGCAGAATTCGACTTCGCAACGCGAGCGGCTGAATACGCTAAGGCTCTGCTCAATGGCTTGCGGGCATTAGAACTTCATCTGCTACTCGAACCCGGCCGCACCATCGTTGGACCTGCCGGCGCGCTGCTGACCCGCGTGACTTATGTAAAGCAGAACGGGGCAAAGAGATTTATCGTGACCGATGCCGCGATGAACGATCTGATTCGTCCGTCACTCTACAAAGCTCACCACGAGATTATCCCCGTCGTGCGCCACAGCAACCGCGACTCCGCTGCCGTCGATGTCGTTGGCCCGATCTGTGAGACAGGCGACTTCTTCGCCCGAGACCGCGAGCTGCCCGAAGTAGCCGAAGGCGAGCTGCTGGCGATTCTCGATGCCGGGGCCTATGGCATGTCTCTCAGCTCCAACTACAACACCCGCCCGCGTCCGGCAGAGGTGCTGGTGAATGGTAAGTCGGCAAAGTTGGTACGTAAGCGCGAGACCGTTTCAGATTTGCTGCGGCTCGAGCTGTGAGCACGGAGTTTTTCATTCGACGATCGCTCACAGTGGAGAATTCTCATCCCCCTCAACGCAGCGAAGCGCTTTTAGGAGTTCACAAATTGAAGTCGCGCTGAGGGGATCTGCTGTTCCGAAACGTACCAGAACAGCAGATCCCCGCGAGCGCAAAATCAATTTTGGGTGACCATAAGCAAGCTGCGGCGCTCGCAGGGATGACAATGACTTAAACAGGACAATGATGACTTAAAAGAAAGGAAGTCTAAGAAGAACTCAATCCGCTGCTCGCGATTCATTCCAACTCCCTCCTGAAACTCCTCATCGAACAGAAACAACATCAAGCATTCCACAACACACGCCGGACGCTTGCGTCTGAGCGATGTTTTGTTTCGGGAGGGGACCTCAGATGAAACAGCCCAAATGGGTACTTTCAATCATGCTGCTATCGGGTATGGGCCTGTCAGCACAGAGTTTCGGCGGAGCGCGGCTGGTACAGAGCTCGCAGCCGGTTGCATCACCAAGTCACTATTACATGCAGGTTGCGGCCAAGAAAAAGGTTGTGAAACGCCGCTCGACAAAGAAATCGGCAGCCATCGTTGGCGGCTCAGCACTTGGCGGAGCAGCTATCGGCGGGCTTGCCGCTGGCAAGAAAGGCGCGGCAATTGGCGCGCTGGCTGGCGCAGGCGGCGGATACGTGTACGACCGCAAGAGCCAAAAGAAACCCGTAGTTCCGAAATAGAACTCACGCTCGCGCAAAAACGAAGCCCAGTCCTTTTTAGGACTGGGCTTTTTTGTTCTTACAATTCCTAGAACAGCAGTTTGAGCGAAAGCTGGATCTGCCGTGAGGAACCGGAGTCGCCCGTTGGATTGCGAGTCCCTGTGATCAACCCAAAGCTGGTGCTGCCAGGTTGAGCTGTGAGGCCTGGGTTCCCAAAGTTCGGGTGATTGAACAGGTCGAACACTTCCGCCCGGAACTCGGTATTCAAGCGTTCGGTAATCTTCGTTACCTTAGCGAGCGACACGTCGGCATTCTTGAAATCGGGTCCCGGAATGGAGTTGCGCGCCAGGTTCCCGAAATGAAACACGTTCTTGCCGCCGACCAGGGAGACCGGCATGGCAAAAATCGAGGACGAAGAGCACGCTACTACTCGAGGATCGCAAACCGAGCTCACGCCGTTCGGGAACCACTGGAATCCCGCAGAAACAATCTGTTGGACCAAAGACACCTGCTGCAGGAGATCCGGCCGGTTGTTGGTGTTACCGGTAAAGGTGGTAGAGCTGGCGCTCGGCGCAATCACGGCTCCGTTCGGTCCAATCTGCGGCAAATTTCCGGCAACGACGCGCAGCGGATTGCCTGACTGCAGACTCGTGATCGTTGACAGACGCCAACCCTCCACGACCCGATTGCCCTTGAATGGCAGATCGTAGATGGCGCTCACGGTAAAGTGATGGCGCGCATCGTAATCGGACGGTCCGTAGTCCTGAGCGATGTTAAAGCTGTTTGCGACCGATACTGCCGAGTTGTTCTGCGAGGTTTCGTCGAGGGCTTTCGACCAGGCATAGTTAGCATCGATCTGCAGTCCGCGCGAAACGTGCTTCTGGAGAGAAGCCCACAGAGCGTTGTAGTTCGACCAACCATTGCCAGTCGTCTGAGTAATGTTGCCGATCGTGCAGGGCGTCGGCAATACCGGACAGGGGGCACTCGGTGCGCCGGCGATCGGGGAGGACGGATAAATTGGACTGCTCGGTGACAGTGTCGGGAACAGCTTGGCGCCGGTAGTTGGGTTCGGCTGGTTGAGATTCAGCCCATCACGGAGATGCGTTCCGTGATTGCCGAAGTAGCCAACCATCACGCTCATGGAGTTGCTAAGCTGCTGTTGGAGGTTCAGGTTCCACGATTGGACGACAGCATTCTTGTAATTGCGGTCCACAGTGCCAAGCGACAGGCCCGCGGCTTTCACCGAGTTAAGGGCGGTGGCGGCAGTCGTCGATCCGGAGGTCAGCGAGTAGCTCACAGCCAGAGGTGGATTATTGAATATGGCAATGCCGGGCATGAACTGATCGACTTGATAACCATAGCCGGACCGCAGAACCGTGTGTCCGTTGCCGAACAGATCCCATGCGAATCCGAGACGAGGCTCGAAGTTCTTCCAGTTCTGCTGGAAGGCATCGGCGCGATCGCCGGTGCCGAGTTGAACGAGTGAAGACGTTGACGGATCGAAGAACACAGACGTGTTGTTGATTTCGCTTGGAGTCTGGTTCCACTCCCAACGGAGGCCAAGCTCAAGAGTGAAGTTCTCCTTGATCCTCCAGTTATCCATGGCAAATGCAGCCGGGGCGCCCATGCGGGCATGATTCGCAGTGTTGCCGAGTGTCGTGGTGAAGCCGGTAATCGTGCCACTGATAAAACTGGGGACGTCGGCGTAGGTAATGGTGCCAGGCGTTTGGCCAAAGCTGTTGTCGTATACGCGCCGATATTCCCCTCCGAACTTGAAGCTGTGCTTGCCCCTCAACCAGCTCAAAGTATCGGAATACACGGTCGTGAGATCGCCGCGTCCTTGTGGGAACCCATTGATTCCGCCAAAGCGAAGGCCAGTGCTGGTGATCGATATTGCCGGTAGTCCGACGGGCCCGGGATTGCCGGTATTGAATCCAAAAGCGGTGGGATCATCGTGGCTATCGGCGACGAAGGTGATGTGAATGCGGTTGAAGCCGGTACGAAATTCATTCACAACCGCCGGACTGAACATGTGGGTTTCAGCAAAGGTGAAGATCTGGCGATGCGAAGCCCGAGTATCTCCAAACCCTGGCAGGTTATTGCCCTGCAGCGTTGGCTCCTTGCGCAGGTCTTTTTGGAATGCGTAATAGCCGTGCAGGCGATCGCTATCCCTCAGGTTGTGCTGAATGTCTCCAGTCCATTGGTCGATGTTGACCGGGGCCACTGCCGACCCGAGGAATCCATTCGCTCCATTGTTCGCAGCCGGAATAAGCGCGGCCAGTTTCTTCGTAGTCGGATCCGCCGACGCCGCCGCTTGCGCTGCTTCCGTGGAGCTCAACACTGTAGTTTGCACCGGGAGACCTTGTCTCTGCCGCAGGCCTTCATAGCTACCGAAAAAGAACGTCTTATTCTTCCAAATTGGCCCACCCAGAGCCGCGCCGAAATTGTTGCGTTTGAACGGACTCATCTGATTTGGCGCGCCGCTCGACGTCGTCTTCTTGTTAAAGAAGTTGCGTGCGTCGAAAAAGTCATTGCGTAGGAAGTCGAATACTTCGCCGTGGAAGGCATTGGTACCAGAACGAGTGGCGATCTGAACGATCGAGCCCGAGTTGCGTCCTTCGTCGGCGCTGTAGCTTGAATTGTCGATCTTGAACTCGGAGACGGTGTTGATCGAGGGCTGGAAGGTCAGCTGGCCATTCGCCATATCGTTCAGGTTGATGCCGTTGACCATAATGTTGTTTTCGTCCTCGCGATTGCCGGCGGTGTT
>DATEKE010000390.1:0-4209 GCA_035277605.1 Terriglobales bacterium | reverse complement strand
GGAAAGACGTAGGGCACGTTGTGACGCTGATTGCACCACGTATTCAAATCGACAGGCGTGTAGAAGATGCCGTACGCTCCGCGCAATACGAGACCCAGTTGCGGCAAATTCTTAGCAATGCCAAAGCGCGGAGCGAAGTTGACCTTGCTCGCGTACATGAGGCCTTTTGGATATCCCTGCTCTCCTCCGATGAAGACCTGCGGAGTCCCATTCTGGAAAATCAGGTTTGTATTGGTGGTCTTCAGGTCGTAAAGAGGATCAGTGTATTCGTAGCGCAATCCGATGTTGATCGTTGTGGTAGGAGTCAATTGCCAGCTATCTTCCGCGAAGGCAGCCGTTCCCCACGCACGCAGGTTCATCTGCGGAACGCCAGCCTGGCGCTGCTTCACCGCAGGCAGGTTGAGCAACATACTGGCCAGGCCGGAGCCGCTGCCGTTGTTGAATCCGAACTGCGTGGTATAGCCGTTCGTGAACTGGTAAAAACCGCGGTTCTGGAAAAATCCCCACATCGGCCAGATATACCGGTGATACTCGCCGCCGAACTTCAATCCATGCCGGCCGTGCTGCCAGGTGAACGCGTCGCGGCCTTCGATCATCGTGTCCCATGCGTGCATCGGAGTCGCAGCGAAGGTGTCGCCGATCCCCGTATATCCCTGCACCGCGAACCAGGGAGCGCCGGAAGCCTGCGGTCCGCCGAAGCCGATACCCTGAATCCCAAGTTGGGAAACGATGTCGCTCGCGCCATCGTTCTGCGAGGTGCGATCCATGGACAACCGCGAAATCGCGATCGTCGCCGTATTGACCTTGGTGTTGGAGACGATGCGATTCCAGGAGAGCGTCGACTGCTGCGAGAGATTGTCAAAGTTCGCGCCGAAGCCAGGAAGATTCTCAGTCGTCGACGTCGTTCCGCTGCTCGGAGAGAATCCGTTCTCGCTTCCGGCGGAGTAACGGGCAAAAACCGTATCGCCGTTGGAGAAATTGTGATCGATGCGCATCGTGCCCTGATCCTGAAAATGGGTTTCGTTGCGCAGGTCGAGATAGTTGTTCGAGTCCGCAGCGCCCATCGGCATCATCATGTTTGGCGCGGGAATGTACTGCAGCAGAAAGGCTTCGAGCTTCGGATCGATTCTGTTCGACGGGATTTGGTTGTTGGGGAACTGACTGCGTGTGTAAGGAAAATTCGTCGGTCCTGTGGGCAGGCTCGGATTGTAGTTCGGATTCGCGACCGCAGTGGTCGGATCGAAGATTTTCGTGCTGCTCATGCTGAAGTCGCCGCGGATCTCATCCGGAGTGGGTACGGTCAAGATCTGCGCATCGGTTTGCGCCAGACGCAGTCCTTCATAGTTCACGAAAAAGAACGTGCTCTTTCCCACCAGCGGCCCGCCGAATGAGCCTCCGAAATTGTTCTGGACAAGATGATTGTTGCCCATCGATCCGAAAGTGCTGGCGTCCATTGCACCGTTGCGATGGAACTCATAAAGAGTCCCGTGGAACTGATTGGAGCCGGAGTGGGTCACGATGTTGATCTGTCCGCCGCCCGCGCCGCCCATTTCCGCTGTGTAACTGCTGGTTTGAACCTGGAATTCTTTGACTGCATCGGGAGAAGGGCTCAGGTTCTGCGTATTGAAGGTTGGATCGGTGTTGGTCGCGCCATCGAGCAAGAAGTAATTTGCGTTCGGACGATTGCCTCCGATCACCACCGCCGAACGCTGGCCGGGACGCCAGTAGAGAGGATTCGTAGTTCCTGACTGTGCGCCAAAGCCCAAGTGTGCACCAGGCACCGTGAGCACAAGATCGATCAGCATGCGGCCATTGAGAGGAAGCTCTTTGATTGATTTCGGCTCAATCACTTCGCCGACGCTCGCGTCTTTCGTGTGCAGGACTTCGTTGTCGGCCGTGACCTTCACCCCCTCGCTCACCGGTCCGATTTTGAGCATTACATCAACTGCGAGTTTTTGTCCTACTTCGAGTCGGACGGACTGCATCGCCGGCGCAAAGCCTGGGGCTTCCGTGGTGATCTCGTAGTCGTCAGGCAGCAAAGCCGGCGCTTCGAACAGACCTTGCTCATTGGTGATTACTCGACGTACTGCGCCGGTGCTTGCCGCCTTGAGTTGGATCGTCGCTGTAGCGACCCTCAGATGCTGCACATCGGTGACGGTCCCGGTGATGACGCCGTAATTGCTCTGGCCGAATGCACCGATCGCGAGCCCAAGAAGGGCCTGGAGCAAAACCAACTTACGCATCGAGTCGAGTCTCCGAAAAAGCATTTAGGTCTGCAGCAGCGCTGCAAACCCAAAATCGGTTGCAGCGTTCGACGACTTGTAGGAATTCAGAGTTCCGAAAATGTAATGGTGAACAAGTGAGGCAGCAATAATACGAACGTACTAGAAACAGAAGCGCGCAGGGATGCGGCGGATCGTTAATGTGCTTTGGACGATCTCTTCGGTCGAGGTGAGGGAAAGGGTTATTTAGCTGGTTAACCCCGGTCCGTCTAAATTCTAAGTAATTCTTATAGGAGGTCCTGCTTGCATCCTCCGCGATGGACGAATACCTCGAATATTGTGAGTTTCTCGCGGCAACCCGCAGTCCTCCTTCAGCTTCTCTCTATTTGTAAAGTAGTACACCCCTGGAATCTTTCGCACTCACAAGGGACACTATGCAATTCGAGAACAGAATGAACAATACGGCCTCCACCCCGCAGCGCCGAGCGCTGGTTGTCGATGAAGACAAGGATCGCTATCGCCGCAAAGATCGCAACATGGCCTTGAAGAATGCGGGATACAAGGTGTATCCAGTGCTGCGTATGCCCGACGCGCGCGGCCGCTGTAAGCCCGGCGCATTCGACTTAATCGTCGTGAATGTTGTCGAAAACTCCGCCTCGGCGATCGAACTTTGCGATCACATCAAGAATTGCGATCCCGCGCAGAAGCTTTTCCTGATTGCGGATCAAAGAGCAGGTTTGCCGCAGCGCGATTACGTCGTCTCAACTTGGGATGAACTGATGGAGAAGATCGGCGGCGGCAAGAACGTCGATCAGAGCCCACGGGAAATGGTGGCGGCTTAGGGGACAGGGAACAGGAAACCGCAAATCGCTTTCGCTGGGGCCCGGGGTTAACACGGAGGTCACGAAGGTTGCACACAAACTTCACGAGGGTTCAGAGTTTCTCCGTGACCTTGATGTTCAGACTTCGTGACCTTCGTGTTAACCCCGGCCAAGTACCCTGTCCCTAGCTACATCACTTCCGGCGCTTCGATTCCGAGAATCGCAAGCGTCCTGATCAGCTCTCGTCGCACCACTGCCGCCGTCGCCAGGAGGAGAGCCTTTCTGGCCGCGTTCTCTTCGGTGAGGACGTGGTGACGGTGGTAAAAATTGTTGAACATTTGCGCGAGCTGAAAAGCGAACTTCGCCAGATATGCCGGCTCGGTGGTCGAGATGCATTGATCGACCATTAATGACAGTTTTCCCGCCGTGAGCCACAGCTCCCAGATATCATCTTCCCGATTCAGGAAACCCGGGAATTCCTCGGAGAAATTCAGAGACTGTTCGGGAGTCGTTTCTCCCTTTCGGAAGATATTGGAAGCGCGCACGATCGCATACTGCACGTAGGGGCCGGTTTCTCCTTCAAAACTCAGCGCATCTTTGAAATCGAACGCGATCACGGCGTTCTTGGTGAACTTCAACATGAAATAACGCAAAGCACCAATGGCGATCTGCGTCGCAATGAGCTTGCGCCCGTCACTTGCAATTTCCGGATGGCGAGCGTCAACTTCTGTGTTCGCTGAAGCGATCAGCGCATCCAGCAGATCGTCGGCTTTCACGCCGAAACCCCTTCGGCCTGATACCTCGATATAAGAACGCTTTTGCTCGTCGGGGGGAACGTCATACCCGAGTTCCAATGCACAGCGCGGGGTTAGCGCGACCATCTCGTAAGAAAAATGCGTGTAGTGCGACGCCTGCTCGGTGTAGCCCAGCGCACGCAAAGCTTCGATCACGTTGTTCTGAGGATCGGATTGTCGGGAGTCGATTACGTTATAAATTTCGCTTACACCTCCAAAGTGAGGATGGTCGGCCGCGCCGCTCTCGGCGGAAATCCAGCAATCGTGACCATCTGGGTAGTGGTAAAAGCGTTCGTAGCCGAAGTCACGACCCAGCAGGCCGAACTTCCAGAGGTGATAGGCGATGTCTTTGCCGACGTAAGTGACGGTGCC
>DATEKE010000389.1:0-3123 GCA_035277605.1 Terriglobales bacterium | reverse complement strand
TGATTGACGGAGTTGATGCCGAGATCATCGGACAAGTGACGGCAGTTTTCAGACGGCTTGTCTGATTGGCAGGTGCTTAGATCGCAGGTGAATTCGCAGCTGTGCGAGTCCGTTTTCGCGGAATTGCGCACGGGTGCGTTCAGACGGTTTGGATGTACATGGCTGGGGGCGCGACCGCGCCAGCGTCGGATCTGGCAGTTTTCTGGTCGACTCCCGTCCCGGCAAAACGAAGGAGGAGACTGTTTCATTTTGGCGCATGGTGTTTTGGACACAGCTGCCCGTTTTGTTGAACTTCTTCGCTATTGACGCGTGCAGAACGCGAGACTACCTTACGCCCTATCCGTGAGAGCATGAATATCTTAGGTGGAGGGATCGATGCAGCCCGTCATTCTCCTGCCCGAAGGTCGTGCTGAAGATCCAGGTATGGTGCCCAGTTCTGTGGGATTGAACCAGCGAACTCCTGTAGACGTTGTACCATTTCGGACCCAGCGGCTAGTGCCCCATTATAGGCGAGCGATGGTGCGACGAGTCCGAATTCCGATCGGCGCTTGGATCGCAGTTAGCGTGACACTCGCGATCGTCGCCGCCTTTGCGATCCTCTTAGCGTAACTCGCGTATGCTGTGGAACGGACGCATGATGCGCCCATAGTGAGTGTTGTCCTCTCATTTAGGGCCACGTAGGGCCGCTAGTTACGCGCACAACCGACAGCTCTCGAATCTCGCACCTCCCTCTTTGTCACCGCCTGTCTAGATCGCTAGCCGCTATGGTCTGGCATTTCTCTGACACATGCTCGCTCTCCGGCAACGTATGTCAGATATGCGAACAGACGCTCAGCGTATGCGGCGCAGGGGCTCCGCTTATTTCCAAGGAGTCCATCAATTTGCAAACTAACATGGCGCATTTCCGAACACTTGCGCGATTTGCTGGAACCAGGTCGGACAGCGTGTAACAGTGGCCTACGCCGGACAGGGGACGAAGAAAAGGGTCCGATTTTATGTTTCGTGTACCTGACACAATCCGAAGCGCCGAGACACCTGATGGCGCAGTCCTGCTCGATGTTCATCACGGCCAAATGTTCTGTCTGAACTTGGTCGGGGCAAAAATCCTCGAATTAATGCGGCGGGGATATGACGAATCCCGAATCGCGGATGAAATCAGCCGCGATTATGGAGTCAACCAAGACATGGTCCGCGCCGATGTGCGTGAGTTCATCGAAACGCTGCAGAAGCATCACCTTCTTCAGCCTGGTCGGCCGGCAAACGCCGGATAGGGAGCAGCGACAACCGGAATTTCAATGCGTCCGCTCCGACAACCCGCTGACACCTACCGCCTGATCATTACACGGCGAAGTGCTTCGGAGATTCTTCTCGTTCCTCGAGGTCGAACGTGGACCCTTCCTCTGGTCGAAATCGAGCGACACCAACGGATCGCGGAACAGCTCAATTCAGAAGCGGCTCGTGTGTGGGGAATTGAGACGTATTGCTTATTCTGCTCGCGCGATGCCGAAAGCAGCCAGCCTGAACCGTGCTCATTCGCTGTAATGGAGTCGGTCAAACAGAATGCCGCCCCGCCGCCTGAAGCCAGCTGGATGCCTTCCTCTGCCGCAGCAGAGTATTGCGGCCTGGCCGATGCGGCGGCCGTCAGGACCGCACTCGCGGAAATGTCCGCATACGCAACAGGCCAAAAACGCGGCCCTTTTTCTCGACCCGGCTGGATGAGAGATCTGTTTGCGTGGACGAATGAACAGCTCATGCCGCTCGGCATACGGCTGACAGGGACGTTTCGGCAATTAAATGCGAGTCCGACTTTCGCGCTCATTCGACTGGACGTCGGGGAAGGAGCAGCCTGGTTCAAAGCGACAGGTGAACCGAACTCTCGTGAACTACCGATCACAGCTGGACTCGCTCGGCTCTTCCCTCGTCATATTCCTGCGATCTTCGGGATTCACCAGGAGTGGAACGGCTGGCTCGCAGCGGATGTAACCGGCGTGTCTCTCGACGAAGCCGCCGGTTTTCGAGAGTGGGAGCGTGTTGCCAGCGATTTGGCCGAGTTTCAGATCGAATCCATCGAGCAGATAGACGAGCTGCTTCAGGCGCAGTTAAGGGACCTCCGTGGCCCCGTACTTATCGAGCGAATCGATCCGTTCATTGGCCGCATGAGCGAATTCATGGCCGTGCAAGCGAAGCAGGACCCGGCACCACTCGCACCATCCGAACTCGCAATTCTTGCTCAAGCCCTCAAGGAATCCTGTGGCCTTCTCGAAAATCTTGGGCTGCCGGACACGGTGGGTCACACGGATTGCAATCCCGGCAACATTATCGTGTCAAACGAGCGATGCGTATTTCTCGACTGGGCGGAGGGCTGCGTTATGAATCCGCTGCTCACCTTCGAATATCTGCGGGTGTACATGACGCGGTCGGGCGTCGAGCAACGGGCCGCGGCGGAACGGCTCGCATCCGCTTACCTGCAGCCGTGGAATGCTTTCCATTCGCCCGAGGACCTGCGGCGCGCGCTCGCGCTCGCTCCGTTGCTCGCAGTCTTCGCGTTTGCGGTGTCTAACGACACTTGGCGCACGGTCGATATCAACAGCAGTTCCACTCTCGTCGCGTACTTCCGCAGCCTTACTCGCCGCATGTATCGCGAAGCAGTCCAGTTGGTGGAAAGGAGCGAACCGTGCCTGAGCTGACGTTTGCGCCGCCTGTTTCGCCCGTTGAGCCGGTCACCGATGTGCTTCATGGTGTGGCGATCACCGATCCTTATCGCTGGCTTGAGGATCAGAACTCGCCACGCACACGCGCGTGGATTGAGACGCAGACCCGCTATGCGCGAGCGTATCTCGACAGCATTCCTGGACGCGAGGAGATTCGGAACCGCATTCGATCGTTTCTTGCGGTTGAGACACACGACGGGATCCTCAAGGCAGGGAACCGATATTTCTTCCGCAAGCGCGCGGCCGATCAGGAACAGCCCTCGATTTACATGCGTGAGGGAGCCGAAGGCGAAGACCATCTCCTGATCGATCCGTCCACCTTGGGGAAGGGAATTCACGGCGCGGTGAAGCCGCTGCGCGCCTCTTCCGATGGCCGGCTGCTTCTGTACGAGATCAAGCAGGGCGGAGAACG
>DATEKE010000388.1:0-2535 GCA_035277605.1 Terriglobales bacterium | reverse complement strand
CTCCGTGGTGAATAGGGCTGTTCGATGTTATTGCTTTTGTGCGGCTTCGAGGATCGCGGGTGCGGAATTGGTGGTGATGCGGTTAGCACCGGCTTCCATAGTGGAAAGCACATCTTCGAGTGTGTCGACTCCATCGCAAGCCGCTACGTCGAGCTTGGCACCAACCACACCTCGCATCAGCGAAATGTCTGAGGGCAGGGAAGCGACACCGATGAAACCAGTTCCCGAACTTACGCCATCGCTGCCTGCTGCGACTGCGAGCTGGCAAGCAAGGATTTTTTCTTCGAGAGATAAAAGCGCGACTTCAATGCTGACATGCAGCGAGGCGCCGTTGTCGTGGGCAAGTTCTGCCAGCGCTCGCATTTCCGTTTCGACCCGAACTCGATCGCCCGACTTGAGCGCACTCACGTTCATGATCAGCTCGAGATTGCTCGCTCCTAGTCTGAGGGCGTCGAGAGCTTCATACCGTTTCGTTGTCGTCGTGCTGGCTCCGTAGGGAAAACCGATGAGAGTGCCAATCCTTACCGGCATGCCGGAGAGCAGAGAAGCACACAAGCCGATGTGAGCAGGACTGACGACGACTGAATGGCAGCCGCTATTACCGGCTTCCGTACAAAGTTGTTCGATGCTGGCGTAAGTGGCGTCTGCTTTGACGAGGCGAGAGTTGATGCGAGAAGCAAGTAGCTTCCAGTCTTGCGCCACAGACCCCACAACAGATGGAGCTTCGGAAATCTCGATCGCCATGACTGATAGGCCGATTTTAACTCACTCGTCTCCCAATGCACTCGGGGGAATCACGCAGATGTCGGGCAGGTTGCGGTAACGTTCGGCATAGTCCAGTCCGTATCCAACGACGAACTTGTTGGGAATGGTGAAGCCGATGTAGTCGCCCTCAATCTTCTGAATACGGCGCGCGGGTTTGTCGAGCAGAGCCGCGATCTTGAGGGACTTCGGTTGATGTGCCCCGAGCACTCTGCGCAGATACGTAAGAGTAAGGCCCGTGTCGAGGATGTCTTCCACCAAAATGATGTTTTGCCCTTCGACGGAATGATCGACGTCTTTGAGCAGTTTGACTTCGCCGCTCTGCTGATGGCCTTTGCCATAGCTCGAAGTGGAGAGAAAGTCGAAGGTCGCATCGAGGCTGATGCAGCGGGCCAGGTCAGCGAGGAAGATGGTGGCTCCCTTGAGTACGCCGACCAGCACAACCTTTTGTCCGGCAAAATCACGCGAGATCTCCTCGCCCATTTCCGCCACACGTCGCGCGATCTGATCGCGAGTGTAGAGAACCTCCAGTCCGGCATGAACGATGGGAGCGGCCATAGGCGTATTGTCGCCTGAGGTCAACAGAACCGCAACAGAACCGCCGCCGGTAGGCGGTGGGGCAGCCGCGTGTGTTTGCGGCTGCGCATGGTTGGCTCTGTGAATTTCGCAATGACGAAGGCCTTCTAGTCCCCCCGGCGATCGGCTTCACGCCGATCACCGGCCCACCGCCTACCGGCGCCGGTTCTGTTACCAATCGTCCCGGCATTGACCTTTGCTGCGCGCCCGTGTTCAATACCTCCTTCCAGCCATGAACAAACTTATTGGTGCTTTCCGACGAAGCGTATTTTTCGTTCTTCTGATTGGGTCTTCGCTACTGCCGCTGCGCGCGCAAACGGCGCAATATCCCGATCTGCCCAGCGAAACTCCTACTGAGCTCAAGCCCGCGACCGAAACCTGGGACTACACGCGTCGCGAGGTGATGATTCCCATGCGCGATGGCGTGAAGCTTCACACGGTGATTCTCATTCCTAAAGGCGCGAAGAACGCGCCGATTCTGCTCACGCGAACTCCGTATGACGCGACGGCGCTTACCAGCTACGCGCACAGCTCGCATATGGGGCCAATCATCAACGGCTATGACAATGCCGTGGATGTGATCCTCGACGGCGGATACATCCGCGTGGTGCAGGACATTCGCGGCAAGTACGACTCCGAAGGCGACTACGTGATGACACGTCCGCTCCACGGGCCGCTGAATCCGACACCCGTCGATCACTCCACCGATACTTACGACACCATCGACTGGCTGGTAAAGAACATTCCCGAAACGAACGGCAAAGTTGGCATTCTGGGAATTTCTTACGACGGATTTCTCCCGCTCATGGCGCTGGTGAATCCGCATCCGGCGCTGAAGGTTTCGGTGCCGATGAATCCGATGGTAGACGGCTGGATGGGCGACGACTGGTTCCACAACGGAGCCTTCCGCGAGCAGAACATTCCGTACATCTACGAGCAGGAGGGCACGCGCAAGAACGACGCGAAATGGTGGCGCAGCCACTTCGACGACTACACCGAATTTCTCGCTGCAGGTTCAGCGGGTGAACTGGGCCGCAGTCACGGTCTCGAGCAGATGGGCTTCTGGCGCAAGCTTCTCGCGCACCCCACGTACGACAACTTTTGGCGCGAACAGGCCATGGACAAAATTCTCGCCGCTCAGCCACTGAAAGTTCCCGTAATGCTGGTGGACAGCCTCTGGGACCAGGAAGATATTTA
>DATEKE010000387.1:0-2575 GCA_035277605.1 Terriglobales bacterium | reverse complement strand
CTTTTCCGCGAGCTTGTCTTCGACTCCTTCTTTGCTCTCACCGGGCTTTTGATTCACGCGATCAACCTTTACCACGGTTTTGCCGGTCTTCTGTAGAGCGAGAGCCAATGCATCTGCAAGCGAGGCTTTCGTAATAACGTCGGTGAGATTGATCCCCAGGTGAACGATGGTCTGCGCGATCTGCGGACGAATCCCGCTGAGGATGCACTCCGCGCCCATGAGCTTGGCCGCAGTGATTGTCTTGAGCAGATGTTGTGCAACCAGCGTGTCCACGGCAGGCACGCCGGTAATGTCGATAATCGCGACCTTTGAGTTCGTCGCCACGATCGTGCTCAGCAGCGATTCCATCACCACCTGCGTGCGATTACTGTCGAGCGTGCCGATAAGAGGAATTGCGACAATTCCCTGCCAGAGCTTCACCACCGGAGTGGAGAGCTCCAGCATCTCTTCGGCTTGCTTCGCGATCAGTTGCTCCTTGGTTTTCACATAAGCTTCGGTCGTCATCAGCCCGAGCTTGTCAATCATCGAGTTTGCGTTCCAAATCTCGGAGAACAACGCCTCGGGATCCTTTGATAAGTCGCTTCGCAAGCGCTTAAACAGCGGCTGCTTGAGTGAAAAGACAAACGTCGCGGTTTCGGAAGGACTGAATCCCTGCTTCGCACGTGAAGCCGAGATATCCGTGAGGCGATCGCGTACCGGCGTCCATTCACTGCGCGAGAGCTCGGTAACGTTGCCGTTCTTCGCTGCCTGGGTAATGGCTCGCAACAATTCGGACGATTGAGTCTGCAAATCGACGTCGTTCATCAGATCGCGGCGACGCACGGCCGCAAGCTGCTCGTTCATCCAGTCGGACAGCAAATCGGACTCGTTCTTCTGAAGAATATCTGCGAGTTTGCTCATGAAGACCCCCGGAACGTGCGCAAGGTGTTAGCCCTCTGTCGCGCGTGGCGCGTTGAGGCAAAACAGCGATTATAAGCAAATAGCTGATTTTACGTTCCCAGTACCCCTCCCCCCTTTTTGGCAAAATCCGTCATGCAAAAGACTTAGCTCCGGATAATCCGCTTTTTTTGATATGGAATACCCAAGATATTGCGGATTGACCTTGGTTGATCCGGCACATCTTGCGGATCACTTCCTAACAACCGGGGATTTCCGTTGGCGGTCGCTCTTTCCGCTGGCTTCGGCAGCTTGGAAGCCCCCCCCGCAGCCGCAGCTGCTTTGTTTCCCGAAATGAAACCAGAAATCCTCCCCGGAGTCAAAGGCGAGAAGTGTGGAAATTTCAATGGAGATTCAGTGACTTACAGGGACAAGACCGCCGGTATTTTGCTCCGTCGTTCGCGGGAGATTTGGTGCAAGAAGAGGCTTTCGTCCAGCAACATCAGTGACTTGCGGGAGCTTAGCCGAGTTGCGCCGATTTTCTGTTTGCTTCCGGCGTAAGAAAAGCAGCGAGTGACTTCTTCAACGTTGTCGGTCCGCTGTTCTTAGAGATGAGCTTCTTCGCTCCCATCCATGTGGTCAGCTTCTGGTCGGTTTCACCATCCATAACCGACCAAACCACCAGTGGAATTTCGTGGCAGTTAGGATGCGAGTGGTAGTACCTGAGGAGCTCGTAGCCGCTTGAATTCGGCAGATTCAGGTCAACGATGATGAGCTTCGGCTTCTCGCTGCCGCCTTCGAAGGTCGCAGAGAGATGTTCGACGGCCTGGGAGGCAGCCCGGAAAGTGCGCAGCTCAAAATCGCCGAGTTCGCGCAAAGCAGCTTGCAGTTCGCGCACGTCGCTGTCGAGGTCTTCGACCATGAGGATTTGAGACATAGGGGTTGTGGATATTGTGACCTGCCGGAAAGGAAATTTCAACAGAACCGGCGGCGGTAGCCGCTGGGGCAGCCGCAGTTTGCGGCTGCGCTCTCGATAATTCCACCATACTCGTGCCACTCGGAGTTGGCCATTCGGCCATCTCCGACCCAGCGCCTACCTCCACCCCAACAGCCGCAACACCGGCGTCTATCGGGGACCCCGGCACCGGCGCCGGTTCTGTTGCGCTCGGCCAATCGTCACATGTACACGCGTTCCTGCATTCGGATAGCCCTGTAGCGCTCGAAGGCCTTGCGTTCATCTTCGAGGCCAAACAGAGTTCGCCAGGTGCAGCCTCTGAAGGTGTGCAACAGCATCTTCATTCCCTGCTTCAGCACAAATTTGGGATTGCGCACGAGTGCAATGGGGAAATGCGACAGCTTCATCCAGCGCTCCGCGCGCCAGCGCAGGAATTCGATCTCTTCCGCCGGCAATTTCTCTGAGCGCACGACGGCTGTGGTTCCGTCGTATTCCTCAACGCGTTCATTAATGATGAGATTGCGCTCACGAAAATCTACCGTCATGGGAGTGCCGGGATAGGGCGTGGGATGTTGAATGTATGGCCAATCGATATATCGCCGGGCAAAGCGCAGGTTCGCTTCCACTGATTCGCGCGTGTCGCCGGGATTGCCAACGATCAATCCGCCGACTACGTACATCTTGTTGCGATGAATGTACTCAATCGCGCGCATAGTGGCATTGCCGACCTTTTGTCCGTTGTCG
>DATEKE010000386.1:0-29143 GCA_035277605.1 Terriglobales bacterium | reverse complement strand
GCTTTGGTGACCTTCACCGAAATGTCCATCTGGCGCGCGCGCTGGTCAGGTGAAAGTTGGTCGAGGCGCTCCGAAGCTTTCGGGTTGAGCTTGATTTGATTTTCAGTGACCCGCTCGAACCCGACTTGCTTATCGACGGTGAAGATCAGGCCATACGCGAAGATGCAGCTCAGTACAAACGGCACCCACCAGCTCGCTTTACGGCGAAGATCCGCAAATGTGCTTTGCGGCGCAACAAACACGTTGATCAACCGCTGTGGTTCTGAAAGGGCTGGCTCCTGGGGCGATACCGGGGCGACAGGGGAAAGTGAAGCGGAACTCATGGTCCTCCTTGGACAGCTCTGGCGTTGAGAGCCAGAGGCGAAAAGGCTGATTGTTCGGCGATAGCGGGACAGTTATATCGCAGTTTGGGACTGAATCGTGAAGAAAAGTTTGGTTGCCGGCGAGCTCTAAAACAAGGAGCGTTTGCGTTGGCGCTGCTGATCTTCGGTGAGTTCCGACAGCCAGCGTGCCTGCATGATGATGATGAGAATGATTACGACATCCAGGTAAATCTGCAGGGCTCCGATCACGGCAGCCTTCTGCCACTTCGGATCATTCTCGAAACTCGACGGCAGATCGCGGATGAAATCGCGATGGTAGCCGACGAGTGCGAGCGTCAGCCAGCACTGCACGCATGCGGCCAGCGCGGCCACAGCCTTTTGGTCCCACAGAAAGATCGAGCAGAGCGCGACGACAAACGCCGTGATCGACCCAGCGAACAATGGCGCGAAGCCCGTCAGATCCCGACCGGACCGGGTTCCAAAAACGCACAGCAGCCCAAACACAACCGCGATGCTCACGTATCCCGGAGCAAACGAGCAGCCATATGCAGTTCGAAATGCCAGTCCAAACAGGATCCCTTGCAGCGCTGCATATCCGACCAGGGTTGCCGTCGCAACACTGATTGGAAGATCGGCCACTTTACGCGACACCACCACAGCAAGCGCCAGCATGCCTCCAATCAGGAGGAACAGAGCCTGGCTGCTCACGGTGAGAGCTACGTTATCCGTTAGCCGATCCGAATAGCTGGCAAAAAACGCTGAGATCAGGAACGCCGCTGCGATTCTGGCGAAAACGTGAGCGACAAAACCATCGATATCGCGTTCGACTTGTACTAGGTCATCGGAAGCAGGGTCGATCACCACGCTCGTCGGACGCGTGATTTCAGGACCGTCGTAGATGGTCTCGCGCGTTAGAGTGGGATCGCTCACTCGGCGCAGCGTAGCCCAGGATTCCAAAGACGGCAAGATTACCAGTGGTAAATCTGCCTGCCAAATACTGACGCTCCATTGTTGCCCCGTCGGGGCCCGCGCGCCCTCGCGCGGGTTGGTTCCGATGCCAGAACCGCAGTGTTCATTGTTAGCGCGGAGTACGAACTCATGACTGGAACCCGGCCGAGGGCGGCCGCAGGTCCTTTCTCCCGTGCTCTCTGTGGCTCCGTGGTGAGAAATTGCTCCTATGTTCACTTCTTCGCGCGCTCCCGAGTAGCACGAAACCTGACATAGGAGTAGAGTTAGAGCGTCCAAGCTCTATGCAGTTGCCCTGCCGACAGAAAACCTGCTTCGCGAGCGCTCCCGCCTGGGTTTGGTGTTTTACCGGCTCCTAGAAGTTGATGAACTTGCAAGCCGAGATCTTCGAAAGGACCTCTAAGCCTTGAACATCTACGTTGGCAATCTGCCCTTCAGCGCTACCGAAGACGATCTGAGACAGGCGTTTGGAAAATATGGAACTGTGGGAGAAGTGAACTTAATCCGCGATCAATTCAGCGGACGTTTGCGCGGATTCGGGTTCGTGGAGATGGCGGACGGCACGCAGGCCAATGCCGCGATCACTGCGCTGAACGGAACCGATCTGGGAGGCCGCTCTCTGACGGTGAACGAAGCGCGTCCGCGCACCGAGCGAGGAGATTCCCGCGGCGGCGGTGGTCGTTCGTTCGGCGGTGGACGTCCTGGCGGTGGTGGCGGACGCGGAGGCAATCGCGGCGGCGACCGCGATCGTGATCGCGGAGGACGCGGACCGCGCTGGTAAGTTTTTCCTTTCTGTCATTCCGAACGCAAGCTCACGCGAGTCGTTCGCGTGAGCCGGAGTGAGAAATCCCTACGAATTTGTACGAACCAGAGGAGCACTTTGGAAGTTCGTAGGGATTCCTCACGCCAAAGGCAGGCGTTCGGAATGACAAGACAAGAGCAAACTAGTGCATCATTACGCTGCCGCCTTTCTTCTTCGGCGGACGCAACAGAAGAATCAGCGGCAACATCAGCAGAAAAATAAGTCCAAGCAGCCAGAAAACATCGTTAAAGCTCATGATGGCTGCCTGTTGGCGGATGATGTTTTCGAGCATTCCGCTCGCCATGTGGTGTGCAGTTGCCGGATCAACTCCTGCCTGTGATGTGAACGCGCCGGTCATTCCATTCACCAGTCCCTGCGCCTGAAGATTGCTGGGTGTCACGCGCGAAGTCAGGTTGTTCACGTGTATCTGCGAATGGCGAGTTTGAATCGCAGTGACCATCGAGATTCCGATGCTGGCGCCGATGTTGCGCATCAGATTGAATAAGCTCGTCGCATTGCCCATTCGCTCGACCGGGATTGGATCGTTGGTGATCGTCGTGAGCGGAATGAAGATGCATCCCATTCCGACACCCTGCCAGATGAGCGCCCAGAAGAAGTTCCAAAACCCCACGTTCATATTCAGGTGTGACAGCCGGAACATGGCGAAGCTCCCCAACAGAATTCCGCACACGAGCAGATAACGCGGCTTCACTTTCGCCATCATCGCTCCAATCACAGGCATGGCGATGAAGGAACCGAGACCGCGCGGCAGCATCGCGATTCCGGCCTGCAGTGCGGGATATCCAAGCAGCGTCTGTAGGAGAAGAGGAATGAGCACCGTGCTGCCGTAAAGGACGAATCCCAAAACGGTCATCAGAAATACACCGGTTGCGTATGTGCGAATCTTGAACACCGACAGGTCCACAATCGGATGTTCGGTTGTCAGCTCCCGGATGATGAACGCCACAAGCCCGATGGCCGCCAGCACGCAAAGAGTGAGAATGAAGTTGGAGCCGAACCAGTCTTCCTCCTGGCCTTTGTCGAGCATGATTTGCAGACAGGCGATCCCGAGCGCGAGATATCCCATGCCCCAAAAATCGATCTTGCTGGTGGTTCGCTTGATGTATGGAGGATCGAAAACGAAAATCGTCGTCAGGAAGACCGCGATGATTCCGATGGGCACGTTGATATAGAAGACCCAGCGCCAGCTATAGCTATCGGTCAGCCACCCGCCGAGCACCGGACCTAGCATTGGCGCCACGACGATTCCAAGTCCCCAGAAGCCCATTGCTTTGCCGCGATCCTGTGGAGGAAAGACTTCCATCAAAATCGCCTGCGAGAGCGGCTGCAATCCGCCTCCACACGCGCCTTGTATACATCGAAAGACGATGAGCAGCGGCAATGTCGGCGCGAGTCCGCACAGGAAAGATGACGCTGTGAATCCCACAACCGAAAACAGCAGCAGACGCTTGCGGCCAAAGAAGTTCGCGAGCCAGCCCGTCATGGGCAGAATGATCGCGTTAGCGACGAGGTAAGAAGTTAGCGCCCAAGTGGCTTCGTCTGGTGTGGCCGAGAGACTTCCAGCGATGTGCGGCAACGATACGTTGACGACGGTCGTATCCAGCACTTCCATGAAGGTGCTGGTCATCACCGCGATTGCTACCAGCCATGGATTCACTTCATTCCACGCGCCAGCCGAACTGCGATCGAGAGTTTGGGTAGCACTCGCCATTTCGGACGAAAGTTATGAGATGCGCCAGCAACGTGAATGGACGCGAATAGCCAGAGAGACGGAGGGTCGTTATGCGCCGAAGTCTCAGTGCTCTGTCATTCCGAGCGCATGCTCACGCGGGTTTTTCGCGTGAGCAGGAGAGAGGAATCCCTAAAGAGTCGTATGACCGTGGCAGCACTGTACAGTCGGTAGGGATCCTTCACGCCAACGACAGGCGTTCGGCATGACAAAAAGGCAAAGCCTAACCCTTGGGCTTCAACTCCAGCGAGGCGGAGTTCATACAATAGCGCAGTCCTGTCGGACGCGGTCCATCCGGAAAGACATGACCGAGATGAGCGTCACAACGGCTGCACAGTACTTCAACGCGGCGCATGCCGTGTTCGTTGTCTTCTTTTGTTGCGACGCTGTCCTGCTGTATCGGCTGATAGAAACTGGGCCACCCGCTCCCGGATTCATACTTCGCATCGGAGCTGAACAGCTCCTGGCCGCAGCACACGCACGTGTAAGTCCCGGACCGCTTCTCCGTGTTGTACTTTCCTGTAAATGGCGGCTCGGTTCCACGCTGGCGCGTCACTCGGAATTGGTCATCGGTCAGTTGCGACCGCCAATCGGCGTCGCTCTTACGAATCTTTTCAGACATGAAAATCCCAACCAGATAAGATGCGCCACGACGCGCTTCGATTCATCTCCATCACGCTAGCGAGGTAGCACGAGCGTGCTCAAAGGCATGGCCGAGGCGCAGAATAGTGCCCTCTTCGAAATGACGCCCGAGAACCTGCATTCCAATGGGCAGACCGTTGGCAGACTCGCCGCACGGCACCGAAATGCCTGGGATTCCCGCAAGTGAAGCGGTGACGGTAAAGATATCGGCCAAATACATGGCCAATGGATCGTCAGATTTCTCTCCAATCTTGAATGCGGGACTTGGAGTCGTGGGCGTGACGATCGCATCAACTTCTTTGAACGCTTCGAAGAAGTCCCTCGCAATGAGAGCGCGGACTTTTTGCGCTTTCAAGTAATACGCGTCGTAATAGCCGGCGCTCAATGCGTAAGTGCCGAGCATGATACGTCGCTTGACCTCGGGCCCAAACGCTTCCTCGCGGCTGAGCCGGTACATATCAGAGAGTGTCTTCCCATTGCGGGATCGGTATCCATAGCGAGCGCCATCATAGCGCGCGAGGTTCGACGAAGCTTCCGCTGTAGCGATAATGTAGTACGCGGGGATGGCGTATTTCGTATGCGGAAGCGAAATCGACTTCACCTCGCATCCGGCTTTGGCCAGCAGATCGATTCCGCTCTGCACGGCAGCGCCAACGGCCGAGTCCAGCGCCGCTGGAAAGTACTCTTTCGGGACTCCAATGCGCAGCCCGCGAACTGGCTTGCCGATCTCCTGTTCGTAATCGGGAACTTCCGCGATGGAAGATGTTGTATCCATTGCGTCATGTCCCGCCATGTGACGCAGCAGGATCGCCGAGTCCTTCACCGATTTCGTCAGAGGTCCAATGTGGTCTAGTGACGAACCGAAGGCGATAAGCCCATAACGTGAAATCCGTCCATACGTCGGCATAAGTCCAACTACTCCGCAGAATGCGGCAGGCTGACGGATTGAACCTCCGGTATCCGATCCGAGGCTAGCAACTGCGGTACCTGCGGCCACAGAAGCCGCTGAGCCTCCGCTCGATCCTCCGGGCACGCGGCTTGGGTCGCGCGGGTTGCGCACCGGACCCCACGCAGAGTTCTCATTCGACGATCCCATCGCGAATTCATCACAGTTGAGCTTTCCCAGAATGATCGCTCCCGCCTTCTCAAGGCGAGAGACGGCAGTGGCATCATACGGCGGGATGTAGTCGCCGAGAATCTTTGAGCCTGCGGTCGTCCGCACTCCCGAAGTCACGATCACGTCTTTTACCGCAATGGGAACGCCGCCGAGCGGCGGAAGCGGATCGCCCGCATCGGCGATCCTATCGAGCTTCTGCGCCTGCGCAATCGCTCGCTCGCGAGTCAGATTCAGATACGCATTGGTCTGACCGGGTTTCCGATCTTCGCTATCGATTTTCTCGTAGAACTTCTCGATCAGAGCGACGGCAGTAGTCTGGCGCTCCTGCACTGCAATGCGGGCAGAACTGAGGGTGAGCAGATTCAGATCGAGGTCGTCAGCCATAGCCTAGCGTTCGATTACTTTGGGCACGCGGAAAAACGTCCCATCGCTCTGCGGAGCATTCCTCAGAGCCACTTCGCGCGGCAGAGAAGGCCGCAACTCGTCTGCGCGCAGCGGAGGGGTTACACTCCCATTTCCAGAAACGCTCTGCACCTGCGCCATTGGATCTACGTTGCTGGTATCGACCTCGGAAAGCATGTCGATGTAATCGAGAATCGAATTCAGATCTTTTTCCATGCGCTCCCGCTCGGCGGGTGAGAGCTGCAGGTTGGCCAGAGCCGCGACATATTCAACGTCTTTTTGCGTGATCTTCATCTTCGAAATCGTATCGAATGCGTTCAACGGTTAGGCCGGTTAACCCCAAGATCTTCGCTTTATAGTGAGGGGAGAAGTCTTCGAGCTGCGATTGCCAGCTCCGGTCTGGAACCCTAACACGCAAAATCCCATCCTGGTAAGCGAAAGCCTGAGTTCTCCCCGCCACCGCCGATCCACATGCTAAGGGCCACGCGAGCACCACAGCTTCTTCTGCAGGTGCATCTTTGAGGACGCGCGCAGCGATTGAATTCAGGTCGTTCCGAGTGGATTGCATGATTATGCGCTGTGGCTGCTGACCGTGTGTTCCGCTTCTACTTCGGCGCGGAAGTAGTCGAGCGACAAATGCAGGCCGTTGGCCAAATCGATCTTCGGCTCCCATCCCAGCAGCTTACGAGCTTTCGTAATATCAGGACGGCGTTGCTTGGGATCATCCTGTGGCAACGGGAGGTTTTTGATTCCACTTTTCGAATTCGTTACGCGCAGTACCTCGCGCGCACATTCGAGAATCGTGAACTCTCCCGGATTACCGATGTTCGTCGGCTCCTGCTCGCTTGACCATGCCAGCTTCAGGATGCCCTCGATTTCGTCGCTCACGTAGCAGAAGCTGCGCGTCTGACTGCCATCACCGTAAACCGTGAGATCTTCTCCCCTCAAAGCCTGTTTCATGAAATTCGAGATCACGCGACCATCGTTCATCTGCAGGCGCGGACCATAAGTGTTGAAGATGCGCACGATGCGCACGTCGACTTTGTGGTAACGCCGGTATGCGGTCGTAGTCGCCTCGGCGAAACGTTTGGCTTCGTCGTAAACCGAGCGGGGACCTACCGGATTCACGTGTCCCCAGTAGCTCTCTTTCTGGGGATGTTCGAGGGGATCGCCATAGCATTCTGACGTGGAAGCCAGGAAAAAAGTGGCGCGGTGCTTGCGCGCGAGTTCCAGCAGGTTGAAAACTCCCAACGATCCTACCTGCAAGGTCTCTACTCCATGCTCCATGTAGTCCACGGGACTTGCCGGCGATGCGAAGTCAAAGATGTAATCCACAGGTCCCGGATCGAACGATTTGCAGATGTCCTGCTGCAGAAATTTGAACTTCGGCTCTTTTTTCAGGTGTTCGAGATTGCGGAGATTTCCCGTGAGCAGATTATCAACCCCTACTACGGTTTGGCCTTCGGCCACCAAAGCGTCGCAAAGATGCGAGCCGAGGAATCCTGCGGCCCCGGTGACCATAATGCGGAGAGAATTTCGCGTTTGTAAGCCTGACATTTAGGATTCCGAGCGGGCGTTTAGTTTCAAAACAGAACTGGAGTGTTTTTCCAGTTCGGCTGCCGGCCGACCCATGCTGACATAGAGAAATCCATGCTTGTGCATGTTTTCCCGGCTGTAAAGGTTGCGCCCGTCCACAACGATTGGATATCTCAACAATGCTTTGATGCGATCCAGATCGAGCGCGCCGAACTCTTCCCAATCCGTCAGGATGATAAGAGCATCGGCGCCAGTCGCTGCCTCGTAAGGACTGGCTGCATAGGTAATGTCACCCGTCAGTACAGCACGTGCACGTTCCATCGCTGCCGGATCGTAAGCCACGATCGCGCACTGCTCGTGCAGTAGTGAGCACACAACGTCCACGGCGGGCGATTCCCGGATGTCATCGGTACCTCCTTTATATGCGAGGCCAAGAACAGCAAGACGCTTCCCCCGCAACGTCCATAGTGCCGTACGAACTTTCTTCAAGAAGCGCTTTCGCTGGTCCTCATTGACTCGGACGATTTCGTCCAGCATGGGAAATTCGTAGCCGCACTCGCGGGCGACGGACCGAAACGCTGCGACATCCTTGGGGAAGCATGAGCCGCCATACCCGATCCCTGCACGCAAGAACCGGTTCCCAATGCGGGAATCTGCCCCAATACCGCTAGCCACCTCCTCGATGTCGGCGTCGACCGCCTCGCAGACATTGGCGACGGCATTGATGAATGAAATCTTCAGGGCGAGAAACGCATTGGAGGCATGTTTGATGAGTTCGGCGCTTTTTGCGCTGGTCACGAGCACTCGCGTTCGCATCTGCGCGCCTGCAGGCGCAGGCACGGCTACCGCTCCTTGATAGTACGAGCCATCGCCTAGAGGAGCATAAATCTTGCGAACCACTTCAACCGCCCGCTCGGAGTCAGCGCCAATCACGATGCGATCCGGATAGAGGAAATCGGAGACCGCGGTGCCCTCGCGCAGGAATTCGGGGTTCGAGACGACGTCGAAATCCGCCGCTCGCGCGCCGGCCAATTGCATAACTCGGCGTACCCAATGATTCGTGTAGACAGGTACAGTGCTCTTTTCCACCACGACTTTGTACCCATTCAGCGACTGCGCAATCTCGCGCGCGACAGCCTCCACATAAGAGAGATCCGCGTCGCCGCTGTCCAGCGGAGGCGTTCCCACCGCGATAAAAATGGCAGAACTGAAGCGCACTGCCTCCTGCAGATCAGAAGAGAACGTTAGCCGTTCCCCGCGATGGCGCGCGAGCAATTCAGGGAGGTACTGCTCATGGATGAGGATCTCGCCAGCTTTGAGCGCTGCAACTTTCTGCTCGTCGTTGTCGACGCAGATTACCTCATGCCCAAGCTCGGCGAAGCAGGCCGCCGCAACCAGGCCCACATACCCTGAACCGACCACAGCAATCTTCATCCGGCTGATGCTCTTATTCTCCTGACTGCTTCACTATATCCGATAGCGAGCGCGCTAATGCTCTGGCAATCTGCGTCAATGATGATGAGCTTCACCGTGCTGGTGCTGATGCCCGGATTTCATCTCCTGATGTTGTTCTTGCTCTTCCTTAAACACCTCGGGAATCCCGAGGCTTCCCTTTTCGGGAAGATGGCGGAGATAGCGAACGATCTTCCACATCTCGTCATCTTCGAGAATACCTTTCCATGCAGGCATGCCTGAGGGATTGATTCCATTCACGATGATCCAGTGTAGTTGGCCATCGGTGTAGTCCTGGACATCCTTCGATTTCAGATCGGCTACAGGAGGAGACATCTGCTGCGCGAAGGGCACACCCGTATTCTGGCCATCAAGTCCGTGACATATCTGACAGTGATGGCCGAAGTGTTCTTTTCCTTCATCGATGCTGGATTGAGCTTCAGGAACTGGATTCTGGTCGTCTTTGCCCCCGATGGTGACTTTCTGCTTCACCTCGGTCATGACCTTCTTCTCAACCGATCCGGGCCGGCTTACTTTGCATGCGATGCTGCCGAGGACGATGCAAACCACCACTGCGAGGATGCGCTTCATGTTTCACCTGCGATGGACGGAGTGGAACCGCAAGGCACAACATCATACTTCGAAACATGCTGCCGAGCTAAGCTGAGGCTTTACGCGGATGCTGCGGCAGCATGCGGAACCACTCGCATCAAGCAGACGATGGTCATGTCGTTCGGATCCTGGTTGCCGCGGAAGCCGGCGATCGAAAACTGAGGGCCAAATCGGGAAGGCTGATCGGAGAACCTGACCGCACTCTCCAGGACGTCATGACACAATTGCTGAGCCGAATAGAACTGCCGCGTCTCCAGGATTTCCCGAACTCTCTGCTCCCCGAATTCCTGCTTACCTGACGTAGCTTCGATTACACCCTTGGAGACCAACACGATCCAAGATCCTGGCGCGACAACCGAGACCGCCGCGTCATGGGTTGCGTGGGAAAACAAACCGAATGGCAAGCCCGTCGAATCCAGTTGAACGGTCTCGCTGCTGCTTCGGACCAGCGCCGGGGTATGCCCTGCGTTGATGTAGTGCAGAAGCCCAAACTGCTCATCCAGACATCCGAGGAACGTCGGCGCCGGGCGCACACCTCCGGCTGCTTGGATGACCATCCGATTCAATTCCAGACCGAGCGCAGTGATGGCATCGGACACGTTCGCGTCCTCGTCTTCAAGCAAAGCACGAGCGCGTTCGGCCAGAACGTCCTGTAAGGCTGCGGCAACATGCATCGCCTCGTCGCGCTGTCCGGCGACGTCCGAGAGAAGAAACAGCATTCGTGTGCCGTTGATCGGGACAAAGTCAAAGTAATCCCCACCCAAACGCGAACCACGATACAGAGCCGAGACACTCAGATCATCGCGATCCGGCACCACAGCAGGGCGCGGCAGGCGCAGGTTCGATTTGGGAACTTCGCGCTCGAAGAATCGCATGGAGTAGACGTGTGGCGGGGGTGTGGATGAACATACCACAGTCTGGCGCTTAGGAAAGGCCCCTCAATCGCCACCAAGACAAAAGCGGCCAGTCATGGCCGCTTTCCTCTGTATCGGAATGGAATGGTCCTAGGTTTTCGACTCCTCAAGCATGCCCTTTTCCATCTTTTCCTGGCAGGCGATGCAGTAGCGAGTCCAGGGAACGGCTTCAAGCCGTTTGGGATTGATCTCGTTCCCACAGTTGATGCATTCGCCGAAGTTACCTTCGCGGATGCGACCCAAAGCTTTTTCGACCATGCCCAAGAGTTGGCGGTCATTGTTGCTCTGAGCGAAAAGAAACTCTTTAGTGTAGGAATTCGCGGCGCGGTCGGCGATATCCTGCGCGGCTTCGGCATCGGCAATCCGCCCGTCTTCTTGCGTGCGCGTGACCACCCGGCGTAGCTCCTGCTGCCTTTGTTCGAGCTGCTTCTTGAACTGTTCCAGCCGCTTCTTTTCCATAATTACCTGCATTCTCGGCTCTCCCCCATGTAAAGACAGAACATATATAGATGCTGTCCTTGTCCTGTGGGGAAACAGAAATCATACACCGGCTCTCGACTGCCAGCTATCAGCTTCGTAAAACTGGCACTCGGCAATCAGCATTCGCCACCGGGTAAAAGAGCAACAGAACCTGACGCGGATTGCGCGGATGCTTCGCCTGCGGATTCCTTGCCGAGAATGGCAACAAACCTGAATCAGATGCACGCCTGAGTACCTAATTGCGGTAGCCGCTGTTGTTAATTCCTTGGTTTTTTCCTTCGCCTTCCGCGTGATCCTCGGGCGAAGCATCCGCGCAATCCACCTCAGGTTTTGATTTTTGTTTTCGCCGAAAGCCGATGGCCGAGAGCCAAGCAAGAAAAAAGCCCTCAAATGAGGGCTTGTTTCAAGAGGCAAAGTGGAGGGAACCGTTCAGGGCAGGAGACGCAAGGCGCCGGAGCGCATCACTGCGACCGGGCAAAAGTGAAGAAGCTTTCCAAGGTGAAAGACCAAAGGTCTCAAAGTATGCTGCCTCTTTCGTTGCCAATCCCTTAAGCACTTAAAAAACCAAAGCGGCGGCTGCTAGGTGTTGAAAACGCGCAACTTAGAAATGAGCAGCATTCATGCGGGTTCGCCCACTATTGCAATACCCTAAGTGTTAATCAGAGGGTACGAGGTTGATGAGAAACTAGAGCTCGGATATGGAATCCAAGTACCACTTTTAGGCCTGCGACTGCCCAATGTCGGCACTTTCCTCTTCCATCAGTTTTAGTTTGTTTAACAACGCCTTGTAACTGATCTTCAAGATTCTGGCTGCTTGGCGGCGGTTCCAGCGCGTCTCTTGCAGAACGCGCTCTATAGCCTCGCGTTCGGCATGCATGGCTGCGCGGCGTCCGATCTCAAGAAGCGAGGGGCGATCATCGTGGTTTTCGATGTGCGTCGAACGTGCCGGGCGAGCCGAAGCCGCGGCAGGGGGGACGCCCGACGGAGCTTCCTCGGCAACAGCGGCACCCGAAGTACTACCATTGGTCGCCTGCGAATGCATGATCGGCTTGTGTGTGGAGAGTTCGCGGATGATTTGCGACTCGTTTCCGACGATCACGTACCGCTTCACCAGGTTCTCAAGCTCGCGGATGTTGCCCGGCCACTCGTATTCGATCATGCGCGAAAGGGCGTAATCGCTGAATGGTGGGGGCTGCTTGCCGTAGAACTCGCTGTATTTGCGCAGGAACAGATCGAGGAACAGCGGAATCTCCTCACGACGTTCGCGCAATGGCGGGATGTGTACGGTTACAACGTTCAATCGATAAAACAAATCTTCCCGAAATGCGCCTTGAGCGACCGCCTGTTCAAGGAATTTGTTAGTGGCAGCCAACACACGGACATCCACCTCAATGTCGCGCTTCCCTCCGAGGCGCGAAAATTGACCATCTTGCAACACGTGAAGCAACTTTGCCTGCAGCGCTGGATGCATTTCGCTGATCTCGTCAAGAAATAGCGTGCCGTAATTAGCCTGATCGAACTTGCCCAGCTTCTGGCGATTGGCGCCGGTGAATGCGCCAGGCTCGTAACCAAATAGTTCACTTTCGAGCAACTCGTGAGGAATGGCCGCGCAGTTCACTTTCACGAAGGGCTTATCACGTCGGAGCGACTGGTGATAGATCATCCGCGCCACGACCTCTTTTCCCGTCCCGCTCTCTCCGCGAATCAACACCGTGGCGTTCGTGTCCGCCACTTGCTCGATGGTGTTTTTAATCTCTTCCATACGCGCGCTGGTTCCGAACAGCGTGGCGAAATCACTCTGCTGGCGTACGCGATCACGTAACTGTCCTCCCCCGTCTGCCGAGACGCGCTTCTCAATCGCCCGCGAAATTCGCGAGTACAGATCACTCAGTTGAAATGGGGTCGCAATGTAGTCATCGGCTCCCAATTTGGAAACGCGAAAGATGACTTCGGGGGCGGCGTGGCCTGAATAAACGATTACGGGCAATTCGGGACGCAATTGCTTTAGGCGCTCAAGTGTTTCCCCGCCATCAACCGGGGGAAGCGTGTAGTCGAGCAGGACCAGTGACGGGTCGAAGCTGCGGATGGTGCGCAGGCTTTCTTCGTGGCTGCCGGCGAATGCGATTTCGCAATTACGACGAGAGAGGTAGTCCGCTAACGATTTGGCGGTCGTCTGGTCGTCGTCGGCGATCAGGATCCTGGTCTTCGACTGCAATCGTTTGCCTTTCCCTGTGGAAAACTGCGGATTGCGCGCTCAGCGCTAGAAAGCGAAGTACTTACACGTGAGCAATCCAGACTTCTCCAGTCCAAACCTATGGACACACCGCAAGCTTTTGCTCAAAAACAATGTACTCAGATTCCAAAGAGTGGTACTTAGATGCCTATGTTAGCCATGTTTAGGGAAATGCGGAAGGTAATTTTCAGGTGCAGGACCTAAAACACGCCTAGGGCAAGAAACTCATATGAAATCAATCCCAGCCCGGCGAGCGAGCTGGGAGAACGATGGGAATGACTATGCTTCGGCTTTCGGTCCCCGCAATCTTCCTGGGGTGAAGTGGTATGGAGGCCAGGGACCGCTGATCAGAATTTCGCAATTTTTTAGCTGGCGCGCGGCACTGCTGAAGCTGTTTTGATAGCGCTCTATCGCCTTTTCATCAATAAGATGGGCGATGTCGATGAGCATGCCGCCGGTTTCGTCTTTGCGGCAACTGACTTCCTCCTCCAGCGGATGGAACAGGCGATTCACCTGAACGGATAGGGCGCGAGCTTTGGTCTGCCGCTCACGCTGTCGCGCTGCCTTTTCGCGCAGCCGTGACAAATACTCTCCGCCGACCGAGTCCGGTAGCTCGATATCGGTCATTGCTTCCCGCAGAGAACCGTCCTTGACCACCAGCTTGAGGTGCATTTCGGCTTTGCCTTTGAGCCGCGATACCGAATCGGTAAATGCTTTTCGGTTGGAGCGAAGTGCGCGGCGCAAGGCTTCATCACTTTCGAAGATGGTTCCAAAACGGAACGGAAGCACGGTGGTGTTCCGGAAGCACTCGCTAACGACGCGCGCGTGCTCGATGACGGCCTGCTGATTCAATTCTCCCGGCGTGTACTCACTTACGATTACCGCCAATTCGCCGCTAGGATAGGCGAATACCTGATTATTTCCAACTCCTGAAAGACCTTCGACCGGGAAAGGACGACGGGAACGTATAGATCCGAGGAACGCTTTCTGTTCCGTAATGCAGTACGCGTACCAAGCCATGACGCTTCTCCGTGGACGTGCTGGGATATTACGGTCTCAGCACGGGAAAAGAACAAGGAACCGCAACTTACAAAGTTTTGGAACGGGCGACGCGAGCGACGCGTTCTCGGGGTAGAACGCGTTCACAGCAGAAACAATCCTAGACCTGCAACACGGAAATTTGCAAGTGCTTCATTTCGCTGGACCTACGGGGACTGCCTTAGCTTGCACCAATTTCATGCATGCAGCTTAGCTGGTTTTGACCGGAAATATTCCATTTTTCCCCGAGTTTTGACCGCTGGTCTGGATGCCAAAACGGCTCAGTAAGGTCACTGCCGCTAACGGTAATTAAATCGATACCACGAACTCCCGCAGATTCGGCATCTTACAAACGGCAGAACTGCCTCGGCTTCTCTGCTCCACTTGTCTCAAACGGCACCTACATCCATGCCGCATGATCCCAATTTCGAAGTGGCCAGCTTCGCGATTCCTATCAGGAGCGAACTAAGCGCCGAAATTCTAGGCAGACGCTGGCGAAGCGTGCAGGCCATTCTCCGGCTGGCAACGATTACGGGATCGCAGATGCAACTTGGTCCCGCGTTGAATCTCATCTGCGATTTAGCGGCGACTATCGTCACTTTCGATGGAGCGTGTGTCTATTTTTGGAATGAGCCGCAAGAAAAGATGGAGTTACGTCTGCAGCGCGGGCCTATTCATTGCAGTCCGCAGGCACCCTGGGGAGGAAATCTCCTGCATTTCTGGGTTAGCCAGCATGCTACTCCCATGCTCTTCGACAAGGGCAAACACGAAAAAGCCGACTCGGAACTGGAAGCAGCAGGTGCGGAATCCGCACTGGTCGTCCCTATGTTCGTGAAAGGACGCGTTCTCGGGTCCCTGCAACTCTTCAATAAATCCTCAGAAGCCTTCACAGAGGAGGATGCGCATCTACTCTGGACGCTTTCCCTGGTCGCAGAAAATCTGCTCACGCGCGAGCAAGCCAGCGAAGGTCTGCTGCGCTTTGCTTTTACCGACTATCTGACGGGCCTTCGTACGCGCGGATATTTCGAACAGCAACTCGATCTCGAGGTAAAGCGCTCCGACCGCAAAGACGAGACGTTTTCACTATTGATGGTCGACATCGACCATTTCAAAACTCTGAACGACACGCACGGGCACCACGTCGGCGATCAGGTGCTGCGCCAAGTTACGGCACTTCTCATGAAAGATATGCGCGAAGTAGATACGGTGGCGCGCTACGGCGGAGAGGAATTCGTGATCATTTTGCCTGAAGCGGAAGAGCAAGAGGCTGTCTCAGTGGCGGAACGCGTGCGCAAGGCGGTCCAAAATTCGAGTTTTGAAATCGAAGCACTCGATGGCCACGAGAAGCTCACAATCAGCATCGGAATAGCTGTGTATGGTCGCGACGCTACGTGCCGTCAGAAGCTGATTGAGTGTGCCGACACCGCTTTGTATGCTGCCAAAGGTCGCGGCCGGAATCAGGTACTCACGTATTCGCAACTGCTCATGCAGGAGCGAAAGGAAGTTTCGTAATTGGCGATGCTCCCGGCCGGAATTTCCCATCCCGGAACATTCAAGACCGCCCGGTGGATGAAACACGGAGAGCGAGATTCTTCCCGTTCGGTGGAAGGCAGAAAGCAGCGCGCATGGAGAGTCATCCACGCCGCCGAATCCAGCCGCGATCTGCTGCCATTAATTGAAGGACAGACCGCCGTTGGCATGCGTCCATTTCTACTCACGCCTGCAGGCAGGGGCTTCGGCCCCGTGTTAGAGGAGTGCCGAAATGGAACTGCCTCGCGCATCTCGCTGCTGCAATCGTGGAATCATGTCCGGGAATGGCGCAAGATTCTCCAAGAAGGAATGGAAGATATTCCAGCCGACGTAATTCATGCGCATTCATTCCCTGCCGGAATGGCAGCGGTGAGGAATTCCTCCGGCGTGGTTTATCAACTGCGGCAGACAATCGAACGTATCGCCTCCGCCGCAGGCAATTGTGAAGAAGACTCATGGCTGGCACGCTCATTCCGCGCAGCCGAACACTTCGTGCTTACGCGCTCCGGGGCCGTGGTTGCTACCAGTCATGCGCTGCGCCTCGAGTGTCTGGAACGCGGGGTCAGTCCGGAAAATGTGTTTCTGATTCCCGATCCTGTCGATACCGTATTGCTGGAATCGACCGCCGATCGCAACTGGCTTGAGCGGACCACCGTTACCGGTCCTCAATCGGTGATTTTCCTTGTTCCCGGACTACCACATCATCCGGCATGGGAATTTCGAGATTCTCTCTCGCGCTGGATGCGCGTAGCCTCGATCGTTCGACAGGACAATGTGGAAGCGGTGTTCGTGTTTTTGTGCGATGACACGTCCGCCGAAGCCGTTCATGAACTTGCTGCCGCGTGCAATCTGGCTTCCTGGACACGAGTCCTCAATCCTCAATTCGGGGCAAAAGCCATCGCCTCCGCCGATGTAGTGATCTGCGACCGCGAACATGCCGGCGCCGGATTTGCATTGGAAGCTATGGCACGCGGCCGCGCTTTATTGGCTGCTGACGTGGAAAATCATCGAGACGTTACTTCCGATGGTCGTGGCTGTCTTTGGTTTCGTCCCGCGGAAGTCAGCGACATCGCCTTTCGCGCACGCTTCCTGGCCGGCAATCCACAATTCCGGCGCGCGCTCGGCGTAGCAGGACGCGAACACTGTGCGTCCACACGCAGCTCTGAAGTTGTGGCGACTCAATACGACGCCGTCTATCACATGGCATTCAGCAAGCGGAAGAACTCGGATGCTTCTCCTCCGAAAGCGCACCTCGTACCCCTGCAAGTAGGCGGATAAGAAACTTACCGAGAAAAGGCGAACGCGAAGGTCACAAAGGATGACGGTTTCAAGTTTCGGGTTTCAGGTTCGGCAAAGGCAATTCCCAACATCTGTGTTAAGGACTGGCTTTGCCGGAACTTGAAACGCGAAACCCGAAACTGCCTTGTTCGCCTTTCCCGGTAAACTATGGGCGTGAAGCCTCGCATCGCCATTCCTGAGCCAACATCGACGAATCCTGAATACAGTCAGCGAGCCTTGCCGCAGTACCTGAAAGCGGTTGAAGGTGAAGGCGGTGAGCCGGTTGTGATTCCCTCAACTGCCACACCGCATGAAGTTGCTCGGCTGGTTACCAGTTGCGAGGCGGTGCTGCTCCCGGGAAGTCCTGCCGATGTTGACCCACAGAAGTTCGGTGCAGCGAAGCATGCGCAAACGGCCGCCGCTGATCCCGGCAGAGATAATCTCGACGAGTTGCTCCTGCAAGACGCGCACAACCTGCATAAGCCCATTTTAGGAATCTGCTACGGATTACAGTCGCTCAATGTTTGGCGGACGGGAACGCTGGTGCAACACATCGAGAGCACGAACATTAACCATGCTGTCGGTAAGGCGGTCGAGTTCGCGCACAATATCGAGATCGCTCCTCAATCGAAGCTGGCATCTTTGCTGGGAGCAACGCACGTTCGCGTGAATTCCAGTCATCATCAGGCAGCAGAACACGTGGGAGACGGGCTCAAGATCGTGGCGAAATGTCAGAATGACGGAGTGATCGAGGCGCTCGAAGGCACAGCACCGGATCACTTTGTTTTGGCAGTGCAGTGGCATCCTGAGCGCACCTATGAGAAGGATGAACCTTCGAAAAAGATCTTCCGTGGATTCGTGAACGCCGCTAGCGCCTGGAGGCCAAGGGAAGTCTCCGAATCGGTTGGCTAGGGAGGCAGCGGAAATGTACGACAAGTCAGTTCCGTTCCCGGCAAGGTAAGTAACAACCAGTCCGCATCACCCATCTCGGCCTTGCCCGGACGGTACCGGCACTGCCCATTCTGTACGCGAGAGGCGCGCGTTTTAGCTGTTACAATTTTCTTGTATCTCAATGGTGCTGCCTTTTGTCCGCGAGTTGCTGGCGGACGTCGAGAAGTCTCCCGCTTTTCAACGTACGGTCTCCCATCTCAAGAATCGTGCGGGGCGGCGACGTGTCTCCGGGCTCACAAATTCTGCAAAGGCTCTATACCTTCCTCTTCTTGCGGCTGCCGCTGGTGCACCGCTGATCGTCGTGGTCGAGAGCAACCGCGCTGCTGAGGACGTGCTCCCCATCGTGCAATCAATGGCAGAACTCACTGGAGCGGTGAATCCCAGGCAGATTCTGAAACTGCCGGCCCATGACGTTCTGCCGTTCGAGAACCTCTCGCCACATCCGGAGATTCAGGAAGAGCGCGCGACCGTGCTGTGGAAGATCGCAACCGGCGCGACGTCGATTGTGATCGTGCCGCTCGAGGCCGCGTCGATGCGGCTGAATTCTGCGGAGTATTACGCCGATCTTGCTCGCATCGTTCGTCGCGGCGAAACCATCGATATCGATCCGTTACTGGAGCATCTGCGCACGGTCGGCTACAGCTCAGCCGATGCGGTGGATATGCCCGGTGAGTTCGCGCTTCGCGGCGGTATTCTCGACGTCTATCCGCCGGAAGCCGATCGGCCGCTGCGAATTGAGTTTTTTGGCGACGAGGTTGAGACCATTCGCAAGTTCGATCCGGGTACGCAGCGATCTGCCGCCCCGGTCGATGAAGTCGCCCTGCTGCCCCTGACTGAGACTCCGGTAAGTGAGCGCGTTCTTGGCGTGATTCATTCCCGCCTTTCCGGACGACGGCTGAGTGGAAGCGAAATTGAAATCGAACATGCCATGCTCGCAACCGGCGCTGTCGTATTCCCAGGATGGGAATTCTATGCGCCTGTTGCCGGAAGCGGACAACATCTCTTTGATCTGCTCCCCAGAAGCATAGTCATCATCGACGAGCCATCGGCGGTATCCGCCAGGCAGGAAGAGTGGTGGGACAAGGTCAACGAACGCCATGAGCGCAGCGGGATTGGCACGCTAGTGCGTCCGCAAGAAATTTACTTCTCACCGGAAGAGTGGAATCAACGGCTCAAGGGCACGCCGGGCATCGACATCGAGCGCCTCGGCATTGCTGACGCCAACGTCGGTGTCGATGGCGATGAACCATTCACATTCCATTCGCGTCCGACCACGCGATTCCATGGCTCGATTCCCGCCATGATCGATGAGGTGAAGAAGCTCACAGCGGAAGGCAAGCGCGTCGTCTTTGCGGCTCCCAATATGGGCGAGGTGGAACGTCTCGCCGACATCTTCACGGAATACACGGTTCCATTTCGGCTGGGCAGCCGAGCTCCGTCACCGGGCAGCGAGAGCTATCTCGATGAAGCGTCCTATCTTGCCGGCGAAATGAGCACTGCGACCGTGGTCAAAGCATTGCTGCCGGAGGGTGTGGAAGTCAGCGATGCCAGCCTCATTCTATTCGGAGCCCGCGACCTCTTCGATGATTCCGAAGTCGCAGTCGCGCAGCCGTTCCGGCAGAAGTCGAAAGTCTCTGCATTCCTTTCCGATTTCCGCGACCTCGTGGTCGGAGATTATGTCGTGCACGTTGAGCATGGAATCTCGCAGTATCAAGGCCTGAAGGAACTCACGCAAGGGGAGACCGCGGGTGAGTTCATGCTGCTCGAGTTCGCTGAGTCGGCCAAGCTCTACGTTCCGCTAACGCGTCTCGATCTGATCCAAAAGTATCGCTCGACCGAAGGCGCGCGTCCTCCGCTCAGTCGCCTCGGCGGCACGCAATGGGCCAAGACAAAAGCGCGCGTGAAGAAGGCCATGCGCGACATGGCCGACGAGCTTCTCAAGCTCTACGCACAGCGCAAAATGTCCCAGGGTCACGCGTACCCGGCGGACACGCAGTGGCAGCGCGAGTTTGAAGACACATTCGACTACAACGAAACCGAAGACCAGCTCTCCGCGATCGTCGATATCAAGCAGGACATGGAGTCGAGCATGCCCATGGACCGTCTGCTCTGCGGCGATGTCGGATATGGCAAGACCGAAGTTGCCATGCGAGCGGCATTCAAGGCCGTGCAGGACAATCGCCAGGTCGCGGTGCTTGCCCCCACAACCGTCCTCGCTTTTCAGCACTTCGAGACCTTCAAGCGTCGCTTCACCGCATTTCCCATCACCATCGATATGATCAGCCGCTTTCGTACAACCAAAGAGCAGAAAGAGATTGTCGAAAAAGCCGAGCAAGGGAAGATCGACATCCTCATCGGGACGCATCGAATTCTGTCGAAGGACATCAAGTTTCCCGATTTAGGACTGCTTGTCGTCGACGAAGAGCAGCGCTTCGGAGTGCGTCATAAAGAGCGTCTCAAGCAGCTCAAGAAGGAAGTAGATGTGTTGACTATGTCGGCCACGCCGATTCCACGCACGCTGCACATGTCCCTAGTTGGCTTGCGCGACATGAGTGTGATCGAGACGCCGCCAAAAGACCGCATGGCCATCCAGACAGTAGTTGCGCCATTTGACGAAAAGCTCATTCGCTCGGCAATCGAGCATGAGCTCGAGCGCAGCGGGCAGGCCTATTTTGTTCACAATCGCGTCGAGAGCATTTATGAAATCGCTGCAAAAATTCAGGAGCTAGTTCCGCGAGCGCGCGTGATCGTCGGGCACGGACAAATGTCGGAGGGAGAACTTGAGAAAGTGATGCTCAGCTTCATGCGCCATGACGCTGACGTGCTGGTGGCGACTACGATCATCGAAAATGGCCTCGACATTCCCCTGTGCAACACGATCCTCATTAATCGCGCCGATCGGCATGGGTTGTCTGAGCTGTATCAACTGCGCGGACGCGTGGGCCGCTCCAACCGACGAGCGTATGCGTATCTACTCATTCCTCCTGAGCAGGAGCTGACGCCGATCGCCCGGCGCCGCCTCGCTGCATTGAAGGAGTTTTCCGATTTGGGAGCGGGCTTCAAAATCGCCGCACTCGACCTCGAACTGCGGGGTGCGGGCAATCTGCTGGGCGGCGAGCAAAGCGGACAAATTGAAGCCGTTGGCTTCGAGATGTACACGACGTTACTCGAGCGCACCGTGCGCGAGTTGAAAGGTGAAGAGCTGCCGGATCGCGTCAGCACCCAGCTCAATCTTGCTCTGAACCTGCGCCTTCCCAATGAGTACATTCAGGAGGAAAACCAGCGCCTGCGGATGTACAAGCGCATTGCCGGGGTCGAAAACGAAGACCAGCTTTCCGATGTGCGCTCCGAACTCGAAGATCGCTACGGACCGTTGCCTCAACCGGTACGCAATCTACTCGATGCTGCAGCACTGAAGCTCTTGAGCGAACGCGTGGGAGTGCTTGGCATCGATCGAAAACGCGAATCTGTTCAGATTCGGTTTTCCGAGCAAGCCGGCATCGATCCAGCACGGCTTGCAGAGTTCGTTGGCAAAACCAAGGGCGCGCAGTTCTCTCCCGGCGGCCTGCTGAAATTCAATTTGAAATCAACCGACGCCGAACTCGCGCTCTTTCAGATCACTTCACTTCTGCACGAACTTTCCGGAGAGCCCACCCGAGTTGCATAAGCAACTGGTCCCTTAATTGGGAATATAATTCCGCAAGATCATGGCGACCGAGAGCTCCACCACTCCGGAACGATCGAACACGCGGATCCTGATCGGAAACCACTTCGCCGACATCATCATCAACCGCGAACAAAAAACACCTATTTATTACTGGATTGCACAGCAACTAGGCTCGGCAGATGTAGTTGGCTGGGGACAGGAAGATACGTTTGACAAAGCAGAGAAGAGCGCCGGGCAGTTCCTAGAAGAGCGCAACCGCTTCACCCGCAGTTTGGCGATTTCTGCTTCCGATTGAAATCTCATTTTTTGACCCTACTGGGGCGTGTGGATCGATTCATCCAGTCTTGCGCTGGAATCGGTCCAATACCGGAAGCTGGTAAAGCTGAACGCGGAAACGAAAGACAGGATCTCGTTCAACAAGCTTTCGCACCAGGCGGAATTGAACTTCTTCCTCGCAAGCTTCGCAGCGCGGAAAAGTTTCGCCCTGCATGAGGGTGACCTCTGACGGAAGCAGATGGGCCTTATGCTGCACCGCATAGATTCCGCTGTCGGGAACTGCCGCGCCGGTTTTATGAAATCCGTCCGTGATGGAAACGATCTTCCGTGCCATTGATGGAACGTGCTCCTGGGGCGAATCCCGGGACACACCTCCAGTGATTTTGACGAGTGCGCATCTTTTCAGATGTCACCTTCGGTGACAGAGTTGCCGCCGGAGAGTGAACATATTTCGATATGTTCGTGAAGAATTTGCCGGATTCTGCAGCTTTGCATTCAATCATCGTTGAAAACACAAGTACTTGCCGATGGCCGGGTGTTTGCACCACCTCCATTGTGAACGACGACCAGATGGAGCGACCGATGAAAATGCGAGGAACGTCAGTGTCATATCGGGAGAACTGCGGAGGCATGCTGCGCAATCTGGCATTTGGATTCGGGAGAACCATCAAGAGCCTTGCCGATATTGAGATGTACGAAGACCTGAGAGAGCGCATCTTCAAGAAGGCAGCCAATCACCGCTCCGACTCAACCGATCCCTTTCCGCGCTAGTTCCAAATTGAAACTATTAGTGGACCGTAGCTGAGCCCATTCGAAGAGTACATGCCTTTCTGATAAAAGAGTGCGCTTCAAATAGAGCTACCACGACGAAATCTGCTGCCAGGTTTGCCGTTGTCGGCATGACGAACCTGGTCACCTTCCTCGAAGACACGGAACCATATCGCCACCATCTGCGATGCGTGCGATATGGCCATGAAAAGCGATCCTGGGATGCGCGAGTTCATGGAGCACATCGCGCCGATGAACAACTGGCAACAATCGCAAACAGACATTCGTCGTCGACGGCCACAACGGTGCTCGCATTCCGGTGAGCGAGCTGCAGCAGATGGTCGAGAAGCTCGCAATAGTAGTGTCCCCTCTAGTCCTCATGGCGAAGAATGAGGGGCACGGTTTTTCCAAAAACAAGAGCCAGGACTTTCAGTTCTGCGCAACCACCATGTCGGTGAAGCGCTTTGCTAGAGCAGCCGGGTGGAAGGAGCCGCGGCACAACAGCGTTGTCTGTGCCGCCCGGTGCCAGGTGCGTCAAAGGGAAACAGGAATAGCAATTCTCAAGCCGACTTCCCTTAAAGAAAAAAATCGTCTTCATCGCAATTTTTTCTCACGGTTCCATTTTTCCTGCTCTGAAAATTCCAAAATGCGTTTATAGTGACGAGTACGGCGATTCCCAAAACACGAATTGATGCCGCGAGACGACGCTAAGTTCAAAGAAGTGGAGATACCCACTCGCGTCGATGTCGCTTCTGTTCGCGACCGCGAGCTCGAACCCGAGTTCGATGCTGACTCGTCTCTCGCTGACACCACTCCCGAATCACAATTTCGACGCGCCGAGCGGCGGATTTCCGTTCGAAAAAGCACGCTGCCGAAAAAAACTGCCAGTCGCATTCGCATCGCGATGGTTGTTGTCGCGGCAATCACGCTGGCAGCAGTCGCTTATGGAAGCGTGTACCGCTATGGCACACGGAGCTGGCGCTTTCGCCTGGATTCGAGTGATGACATCACGATCAGCGGCCTCAATAGAGTTACGCGTTCACAAGTGATGGAAGTGCTCGGAGCCGACATCGGACGCAATGTCTTTTATGTCCCGCTGGAGCAGCGTCGCGCGCAGCTTGAGGCGATTCCGTGGATCGAGTCGGCCAGCGTGATGCGTCTCCTGCCGAATCGGATCGCCGTTCAGGTTCAGGAGCGGACTCCCATTGCCTTTGTGCAGATCGGCAGCCGGATTCAGCTGGTCGACGCGCATGGCGTGATCATGGAACTGCCACGTAGAACGCACTATTCGTTTCCGGTGGTGCTCGGACTCAGCGAGTCGGACCCACTCTCGACGCGCGCAGCGCAGATGAAACTGTACTCGCAGCTGGTTAACGATCTTGATACCGGGGACGCACATTACTCAAAAGACTTGAGCGACGTAGATCTTAGAGATCCAGAGAACTTGAAGGTGACGGTAGGTGATCCTGCGGGCGCAGTGCTGGTGAGCCTTGGGAACGCTCAATTCCTCGAGCGGTTCAAGATTTATCTCGCGCACATCGGGGACTGGCGCCAGCAGTTCCAAAAAGTTGAATCGGTCGACCTCCGTTATGAGGGGCAGATCATCGTGAATCCGGAAACCGCGGTGGCGGAACGTCGGCCTGCAGCAACGCCAAAGAGCTATGCCAAAGCAATTTCACCACGGAGGCACAGAGGACACTGACACACAGGAAAAGCGTTTCGGGTTTCAGGTTTCGAGTTTCGGCAAAGCCAGTCTTCAACCTGGCTGCTAATAACTGGCTTTGCCGACACCTGAAACTCGAAACCTGAAACTCACCCACAAGTCTCCCGCGGTGAAAACGGTCTAAAGGAAATGGGCAAGGTAAACGAAAACACGATCTGCATTCTCGACGTGGGTAGCACCAAGACCTGCGTCGTCGTAGGAGAGGTCACCGAGGCCGGTCTGCGTTACCGCGGGCATGGTGTTGCTGATTCCCGCGGCACGCGCAAAGGCGTGATCGTTGAACTGGACAAGGCGACCGCCTCGATTCAACGCGCAGTCGAAGAAGCTGAATCGACGGCGCAGATGCCGATTGAACGCGCGACCGCCGGCATCGGAGGGCCGCACATTCGCGGATTCAACAGTCGTGGCGGCCTGGCTTTGGGGTCGCGTCCTCGTGAGATCAATCGCGATGACGTGCGTCAGGCAGTCGAGCGGGCTCGCTCTGTTTCCCTGCCGCCCGATCGGCAGACCATCCATCTGCTGCCGCAGGAGTTCATCGTCGATGAGCAAGGCAGCATTCAGGATGCGGTTGGAATGATCGGCATGCGTCTTGAGGTGAATGCGCATGTTGTTACCGCCGCCACGAGCGCGACGCAGAACCTTGTGACCGCAGCAAACCGCGCGGGAATTCACATCGACGATGTTGTCTTCGAGCCGCTCGCCTGCGCGGACACCATTCTCGATTTCGACGAACGAGAACTCGGAGTCTGTCTTGTCGATATCGGTTCAGGATCGACCGATGTAGTTGTCTTCTACGAAGGTGCTGTGGCGCATACGGGAGTCGTCCCGATTGGCGGAGATCATTTCACCAACGATATCGCCGTCGGTTTGCGCACGCCGCTGGTCGGTGCAGAAAAGATCAAGCGCCATTGCGGATGCGCCGTGGTCACCGACATTCCCGAAGGCAACGAAATCGAAGTGCCTTCGGTTGGCGACAGGCCGTCGCGGCTGATATCGCAGCGCATACTCGGCGAAATCCTCGAGCCGCGTGCGCGGGAACTGTTCGAGATGCTGCGCGAGCAGCTTCGGCAAGCGCGAGTCTTTGACGGACTCGGAGCGGGATGCGTCCTTATCGGAGGCGGATCGCGACTGTCTGCAATCGCGGAAATTGCGGAACAGACTTTGCGCTGTCCGGCACGCGTCGGTATGGTCAATGGCATTCCGCGGATGCCCAACAGCCTCGCGCAAGCAGATTTCGCCAGCAGCGTTGGTCTGCTCATGTACACGCACCGTGCGCGTGTTGGACGCATAAAAGAAGAACAGGCTGGGCTGAAGGCGAGGCTGCGCGCGTTGTTTGTAGGTGCATGAGGGAACCAGTTGTCATTCCGAACGCAGTGAGGAATCCCTATCGGCGCTCATGAGCTCGAGTGACAGCAGTCGAATTGACGGTACCTGGAGATGATAGGCATCCCTCACCGCCAACGGCACGCGGTTCGGAATGACAACGAAAAACGAATTCGAAGGGAGAAACGTCATGGCAAAAAACAAAGCCGAAGGCAACGGCAACCACACGGGCGCTGAAAACGATATTCGTATCAGCTTCAACGAAGATCCGCGCAACAACGCCAAGATCAAAGTCATCGGCGTAGGGGGTGGCGGCGGCAACGCCGTCAATCGCATGATCAATGCCAAGGTCGAAGGTGTGGAATTCCTCGTTGCCAACACTGACCTCCAGGCGCTGCAAATGTCACAGGCGCCGGTGAAGATTCAGCTTGGCGTGAAGCTAACCAGTGGTCTCGGCGCAGGCGCGAATCCCGAAGTGGGACGCAAGGCCGCGCTCGAAGACGCGCACCAGATCATCGAAGCCCTGGAGGGCGCGGATATGGTCTTCGTCACTGCCGGTCTCGGCGGCGGCACAGGAACGGGCGCGGCGCCGATCATCGCTTCTTTGGCCAGCGAGATGGGGGCACTCACCGTCGCAGTCGTTACCAAACCGTTTGTCTTTGAAGGCAAGCGGCGTCTCGCACAAGCGGATCGCGGGCTCCAGGAACTGATCGAAAGCGTCGATACAACGATTGTCATTCCTAATGAGAAGCTGCTCGCCGTCGCGCAGAACGCCGGCTTCTTCGAATCGTTTCGCGTGGCCGACGATGTTTTGCGGCAAGCGGTGCAGGGAATCTCCGACATCATCACCATCCCTGGCATCATCAATCGCGACTTTGCCGACGTGAAGACCATCATGGCAGGCATGGGATATGCCGTAATGGGAACGGCTGCCGGACGCGGCGAGCGTCGTGCCCTCGAAGCCGCACAGGCTGCCATTGCGTCTCCGTTGCTCGAAGCCGGCGCGATCGATGGCGCCCGCGGTATTCTCATCAACATCACTGGCTCGAGCTCGCTGAGACTTGCAGAAGTGAACGAAGCCTCGACCATCATCCAGAGTGCCGCGCACGAAGACGCCAACATTATCTTTGGCGCGGTGCTCGACGAGAAGATGAAGGACGACGTCAAGATTACAGTGATCGCCACAGGATTCAAGAGCGATCAGCCGTATCGCCGAGAGCGTGCAGTCGGAATCACAGATGCCGTCTCATCTTCTCGATCCTCATCGACTTCGACGTTCGTTCCCGGCCCGCAGGTCGTAATGCAGCAACGGCCCGATCCGATTATGGAGTCGGAACCCGATCCACAGCCTGCTCCTGCGGCTCACTCGATGATCGGAGAGGTTCCCGAATCGGTGGTTGTAGCTGCTGCGGCTGCAGCAGCGCACTCAGCCGTGGCGGTTCGCGATTCGATGTCATTGGACGCAGTTCGCAACAGCGTTGCGGATATTGATGGCGACGATCTCGACGTCCCCGCGTTCATGCGCAAGCGGATGTGAACTGATGCTGTGATCGAGGGATGAATAGGGGCAGGCTGCTTCGCGCTTGCTCCTAAACACTCCTTCTGCTCCGGGTTCCTCGTCCCTCCGTAGTGAAAAACTTTTCTCGCTCCTTTAATCGACAGCGGGTAGAACTTTGCTGGCAGCGAAATTCTGCGTGACAGTGCTCATTGCGCCGGAGTATAAATCCGGTTTCATATCAAAACGTTTCGGCATTTTCGACTATCGACAGAAGGAAGTTACGATGAAAAGAACTTCAGCACTTGCTGTACTGCTGCTTGCTTCGTGCGTATGCATTGCCCAAATCAACACCGCCAGCCTCACTGGACTGGTCACCGATTCATCCGGGGCGGTGGTTCCAGACGCTTCGGTCACGCTCACTAACACCGATACCAACGTCTCCCAAACGGCTGCTACCAGTAATGTTGGGTACTACGTCTTTCCTGTGGTGCAGGTGGGGCACTACAGCCTCAAAGTCCAGAAGAGCGGATTCCAGACCGCGATCTCCGAGGTTCGTCTCGATGTCGGCCAGCGAGGCCGTCTAGACGTTCCCCTGAAAGCCGGTGGTGCAACCGAGACCGTCACAGTTCAAGGAGATCAGGTTTTGCTGCAGACGCAGGAAGCAGCCCCCGGCAGCGTGATCGAAAACGCGATTATTCGGGACGTGCCTTTGAGCGCCCGCAACTGGGACGACTTGCTCGTTCAAGTAGCCGGAGTCCAGGCGGACCGCTATACCGAACAAGGCGGCGGCACCGCCGCGGGGCGCACGGGCGGGATGAACGTTCACGGCGTTCGCTCGCTGGCAAACAACTTCGTCCTCGACGGCGTAGATGACAACTCAATCTCGGAAAACGTGCAGGAGTTGACCACGCAAGCGGTTCGTCCATCCGTCGATGCCATTCAGGAATTTCGAGTAAGCACCGATCCTTACAGCGCCGAAAACGGGCGCGCAGGTGGCGCGATGGTTAGCGTCACCACGAAGAGCGGCAACAATCAATTTCACGGCGTCGCATACGAATTCCTGCGCAATAAGATTTTCGATGCCAATGACTTTTTCCTGAATCGGGCCGGTAAACCGCGGCCAGCGCACGTTCAGAACCAGTTCGGCGCGGCGGTGGGAGGTCCCGTAATCAAAAACAAGATCTTCTTCTTCTTTAATTACGAAGGCAGCCGCAACCGTCTTGGCACAACCCGGCTCACCAACGTACCAACCGCCAACGAGCGCATCGGAGACTTCTCCACGGCCGCCGCTCTGGCCAACAACATCAAGGGTGGCGCGTACGCCCCTCTAGTGGACAGAGTAGGCAAGTGCATGGGCCCAGGTGTTGCCTTTCCAAACAACCAGATTCCCTCCAGCTGTCTTGATCCCGTTGCAGTGAAGATTCTCGGCTTGGTGCCACTGCCGAACACCACTCCCACTTCGGGAGCGCTCGACATCAGCAACTTCATCCGCGTTCCCAAGATTCAGGACGACGCCAACAGCTACATCGGACGCGCCGACTACAACGTCAGCTCCGCCAATAACGTCTTCGTACGCTACAGTTCGACACGTCGCTTCCGCTATGTTCCCGGGGCATTTGGCGGCATCGTCGATGGCACCGGCACATCTGCCTTCGGACGCCTTACCATGAACGCCGACTCGGCCGCGATTGGATGGACTTCGGTGATCTCCCCAAGCCTCGTGAACGACATGCATGTTGGCTGGAGCCGAAACTACTCCGTCGGGACTCAGGATCCGTTCGGCCAAAACAAAGCTTCAGATTTCGTACCGGGCACTCCGACAGGTTCGCTCTTTGATGGTGGCCTACCCGGCATCGTGATTC
>DATEKE010000385.1:0-3894 GCA_035277605.1 Terriglobales bacterium | reverse complement strand
TCCATCTGTTGCGGCGGCAGGCGCTGCGTCCGTGGCGTAAACCGCTGGTCGTGTTCACACCGAAGAGCATGTTGCGCCATCCCGACGCGAACTCTCCGATTCAGGACTTCAGCCGTCCGCACTTCCTCAATGTGCTTCCCGAAACGGAAATCGCGAATCCAACGCGCCTGCTGATCTGCACCGGCAAGATCGGACACGAGCTGCGCATGGAACGCAAAAAGCGAAAGGACGATTCCACCGGAATCATCTTTATCGAGCAGCTTTATCCCTGGCCCGAAGCGGAACTCACAGCAGAGCTGCAGAAGCACTCGAACGCGACGGAAATTGTTTGGGTCCAGGAAGAACCCGCCAATATGGGCGCGAATTGGTTCGTGGTTCCACGGGTCCGGCGCATTTCCGGCGGACGCCCCGTCCTCACCGTCAAGCGGTCGGCGGCGGCCAGTCCTGCGACAGGCTCGGCCAAGGCGCATGATATGGAGCAAAAGACGCTCATTGATCTTGCACTCGGCGGAGCCAAGTAGCGCCTGATGCCAGCAACCGTCCGGGTTGATCGAACGAAGAAGCTAGTTGTCACCACCTACGTAGGACAGGTGACGAACGAAGATGTCGCAAAGCAGATTGCCGAAATCGAGCGGAACGCTCCGTACGATGGCGAGTACCGCGTTATCACCGACTTCACCCAGGTGACCCACTTCGACATTTCCTCCGATCAGATCAGACTGGTTGCGGAATCGAAGTCACCTCTGGAGAAGGCGCGGCGAGTGATGGTCGCGCCATCGGACGTCGCCTACGGAACCTCTCGCATGTTTCAAATGCTCGCTGGCCGAACCAGGCCGAACATCAGCGTCGTTCGCAGTCTGGACGAAGCGTATAAAACGCTCGGGATAGATATGAAGGTAAGTTAGCCGTTGTCTGATCGGAACTCCGTTATCGCTACAATGAACCTATGAACAAGATGATCATCTCCAACCTCGTACACCGGCCGATTCGATCGCTGATCAGCGTGGTGGCCGTTGCGGTGGAGGTGACGCTCATGCTGGTGATCGTTGGCCTGATGTTCGGCATGCTCAACGACAACAAGCAGCGTACTGCAGGAATTGGCGCCGATGCCTTTGTGCGTCCGCCAGGCTCCTCGGCCATCATGACGGCCAGCGGCGCGCCTGCGTCGATCAAGGTTGCAGATGTGCTGCGAAAGCTGCCCCACGTGAGCGCCGTCGCTCCCGTAGTGCTTCAGACTGTGACCAGCGGAGCTGTCGAGACGATTTACGGCATCGACCTGACGACATGGAATCAGTTGGGATCGCCATTTCGTTATATCGCCGGCGGTCCATTCCAGGGACCGAACGACATTATTGTCGATGACTATTTCGCGAATTCAGCCCACTTGAAGGTTGGAGAAAAGACGACCGTATTAGCGCACGATTTTCGCGTTTGTGGAATCGTGGAACACGGAAAGGGCGGTCGCAAGTTTCTTCCCCTTCACACTCTGCAGGAGTTGACCAATTCTGAAGGCAAAGCGTCGATCTTCTACGTGAAGCTGGACGAGCCGCAGAACTATGAAGCTTTCAAAAGTGAAGTAATGAACGTTCCCGGAATGAGCCAGTACGTCGTTACTTCGATTCAGGAGTGGCTCAGCCTGGTGACTCCGGAACGCCTGCCCGGATTTTCGATCACCATCAAAGTAGTGATTGGGATTGCCGTTTGCATAGGCTTCATCGTCATCTTCCAGTCGATGTACACCGCGGTCATGGAGCGTACGCGCGAGATCGGCATTTTGAAATCTCTGGGAGCTTCGAAGGGCTACATCGTAAATGTGATTCTCCGCGAAACCGTCATTCTGGTCATTGTTGGGATCATCCTGGGAATTGGAATCAGCTTTGCTACACAGGCTGCCTTGCTTGCAAAGTTCCCAACAATCACTGTCCAGGTCGGCGCGGAGAACTGGTTATGGAAAGCGGCGGTCATTGCAATTGTTGGCGCAATGATCGGGGCACTTTACCCCGCGTTCAAGGCTGCGCAGAAAGATCCGATCGACGCACTGGCTTACGAATAGATCCTGCCGACGTTTGGAGATAGTCGCCTGATCAAATAGATTGTGAAAGCTGTCTATGCCGCCTCCTGCGCAACTCTGGACCGGGAGGCTATGGAATTGTATGGAAGTCAAAGAACAAACCGTTTCTACCACTGAAGCTCCTATCACCTCTATTGCCCAGATCGGGACTCGTGAAGGTCAGAGCGTCACCATTCGAGGATGGCTCTACAACCTGCGCGAGAGCGGCAAGCTCCTTTTTCCGATTTTCCGCGATGGAACAGGGTTGATCCAGGGCATCGTGCCCAAAGCTGCAGTTCCGCCGGAAGTCTTCGAATCGGTGAAGCAGCTCACACAGGAATCTGCCGTCATTGTTACCGGCAAGGTTCGCGCAGACAAACGTGCGCCGGGTGGGTATGAACTCGACGTCAGCAATGTAAAAGTCGTACAGCGCGTTCCCGAAGACGATCCCTTTCCTATTTCGCTGAAGGAACACGGCGTCGACTTCCTGATGGAACATCGGCACCTATGGATGCGCACTCCACGGCAAGCAGCAATTCTCCGCACGCGTGCCGAAATTATCAAAGCGGCCCGCGATTTCTTCGACGAGCGCGGATTCACGCTGACAGATCCGCCAATCCTCACGCCTGCAGCGTGCGAAGGTACAACGACGCTGTTCCCTGTCGATTACTTCGACGATCAGGCATATCTCACGCAGTCTGGCCAGCTCTATATCGAAGCAACGGCGATGGCCCTGGGCAAGGTCTATTCGTTCGGGCCGACCTTCCGTGCTGAAAAGTCGAAAACGCGCCGTCACCTCACCGAGTTCTGGATGGTTGAGCCGGAAGTCGCATACGCCACGCTCGAAGATCTGATGAAGCTTGCGGAAGAATTCATCAGCTTCATCGTTGCGCGCTGCCTGGAGCGGCGCCGGGCGGACCTGCAGACGATCGGACGAGACCTCGCGAAATTGGAAACAGTGAAAACACCGTTCCCGCGGATTACCTACGACGAAGCCGTGCAGATTCTGGAGAAGGGATTCGCCGAAGGGAAGCTGGAAGGCAAATTCGAGTGGGGCGGAGACTTCGGCTCACCTGACGAAACCTACATTTCGTCACAGTTCGATCGCCCAGTGATGGTTCACCGTTATCCCGCGAAAGTAAAAGCCTTCTACATGGAACCCGACCCGCAGCGTCCCGATTTGGCGCTTTGCGTCGATGTGTTAGCTCCGGAAGGATATGGAGAAATCATCGGTGGCTCGCAGCGTATGAGTTCGTATGAATTGCTGCTCAAGCGAATTCACGAGCACGCTCTTCCTGAATCGGCGTTTAAATGGTACCTGGATCTGCGCAAATATGGCGGAGTCCCGCACGCCGGTTTCGGAATGGGAATCGAGCGCGCCGTGGCATGGATCTGCGGTCTCGAACACGTGCGCGAAACAATTCCGTTTCCGAGAATGCTGCATCGCATATATCCGTAAGAGCCTCTAAGCTGCTAAGCTCCTAAGCTTCTAAGCAGTGGAAGCGCGTGCGTTAGCGCTAACTGCGTAAGGTTTAAGAAAAGACAGATCAGAGTCAACATCGGAGCATTCCAATATCCGGCTTAGCTTAGGAACTCAGCGGCTTCTTTATGAAGGAACTTCCCTCTCGTCCGCACAGCGCACCCACGCAGGTGATGCCACGCAAGATCCGTGTTATCGGCGTGCCCCTTGATCTTGGACAATCGCGCCGCGGTGTCGATATGGGACCATCCGCTGTGCGGGTAGCAGGTCTTGAAGCGCGACTTGAAGCCCTCGGTCTGGTCGTAGAAGATGGCGGAAACGTGCCGGTAGCAATCGCGGAAACAAAGAAAGAGGGAAATCCGCG
>DATEKE010000384.1:0-13390 GCA_035277605.1 Terriglobales bacterium | reverse complement strand
CGCCAGCTTGGCGATGTGCTCTTCAACAAGCTCGGCCTGCGCAAGCCAGTGAAGTATGGCAAAGGCAAAACCATTTCGACTGCGGTCGACGTGCTCGAAGATTTGGCGGTCGAGCACGAAATCGCGCGCAAGGTGCTCGATTTCCGCCAGCTTTCCAAGCTGAAGTCCACATACGTCGATTCACTACCGGCTCTCGTCGATTCGCGCACGGGACGCGTGCACACAACGTTCAATCCTGCCGGAACGGCGACTGGCCGGCTTTCGTCGACGAATCCCAATTTGCAAAACATCCCGATCCGTACCGAATTGGGACGCGAGATTCGGTCAGCCTTTATCGCAGAGCCGGGAAACGTTCTGCTGTCGGCCGATTACTCACAAATCGAGCTGCGGTTGCTCGCGCACTTTTCAGAAGATCCGTTGCTGGTCGAAGCCTATCGCCGCGAGGACGATATCCATCAACTCACGGCGAGCGAAGTTTTCGGCGTGCCTCCCATGCTGATTACGGCAGAGCATCGCAGTCGCGCGAAGGCCGTGAATTTCGGCATCGTCTATGGCATTTCGCCCTTCGGGCTCGCGGCTCAGCTTGGCATCGAGCAGAAGGAAGCGAAGAAGTACATTGACACTTACTTCGAGCGATACAAAGGCGTTCGCGCGTTCATCGAGCGGGTACTCGAAGAGACGCGCCGTGAGCAGCGCGTGCGCACGCTCTTTGGCCGCATCCGCCCCATTCCAGATATCAACAGCAAGAACGCCAATATGCGCGGCTTCGCAGAGCGCACCGCCGTGAACACGCCGCTGCAAGGCACGGCTGCCGATGTGATTAAACTGGCGATGATCAAAATCGACGACGAGATCACGCGCCGCAAGCTGCGTTCCCGCATGACGCTTCAGGTGCATGACGAGTTGGTGTTCGAAGTTCCCGAAAAGGAAGTTGAGACCATGCGCGAAGTGGTGTGCCAGCATATGCAGAACGTGTATCCCTTCAAAGTGCCCCTGATGGTGGATATCGGCGTAGGGCAAAACTGGCGGGACTTGGAATAGTGATTCCGGCAAATGCAACAGAACCGCCGGCGGTAGCCGGTGGGGCAGCCGCATGTGTTTGCGGCTGCGCTAGAAGTTGGAATTAGCAATGTCTACCGGGACCTGGCCATCCGGCCATCTCTCGCGCACCGGCCTACCGCCGGCGGTTCCGTCACCGCTTCAGCCGCTTAAGAACAGTCCGCGCTTCCGGAATTTTCAGAAGCGACGTAATACCAAAATAGAACAAGCCGTATGGAATGAGAATGGCAACGGCCATGAGGCGCGGACGATGCTGCCCGATTCCCAACTTGATGGCCCACGCTCCCGCTGCGGAAATCGCAGCAGCAATCCAGAGCTTGGCAAGAAAGGCGCTGGCTGGCTGCACAGCACCGATACGTTGATGAAGCTTCCAGCGAAGAAGAAGGAACTCGACCCACCCCGCGATTCCGGCTGAGGCGGTGAGTCCAGCCACGCCCCAGCTTCGGCTGATACCGATCATTTGCGGCAGCCGCAAGGCGCAGAACAGTCCCAAAATGGTCGTCAGCCCCACACGAATCATGGCAAAGCGCAGCGGCGTGCGCGTGTCGCGGAGAGCGTAGTAGGTCGAGGAGTAAAGTCGCCCGAGTGACGATGCCAACAATCCGATGGCCGATCCAGCGAGCACCGCCCAAACATAGATTGCATCTGAATGCTTGAATCGGCCGCTTTGATAGATCGCAGCCGATACGATGTCGCCTAAGGCGATAAAAGCCACCGCGGAAGGAATAACGAGAAAGGCGATCTGCCTCAGTGCTCTTCCTAATCTCAGTCGAAGCTGAGCGGCGATCTCGCTCTCGTTGCCGAGCGCGCCGGACATGGTCGGCAATTCGGCGGCCGAGACGCTCATGCCAAAGAGGCTTATCGGTAGCGTGTACAACACCTGCGCATATCCAAAATGGGCCACGGCTCCGGTCGGCAGTAGGGTCGCAATCATCGAATCGATGTAGGCGCTCAACTGGACCACACCTCGGCTGACGAGCACAGGAAAAAAGTTGTGAATTACCTCACGCACTGATGCCAGTTTCAATCCAAGCTGAACGCGTAATCGGCGCACCAGGCGCAGCGTGACCGGCAGTTGCACGCCAAATTGCAAGCCGCTTCCAATCACCGATCCCCAGGCGGTGATTACGGCGAGTGAGTCCTCGGTGTGCGATCGACCAAACGTGATCATCGTTGCGATCATCACCGCGTTCCAGGCGACTGGCGCTGCGTAAGACAGGAAGAATTTGCGGTGGCTGTTCAGGATTCCCAAACACCAGGCCGACATCACCAGCAGTCCCGCTCCGGGAAAGAAGATTCGGACCAGGCGAATGGTGAGCTCTCGCTTCGCGCCGTGGAACCCGGGGGCGATCGCGTCGATGATGTACGGTGTTGCGAGCACACCGATGAGCACGAGAACCGACGTTACAAGCGCGAGCAAGCCAGCGATTGCATCGGCCAAATCGCTCGCCTGCTCTTCTTCTCCCATTGCGCGCAGGCGTGCGTAGACCGGAATGAACGATGCCGAGAGGACTCCTTCCCCGAATAAGTTCTGCAGGACATTGGGAATTCGCACCGCTGCGCGGAAGACGTCTGCGGCGTCGGAGCTGCCGAAGTAATGCGCGAAAACGGTTTCTCGCAGGAGCCCGGCGAGACGGCTCAAAAATATCCCCGCAGCAACCAGAGTTGCCGAGCGCCCGAGGCTCTCGGATGGTTTTGCCACGGGCGGACTCTCGGCGGAAGGCGGCATGTATGGTCCCGCTGTCAATCTAGCATCTGCTGAGGCGGCAAAGTCGCCTCGGACCTTCCTTTATAATTACGAGTCTTTTGAACATCTGGTCCGGTGCATGGACCGATTCTGGAGCGTGCGATGGCTGTTTCCGTTATGGCCGGGAATCCGGCACTCCGAGACATTCACACACAACTGAAGACTCGCATGGACAAGGCGGTCGGGGACTTCCGCAACAGCCTGCTCTCGACTCGAACCGGGCGCGCTTCTGTACATATGGTTGACAGCATCCGCGTGCCCTACTACGGCTCGGAGATGCCGCTGAATCAAATCGCGCAAGTACACGCGCCGGAGGCGCAGTTGATCACCGTGCAGCCGTTCGATCCTAGCTCGCTTGCGGAGATCGAGAAGGCACTGCGCACCTCCGACATGGGATTCAACCCGCAGAACGACGGCAAGCTCATTCGTATTCCCATCCCGCCACTCACGGAAGAGCGCCGCAAGGAACTGGTGAAGCATCTGCACAAAGTCTTGGAAGAACATCGTACGGCCATTCGCAACGTTCGCCGCGACGGCAACGACCTGATTAAGAAGGCTTTGAAGGACAAGAAGATTTCTGAAGACGACGAGAAGCGCGCGCTCGAAGAGATCCAAAAGCTCACCGACGACGAGATCAAAAAGATGGAGGAGATGAGCAAGGCTAAGGAAAAAGAAGTGATGCAGGTGTGAGGAATGCCATTTCGCGTTGCGTGATTTCGCGATTTGAGTACCAATCACGAAATTTCTTTACACTCGACCTCAAGCCGCCGTTCCTTGATCTTCTCGTTCTCACTTCTCGTACGCCGCTCCACTCTTCCCACAATATTTCACCGCCTGAGTTGATGCTCGGGAGCAAACCTCGTTAGAATCATGGCTGCCCACCTCCTGTTTCCGGCAGACCTGCGCTCGCGGGTATAGGTGTGTGCAGTTGGAGGGACGTAAGTGCTCGAAGTAGGCGCAGTAGCTCCGGATTTCGATCTGCCTGCGGTGACCGGCGACCGTCGCCATCGCGTGCGGCTGAGCGAATTCCGGGGAAAAAAGAACGTGGTGCTCGCGTTCTATCCGCTGGATTGGACCCCGACTTGAAGCGAGCAGATGACGGCGTACAGTCACGAACTCGAGACATTCGCCGCATATGACGCCCAGGTCATGGGCGTAAGTGTTGACTCCACCTGGAGCCACGTCGCCTGGCAGGAAAAAGAGATCGGCAAACTGCGGTATCCACTGGCCAGTGACTTCTATCCTCACGGCGAGACGGCGCAAAAATATGACGTCTTTCGCACCGGCGATCCCATTCCGGGAATCAACGAGCGCGCTGTGTACGTAGTCGATAAAGAAGGAAAAATCGCCTTCGCGCAACTCTACGAGCTTGGGGAAGCTCCGGACAACCGTGACGTGCTGGAAGTCTTAGAAAAACTCTCGCCAAGATTGGCTCAGCCCGCGAGCAAATAACTGTTTTCATCATTCAGGATGCATGCTAACGCCGAGTTCGTCTGAGCAGAAGCAAGGAATCCCTACACAGACCAAGAAAGCCGACGTTACCTCTGCAAAAAAGCAGGCGTTCGGAAGGACAAAACGGGAGTCGAGCCGCCTAATCCACAGGCGGACGATCAGTCATGCGGAATTGTGTGCGGAAGTGCTCGGAGAGGAGTCCGATTGCGTCTCTATTGGCGTCCGGATCGCTCTGCGCCAGGTACTTCATGGCCTCTACCAACAGCTTTTGACCTTCGATATAGCGTCTGTCGCTGATTCGCGGCGCACGACGCCGCTTTGGTTCGGGGATTACCGGGATCGTCAGTACTCTGGCCACGGTTACCAAATCCTTTATGAAGGCAGATATTGAGACAAGGAGAGTAGGAAGCCGAAACCTCTACTATTCGTTGCCAGTATAGGCAACGAACTACTCTGGTGGAAGCATTTTTCGGCAGGCCCGCCGTCGTTTGGCCAATGTCCCTATTTCAAGCGGCGTTGACCAAAGTTTGTATTTTTGCCAGCAATTGCTCCGGCTCTCCCTTTCGCACAAATCCGACGGCAAAGGGAGCGATGTCATCCGGCATCCATTGCATGTCCGAAAGCACCAGAACTGGCCGTTTCGGGAACGCCTCCTGCGCCATCCTAGCTACCTCTGGGGAACTGATTGAGTCGCCCATGCGGTAGTCCATTACGATCAGGTCCACCGGCTCAGATCTCGGAAACTCCAGCCCAGTATGATTTACAAGCAGCGTGAGCGGACGAAAGCCGCCGCGTTCCAAAATCCATGCATACAGCTTCAGATGAGACGGGTCATCATCGATCAGGAGAACAGTGGGCCTGGTGGACACGGGTGAGTAAAGTATATGTTACAAACGCCAGAGTGCGCCGAATTTTATATGAAGGGCGATTTTGAAGACAACCAGAGCTGTCCAAGCGCCATCCAAATCGCGAGCAGCTCTCCCCTTCAACAAATTTGGCTCCAAGCTGAACTTGGAATCTCGTCTAGCTCCGGTGTTTGGAGCAGGCTGACACAAAGCGAATGGACTATTCCAAACCCCGAAGCCATACCTCACTGTGTTCGTTGGCTCTGCTGCTGGTTTCATTGTCGAGCGGTTACACCCAATCGGCTCCTGACATTCAGCTCGCGCAAAGCGGTCAAGAGCCTCTGAAGGAGCTCAGCCTCGAGCAATTGGGCAAGATCGAGGTCACCACCGCGACCAAAACGCCCGAAACCCTGTGGAAGACGGCAGCCGCAATCTACGTGATCACGCAAGAGGATATCCGCCGCTCCGGCGTGACCAGCATTCCCGAAGCGCTGCGCCTTGCGCCCGGCGTCGAGGTGGGCAGAATTGACGCCAATACCTGGGCCATCGGTATTCGCGGCCTGCAGAGCAATTTTTCCAAATCGGTACTCGTTTTGATCGACGGTCGCAGTGTGTACACGCCGCTCTTCTCCGGGGTTTTTTGGGATGTGCAAGATCTTCCACTCGAGGACGTCGACCGCATTGAAGTCATCCGCGGCCCCGGCGGCACGATCTGGGGACCCAACGCGGTAAACGGCGTAATAAACATCATCACCAAGAACGCTGCCGATACACACGGGGCCATGGTGTCGGTGCTAGCCGGCAATGTTGATAAAACCGTAGATTCCGTGCGCATCGGAGGCGGTAATGGACGAGGATTCAACTACCGCGTCTTCGCGCGTGGCTTTGTGCGCGGCCCCGAGTTTCATCAGGACGGCAACAACTTCGACCAATGGCACCAGGAGCGCGGCGGCTTCCGCATGGACTGGGACAATCGCGCCGACACTTACACCGTCCAGGGAGACCTCTATCGCGGGGATTCTCCGCACATGGTCGGCCTCGGCACGCTCAATCCGCCTACGCTCGGCGTGCAAACGGTAGTCGATTCTGCCGTTTCAGGCGGAGACCTGCTCGCGCGCTGGCGCCGCGATCTGGGCAACGGCTCCGATATTTACCTCCAGGTTTATTTCGATCGCACGCAGCGCATCGATCGCTCACTCGGCGAATCCCGAAATACATGGGACATCGATTTCGTACACCGTCTCAAACTTGGGACGCGCAACCTGTTCTCTTATGGCGCGGGACTGCGCTGGAGTCCCTTTTACATTGAACAATCCTCGCAAACTGTCGATATTGAGCCGCACAAGGACACCGACCACGTCCATAGCATCTTTCTGCAGGACGAATTGCAGATCGTTCCAAATCGGTTCTCACTGACCGGCGGCTTGAAGCTCCAGCACAACAACTTCACCGGCTTCGATGCGCAGCCCACTGTGCGTGCCTTGTGGACTCCTTCCGAGCATCGCACCTTCTGGGCTGCCGTCACGCGCGCGGTCACCACGCCATCGCGCCTGGAAGAGGGTTTCAATCTCACCGGAGTGGCGAGTCTGAATCCACTGATCTTCCTGCGGGTGTCCGGAAACCCGCAGTTCCAATCTGAAACTCTGCTGGGTTACGAAGGCGGCTATCGGCAACTCTTCGGCCAGCGCGTGTACATGGATCTCGCAGTCTTCCACAACGATTACGACAATCTGCAAAGCTTTGGAGCGCCATCGACGTTCTTCGAAAATACTCCGCCGGCACCTCATTTGGTGATCGACGTTCCTTATGCCAACCAGATCGCAGGGGCCACAGACGGCTTCGAGGTTTCGCCGAATTGGCATGTAACTGAGTCATGGCGCCTGGCCGGATCGTACTCGTTTGTCACTGCCGGCCTGCACGCGACGGGCGGCACGGCGGACATCAGCTCGACGGGATCCATTAAAACCTACGAGGGCTCCAGCCCGAGGCATCAGGTGGAAGCTCGCTCATTCCTTAATCTTCCATTCCATTTTGAATTCGACCAGACATATCGTTACGCCAGCGCTTTGCCGGCGCAGAGTGTGCGCGCCTACCAGACTATGGATGCTCGACTCGGCTTCAACTACAAGGAGCTGCAGCTTTCGCTCGCTGGGCAAAACCTCTTTCAGCCGTCGCATTTTGAATGGGGAACCGGCGATCCGAACCAGGCACTGATCGGAGTGCGTCGAGCCGTGTACGTAAGCGTGGTGTGGAATCGGAGCCGATGAATCCAGCAGCGGCCGTGGAGGGAAATTCTCGCGCGCGAATCCGCTATCATTCTGGCTTAATGTCCGGCCGGTTGGTTCCATTTCGGAATAGGGCTTACGTCCTGTTTGTTTGTCTAGTGATTTTTTCCGGCGTGGCATTTCCGGATCGTCCGTCCGAATATCAGGTCAAAGCTGCGTATCTGTACAATTTCGGGAAGTTTGTCAGCTGGCCTGCCGATGCAACTGCCATCTCCGAGTTCGACGTCTGTGTTCTGGGAACCGATCCGTTCGGACCGCTGCTCGACGCCACCATCTCTGATTCCACCATCAATGGCAAACGAGTAATCGCGAAACGCATTTCACGCGCGCAGGAGGCCGGGGCTTGTCGCGTGGTTTTCATTGCCGCCTCGGAATCACAGCGTTTGGGCAGCGATCTCGCGGTGCTCAGCAAGCTGCACGTCCTTACCGTCAGCGACAATCCTCACTTTCTTGAGCGCGGCGGAATGATCCAGTTCGTCTTCGAAGGCGATCGCGTTCGTTTTGCCGTGAACCTGACTTCCTCGCAGGAGGCCGGACTCACGCTCAGCTCCGAACTGCTGAAGGTGGCAACCAAGGTGATCGGAACGCAGGTGCGATAAAGATGAAAGCCGGGAAAACAACATCGATTGCGCGCCGCCTTACCTGGATGAACGTCCTGGTAAGTGCGATAGCGCTTATTGTTTGCTCGGCCGCATTCATTGCCTACGATTTGAATGTTTATTTCGATGCCATTGTCCGCAACCTCAGTGTGCAAGCCCAAATGGTTGGCTTCAACAGCGTCTCCGCGCTCACATTCAACGATCCCCAAGCCGCTGAAAAAACGCTTTCGGCTCTCTCAACCTCTGCGAACGTCATTGCCGCAGGCTTGCTCACCCCAGACGGCAAGCTGTTTGCGCGCTATGCCAAATCGGGAACCCCCATTAATGTCCCTTCACTGCCGCAAGGTTTCGGCGATCAGCATTGGTTTAAGCGCGACGAACTGTCGCTGATTCATCCAGTCATCTTTCAGGACAAGCTCACGGGTTATGTGTACATACGATCGGATCTGCATCGGCTCTACGCTCGCCTGGAGCAATATGTACTCATCATCATTCTCGCGCTGCTCACGGCCTTCGTCGTGGCTCTTCTGGCCTCCTCGGTCTTCCGCCGCGCCATCGCGCAACCTGTTATGCGCCTGGCTGAGACCGCGCGCATTGTCTCGCGCGAAAAGAATTATTCGGTTCGCGCTTCCCCAAGCCGCGAGCACGATGAGTTGGCCACGCTAATCACCGCTTTCAACGAAATGCTGGAGCAGATCCAAACGCGTGACCAAGCATTGCGCGAGGCGCAAGGCGAACTCGAACATCGCGTGCAGGACCGAACGCGCCAGCTTGTGGCTGCCAATAAAGAACTCGAGGCGTTTTCATATTCGGTCTCACACGATTTGCGCGCTCCGCTCGAAGTGATCAACGGGTTCAGTTATGTGTTGGAATCGGACCACGCCAACAAGCTCGACGCAGGTGGACGCGAATGCCTTAAGCAAGTTCGATTGGCCTCGCAGCGCATGGGCGAGCTGATTGAAGACCTCCTCAACCTCTCTCGCGTGGCCACAACTACCATGCATCAGGAGCGCGTTGACCTGAGCGCCGTCGCGCGCAACATTGCCGACGACCTGCATCGACGCGAGCCCGAGCGCGATGTCACGTTCGTGATCGAGCCTCGCGCAATTGTCAGAGGCGATCCTCGCTTTCTGCAGATCGTGCTCGAGAATCTGCTGCGCAATTCCTGGAAGTACACCTCGCGGCATCCCCGAGCGCGAATCGAGTTTGGCGTTGAAGAGCGGCGCGGTATTCATGTCTATTTCGTGCGCGACGACGGAGCCGGATTCGATCCGGCACGTGCCACTCGTCTGTTTCAGCCGTTCCAACGACTGCATTCTGAATCTGAGTTCTCGGGTAACGGCGTTGGCCTGGCAACCGTGCAGCGCATCATCCAAAAGCACGCCGGACAGATCTGGGCTACCGGAGCTCCAGAACGAGGAGCAACGTTTTACTTTACCGTCGGCGAGAATCATGCGGCGGTGGCGAGTTCCAATTCAGAACAGGAAGCGCGGCTGAGCAATAGGCAGTAGGCAATAAGCCAGAGCGGCGTATCGCCGGTTATCCTACCGCTACTGAGTGTCGCTGTCCTCGTACACCCGCGCACTCTCGCCGTGCGCGCTGTCAAACAACAGATTCAAACTGTCAGGCCCGGGATGATACAGGACAAACCGGCTGCCCTGATCCCCATAGGCGCGAAACAATAGCTCGCCTCGCCCGTTGCCGCTCGCGTCGACTGCATCGATAATCTCCAGTCGCGGATATACGTCGAGGTGTTCATCGTCAGTGATCTGCGAGAACACTTTCCGCAAGCTGCCGTCGATCTCTTCCCATGCGGCGGTAGTGATGTACTTCTTCTCACCATTGATCATGGCGGTCGCTGAATAGACCAAAATGGGAGCGTTGTCGCTGTTTACGTCGAAGATGCCGAACTTCACGTTCTTGAGTTCGAGCGGGGCGGGCGTGGAAGTCAGAGTCCGCGTCCGCGTCTTCCTGCTCGCGGTGCTTGGCCTTGGCGGTTCGGACGGCTTGCGCAGCTTTTCCAGCTCCGCCCGCGTGATCTTCTCCATCAATGCGCGAAACTGATCGGCTTCGCCGGGCTTCGTGCGATATGTGAATGGACGCGGCTCCGGTCCGCTGGCATCGGAAACAGCCACCATCATGTGCATGGCCGGCGGGACAAATTCCTTCGTCGGCGCGGCCGGCTTCTTTGCTTCGGTCACGCTGTGACGCCGCAACGTCGGGCGCTCCGGATCACGGTCGATATTCTGTAGAACTTCGTCGGTCTGCTCCTTTGGACTGGGTGGCGGCGGAGCACCCCGGCGTAGCTTGGGCCGTTCGTCCTCCGAAGGCGCGGCTGGTGTGGCAGGCTTTGCAGCAGTCTTGGTCTTCTGCTCATCGCCGCCTTTCTTGTCGAATCTGCCGAGACCGTACCAGGTGCCATCTTGATCACGCGCTCCACCGACGGTAAATGTGCCTACGACGTCACCGCTCTTGAGCACGTCGTAGATCACACCGGAGTCGATGGCCATCGGTTCGGGCTGCGCTTGATACAGCTCAGCATCGTAGTAGCGGTCTTCGACGAGAATCGTGACCGGCGTCAGGACCGAGGTTCCCGGAGTAGGCACGGGATCGTCTCCGTTCCAGGTCACGACCCCAATCGCGCGTGGTCCAGCGTCCTTCTTGCGCTGTGCCGTTAAAACCAGTGGAAACGCGAGCCAAAGTGACACCACCACCAGCGCACCAACGCAAAATTCAACCTTGCGATATAAATGTTCGGAACGATACTTCAAGGAATAAGCCTTCATGGAAATTGGCGACAAGGTTCCCGACACAGCGGTTCCCAATCAAGACGGCCAGCCAATAAGCCTCAAAGACTTTCGCGGCAAGCCGGTCGTACTCTTCTTCTTTCCCAAAGCTGACACCCCGGGCTGAACCATCGAGGCCTGCGGCTTTCGCGATCAGTTCGAAAAGCTGCAGCGTGCCGGCACGGTCGTGCTGGGCATATCGAAAGACTCACCCAACGCGCAAAAGAAGTTCAAAGACAAATATAGCCTTCCCTACCCTCTGCTCGCCGACGAGGACAAGAGGCTCTGCGAAGCCTTCGGCGTGCTGAAAGAAAAGAACATGTACGGCCGCAAGACCATAGGCATCGAGCGCACTTCGTTTCTGATCGATGCGCAAGGACGAATTACAAAGATCTTCCCCAAAGTAAAGTCCGAGGGCCACGCGGAAGAGGTGCTTGCTGCCTTGAAAAAGTGAGCAGGAGCCGGCGTTCGCGCAGCGGAGCTGCGTTTCGATGTTGCTGCAGCTGCGAAATATGGGCTGAGACGAGGTTCTTAGCACCGTGCGTGTCAATCTATCTTCCATGATTGCAGCGGCATAAGGGAGAATTCTCCAATGCGATCAACTCAGCCAAAAAGTATGCGTAACCCTGACTTTTGCACAGGCGTTACTCAGAGCTTTCCTCAGCGTTTACCCATCGCGACATGGGTTGTGTAACTCGCGAGGTTGGGTTGCGAGGGGCTCCGTCCTCGGTTGCAGTTGAGCGAGGTGAAGCCCTGGCCGCAGTTTGGGCAATTTCACCTCGGTCGCACCTTGCACGATCATCATGCGGTCCCGACATCATGCGGTCCTGAACCTGAGCTTCAGCTCACGTCAGGATGGGGATTCTTCTACCTAAAGCACCGCATCGGCGCAGCGCGCAGCTTTTGCAGCCCTATTTCTGTGCTATGACAAGTCGGCAGAATTGTCAATCAAAATCTTCGTATTTTCTTTGCGCCCAGGCGAGGGCAGATCTTGGTGCCGGGAGGGGGGGTCGAACCCCCACGAGGGGTAAACCTCGGCGGATTTTGAGTCCGCTGCGTCTGCCAGTTCCGCCATCCCGGCGTTCGGAGGGCATAAACAGGTTAGCACGAGGCTACGTGCGGTCGCCCGAACGACCTTTCTCAAAACGCACCAAACCAAAACACTACACGGATCACACGGACGATCGCGCGCGGATTACACGGATTAACTCAGGATTCAAATGCCGAAATGAATGTGTCCATCCATGAGTCCGTGGTATCCGTGTGATCCATTTCGTGTTTCTGGCTTTACGCGGATAGCTCGCGATAGATCTTTCTGAACTCAAACCCAGACAAGCCGACAAGCCACTCTGCGGCGCGTGCTGCGTCGTCGCGAAGCCGCGGCGGCTTTTCGCGTCGTGCACCAGCATCATCGCGTGGGGAGTCGAGCAGGACTACACGCGTTCCGGGTTCACTTTGGCGTACGAAGTGATCTCCGGCTCAACGTGGGCTACACCAAACTTAGACTGAAGATTAGCTAGATTGAACAGTCTCCCCAACTTTCGTACGGGCGTGTTGGCGTTCGACGATTATCGGCACATAGCCGTGCGAACAGGCGGCAGCCGCAGCGATCTTGGCCTATGTCTTCGCTGTCACTCTACTGGGGAAGTCCGACACGCCGCACGAGATCTCGAAATCGAGGATCGGTGCGATAGGGAGCATATTCCGTGTTGCAGTTCAGCAGAATCAAGCTGCCTTCACGACCGGAATACGATTTCTCGAGCTCCCTAAACATGTCGTCGGCATCGCCGAGTGCGGCATAGATAAGTGGTACGCCGTTCGACGCGGTGTTCACGACGGGCCGCAGCTGCTTCAAGATGGCGCGCGCCTCCTGTTTGCGCCCCTCGTATGCGAGGATTTCTGCCAGGTACGATTGCATCCATGGGCTGTCGGGCGCAAGCTCAATGGCCCGCTCCTCTTCCCGAACGGCCTCTGAAAACATGTGTTTGCCGAGGTAAGCTCTGGCGAGTTCCTGATGCGCAAGGGGAAAGCTCGGATCCAACGCTACGGCTACTTCGCCCTGCTTAATCGCTTCGTCAGATCGTCCGGCGAATGATAGCGCCTCACACAAATCGGCGTTCATGATCGCTGATAAGGGGTCGAGCCCTCGGGCGCGCCTCAGCTCCGCGATCGCATCGTCCAAGCGGTTCATTGCCATCAAGTTGTAAGCGTGCCAATGGTAGGCATTGGCGTAGCTCGGATTGAGCTGGATGGCGCGCTGAAATTCGAGTTCTGCCCCATCCCAATCCCAGTCGTAATGCATTTTGACGAACCCGAGCGAGGTGTGCGCCTCAGCTAGTGAGTCATCGAGCTGGAGCGCCTCTTCGGCCGCCGTTTTCGCTCGCGCCATGGCCTCGGCGCGCGTGATCTCAGAGTTTGGAAAAGACCCGAGCAGCGCATAGGTATCTGCCAATCCGGCATAAGCCGAGGCGTAGCCGGGATCATGGCCGATGGCCTCCTCGAAGTACTTGATCGCGGTCAAATAATCGGATTCGGTGCGCCGGTTCCAGAAATAGCGGCCCTTCAGGTAGGCCTCATGGGCTTCAGGATTGTTGCTCTTCGCAATCATGAATTGCCG
>DATEKE010000383.1:0-4137 GCA_035277605.1 Terriglobales bacterium | reverse complement strand
TGCGACCCTGCTTCTCGATGCGCTGAAGGGATATGCCGGTGTGGCATTCGCCGTCGCGTTCAGCCATCGCGAGGCGGCGCTTGACTCTGGCCTGCCGGCCGCGCTGGCGGCACTTTGCGCGATTCTGGGACACGTCTTCCCGGTCTGGCTCAAGTTCCGGGGCGGGAAGGGTGTGGCCACAGCCGTAGGAGCCTTTCTCGGATTGGCTCCGCGTGCCGTGCTGGTTGTGCTGGCCATCTTCCTTATCGTTGTCGCCATCTTCCGGTATGTCTCACTCGGGTCGATAGCAGCCGCCGCGGTATTTCCCGTTTTGGCTTACTTTCTTTATCGCGGCACGTCGACGGTTGCTGACTTGCTCGTGATGTTCGCCGCGTCCTTGCTGATCATCCTCAAGCACAAGGCCAATATCCGCCGGCTGTTGAACGGCACGGAGAATCGGCTGCAATTCCACAAAAGTTAATGCAAAAAGCACCGAGCATTCGCGCATGAGTCGTATCGCAATCATCGGCGCGGGAGCATGGGGAACGGCTCTCTCGATCGTGCTCGCGCGCGGCGGACGTCATCAGGTTCGGCTCTGGGCTTACGAGCATGAGGTGTGCGACTCGATTCAGGCGCGTCAAACAAATGACCTCTTTCTGCCCGGGTTCAAAATTCCTGACGGCATCGAAGCCACCAATTCCCTTCCTTCTGCGCTGCAGGACTGCAGTTTTGTTTTGGCTGTGATGCCGTCGCATCACGCTCGCGCTCTCTATTCTTCAATGCGTGTTTCGCTTTCGCCGCACGCGATTGTTGTCAGCGCAACCAAAGGGATTGAGCAGGAGAGCTACAAGCGAATGACGGAGGTTGCCGCGGAAGTCAGCGGCGCTGCCCGCATTGCCGCCTTGAGCGGGCCATCATTTGCGAAGGAAGTCGCACGTGGGGATCCGACGGCATTGACGATCGCATCTGCAGATTCAGAGGTGGCTGGTTTTCTTCAGCGGGAGTTCAGCGATCCGATGTTTCGCGTCTACACCAACGACGACGTTGTCGGCGTAGAACTCGGCGGAGCGCTGAAGAACGTGATCGCCATTGCCGCCGGCATTGCCGAGGGTTTGGGGTTCGGTCACAACACGGCTGCGGCGCTGATCACGAGGGGACTCGCCGAGATCACGCGTCTTGCAGTCGCGTGTGGGGCCCGACGCGAGACTCTCGCCGGTCTTTCTGGAATGGGTGATTTAGTGCTGACGTGCACTGGAGGCCTTTCCCGAAACCGCACCGTGGGCGTGGAACTCGGCCGGGGACGCAGGTTAGCTGAGATCATGGCGGGAATGCACGGCATGGTCGCTGAAGGGGTGTTAACCACAGATGCCGCCCTCGGGCTTGCGCGCAAGCACGGCATCGAGATGCCCATTTCAGAACAGATGCACGAGATTCTCCATGCGCAGAAGTCCCCGAAAGATGCGATTCGCGAGCTGATGAGCCGTCCCGGAAAAGACGAGTAACGGCCGAAACCACGGCCTACACGGTCGTAATCAGGGAAATGCCTGAGAACGCAAGTAGCTATCCAGAGTTGCTGGATAATCGGGTTAGAATCCGTTCAATTCCGGGAACTCAATGCGCCTGCCCAACCGCATACCGCTGATGTATCTCATCTCCGCCGTGCTGCTACTGGTCGGCGTGGTTCCGCTTTACTTTTACGGATCGCAGGTCGTCTCTATTAATCGCGACCGGCTCAAAGTCAACGAGCAGCTTCTGCAAAACACGGTTACACGGTCACTCGGCGACGACATTGAGCATCGGCAAGTCACCCTCGAGACTTCGCTGGGCAATCTTTCCGCTTCGGTGTTGGTAGCCAGCGGAGGCGATCTCACAAACGATCACATCAATGCTCCGGAATTGCGCGCCCTAGTTGAAAGATTTACTTCTTCGTCCGACATCATCGATTATGCGACCCTTCTCAACGATGAAGGAAAGGGAATCACCGCAGGACGCGTAATCCCCGATGAGTTTGTGCAGCGCGAGCTGGAGCATGCCTTCGTTGCTGCGCGCGAAGGTCGCAGTTATAACGGACAGGCACTCACCGTAGGCTCGGGCAAAGATCAGCGCACCACCATGCTCGTGAGTACTCCGATCATGAGCAATGGACACTTCCTTGGCATGATTGGCGCGGTCGTCGATCTGCAGTACCTCATTGGCAGTCTCAGAAACGCCAGCCAGGCAGGACTCGAGGCGTTTGTTGTAGATCGTCAAGGCCGCCTTGTAGCTGGAGCAGATCCGCATCATGCAACCGGGCAGGAAATGACGGACAACGAACTGGTGAAGATGTTCGTCGACCAAAGCAGATTTGACTTGGTACCGACCACGTCGTTCACCGTCCAACGCGGCAAAGAGTCGGTGGACATGCTGGGCAGTTACAGCTGGGTACCTTCATTGCAGTGGGCGGTAATCGCGCAAAAAACACAGGCAGATGCCTACCAGAGTGTTCTCGACATGCAGTGGAATGCATATAAATACCTCTTCTACGCCATTCTGCTGGGCGTCGCCTTCGGCATCTTCGCCGCGCGGCGTATCTCTACTCCGCTGCAAACCCTGACCGAATCGAGCCGTGCTATCGCGCGCGGCGATTTCTCCCATCGCGTGCAGGTGAAGAGCCGTACGGAAATAGGAGAGCTCGCGAACACTTTCAACACCATGAGCTCGGAGCTGGAGCGCTTCGTCCAGGACCTCAAGCGCGCTGCCGAAGAAAACAAAACGCTATTCATGAGCTCGATCCAGATGCTCGCCGGCGCGGTCGACGAAAAGGATCCCTACACGCGAGGTCATTCCGATCGCGTTACGCGCTATTCGGTATTGATTGCAAAAGAAATTGGTCTTCCGGAAGAGGAAGTTGAGAAGATTCGCATTGCTGCCCAGTTGCACGACGTAGGAAAAATTGGAATTGAAGATCGCATTCTCAAGAAGCCGGGAGCGCTTACACCCGACGAGTACGAGATCATGAAGACGCACACCACGAAAGGTGCGGCGATTCTTCGTCCCGTTGAAATGCTGAAGGAGATGATTCCCGGAATCGAACTCCACCACGAATCCCTCGATGGACGTGGATACCCGCATGGGCTCAAAGGCGATGAGATTCCACTCAGTCCACGCATCATCATGGTGGCTGACTGCTTCGATGCGATGACGACCAATCGTCCGTATCAAGCGGCAATGGATCCTGAGTATGTGATCCGCATCATCAATTCGCTGGTAAACACAAAGTTTGATCCTCGCATGGTGGCGGCTCTCACTGCCGTGTTTGAGCGGGGAGATCTGCGTGTTCGCCGTGCCGCGGCGGTTACTCCCGAAGCACAGGCGGTGGGCGCGGGGCAAAGCGTCTAGTCAGCGATTCCCTCATTGAACGATTTCTGCTTCGCGCAAAAAGTCGTAGTTGCCAGCAGGCTCGGGATGGACATTCTTTACCCGCACCGAATGCACAACCACATTATCGAAATACCAGAGGTTCAAAGTCGGAAGATCGCGCATAGTGATCTCTTGAATTCGCGCGTAAATCGCCTGGCGCTTGTGCTGATCGAGCTCTGAACGCCCTTCCTCGATGAGCTTATCCACTTCGGGACTGCTGTAGTAACTGCGATTGGCGCGCCGCGGAGCGAAGCTTTTGCTGTCGTAGATGTACTCGAAGATCTCCGGATCCTGGTTTGATCCGCCGACCCATCGCAGCGTGTAAATCTGGAATGCACCTTTCACCACGTCGGAGTAGAAGGTTGCGAACTCGAACGTTCGCAGTTCGAGATCGATCCCCACGTCATGGAGTTGCTGCTGAAGAATCACTGCAAGCAACCGGCTGGTCTCCTGATCCGAGGTCTTCATGACCAGATGAAGACGTTTGCCTGGCTCAAACGAATAGCCCGCCTGCTTCAACAGCGTTCGCGCTTTTGCCGGGTCGTGGGGATATGGCTGCAGATTGCTGTCAAAAGCCCAGTGCTGTGGCGGGAGCACGCTCGTCGCCTGGCGCACGGTGTCTCGCCAGAGATACTCGATGATCGGTCGGGTGTCGATTGCGTAAGCAATTGCCTGACGCACACGGACGTCGCTGAGCACGGGATCCCGCAGATTAAAGCCCAAATACTGTACTGGTGTTCCCGGCTCCTGTTCGACTCT
>DATEKE010000382.1:0-4498 GCA_035277605.1 Terriglobales bacterium | reverse complement strand
ATGACAGAAAGAAGCAAAGAGCTACACCAGCTCCCTCACCCGATCCTCAACCATGTTCTCCCATGCGATCTTTCCGCGGTTGGGCTCGCCGCGCAGCAGAGACTCGGCAAACTTGGCCGCCTGCTCGACTTTGATCTTGCCGGGCATTGGCGCGGTGAGCGGATCGACGACTGCTTCAATGAGCACTGGGCCATCGACTTTCAAGGCTTCGTCGAGCATCGATCCGCAGCGCTTCGGATCTTCGATGGTGTAGCCGGTTCCACCGCAGGCGCGCGCGAAGGCCGCGAAATCGATGGGATGCAGTTCGACTCCATACTCCGGATTGCCGAGAAAGACCATCTGCTCCCATTTGATTTGCCCAAGCACGTTGTTCTTGATCACCACGACTCGGATAGGAAGCTCGTACTTCACGGCCGTCACAAAGTCCGCCATTAGCATCGAGAATCCGCCGTCGCCGACAAACGCGAACACCGGACGGTCAGGATGGGCTGCCGCTGCAGCGATGGCGTAAGGTAGCCCGCAAGCCATCGTCGCCAAGTTCCCAGAACAGGAATGCATCTGACCGCGCTTAGCGGGAATATGACGCGCCCACCAGGTCGTAATCGTGCCGCTGTCAGAGGTGACGATCGCATTCGATGGGAGACGTTTGCCGAGTTCGTGCGCGATCACCTGCGGACGCATCGGCTTATCCTTGATCGTGGCGCGCTCCTGCATCAGCTTGTTCCATTCTTTCATCCCTTTTTGGGCTTTCTGCAGGAAGCTGCGGTCGGACTTTCGCTTGAGAAGCTTATTCAATTCAGCCAGCGAATTTGCGCTATCCCCAACCATGCCGACCTCAACCGGGTAGCGCAGGCCAATGCGCTTGGGATCGAGATCAATCTGAATCGCCTTAACCTCTCCCGGCTTGGGATAGAACTCCATGTACGGGAAAGAAGTTCCAACTATCAGCAGCGTGTCGCAGTTCTCCAGCGCTTCCTGCGACGGCTTCGTGCCAAGCAGGCCGATGCCGCCGGTGGTATAAGGACTGTCATCCGGAACGCAGGCTTTTCCGAGCAGCGGCTTGATGATTGGCGCCGCGAGCAGCTCCGCAGCTTCTTCGAGTTCGTCGGTTGCATGCAGCGCGCCCTGGCCCGCCATGATGGCCACGCGTTTTCCTTTATTGAGAATCTGGGCAGCCGCTCTCAGGTCGGCTTCCATTGGCAAACGCGCGCTGCGCGAGTAGATGTCTACCGAGTGGTGCTTGATATTGCGCTTTGAGCGCTCTTCGTGGGAGATGTCCTGAATGTCGCTGGGAATCGTAATGTGCGATACGCCCCGATAGGCAAGCGCCGTGCGCACCGCGAGGTCGACGGTTCCGACTACGTGCGATGGTCCCATGATTCGGTTGTTGTAAACCGTCACGTCCATGAAGAGCTTGTCGAGTTCGACGTCCTGTTGCGTGTGTGTATTGATCAAGTCGTGATACGCCAGTCCGGTGATGGCGAGTACGGGCTGCGAATCCAGCTTGGCGTCGTACAGCCCGTTCAGCAGGTGAATTCCGCCCGGCCCTGAGGTGGCGAGACACACTCCGATTCTGCCAGTGAACTTGGCATAGCCGCACGCCATGAAAGCGGCCGACTCTTCGTGCCTGGTCTGGATGAAGCGAATGTGCTCCTGGCGCTGGCGCAGCGCTTCCATGATGCCGTTGATTCCATCGCCGGGAATTCCGAAGATTGTGTCCACACCCCACTCGATCAGCCGATCGATCAGAATCGCTGCCGCCGTCTTTGCCATGAAACTCCTCCTGATGTGTCTGATGCGAGGCATCGGCGGTGTGTGGTCACGCGGAAGACCTGAGATGCAACCCCGGCACACAGCCCAAAATGGCGGCATCTTACCGATGGTGGCGCTTGCAGGTGCGCAGGAGTAGACAGTGACGCAACTGGTCATCCGATTCATCGTGGGCGGACTGTTCGTGTCAGCCTTTGCCGTAATCGGATCGATGCTGAAACCGAAGAGCTTTGCCGGTTTATTCGGAGCTGCTCCTTCGGTTGCTTTGGCGACACTTGCTCTTACGATTTCCAAAAACGGAAAAGCATATGCCGCCATTGAAGCGCGTTCGATGGTGGCCGGAGCTGCTGCTCTGCTTATCTATTGCGTATTTGTGATGCTTCTGCTGAAGCGAACCGGACTGCGCACGCTTGCGGCGACGAGCTCAGCCTTGATTGTCTGGCTGGGAGTTGCGATCGCTCTCTGGTGGGGATTCCTGAAGTGAGCAAGCTAGGAATCAAGATTCATTTCGGCTCGCTCAAGACCACTTCCTGGTGGGAGCACGCGATCCGCTTCGTCTTCGGCGGGGCAATTACGGTCATCGCCGGGCTGCTTGCGAAAAAATATGGTCCCGCGTTCGGTGGATTGTTTCTGGCATTCCCTGCAATCTTTCCCGCAAGCGCCACCATGCTTGAACGCCACGAGCGAATTGAGAAACAGGAAAAGGGAGTAAATCCCGGAAATCGTGGATGCGATGCAGCAGCTCTCGATGCGCGCGGCGCCGCGATGGGAAGTCTGGCGCTGATGATCTTTGCTGTGTTTGTGTGGCTGCTGCTGCCCGGTACCTCAGGGTGGATGATCATCGGAGCTGGAGCATTGTGGCTGGTCGCGGCGGCTGGCTTCTGGATGGTCCGCAAATATCGCCGACGCATTTTCGGAATCTTGTCCACAAGCAAGCAGGCGAAACCTTCCGTCCTGCAGTAGAAGATGAGAGCTGCAGGATTCTATCGCTTGCTTCCTTGCACGGCATTCAGACACTTTGCGTACAGTTCAAGCAATTGTGTGGCTTGGTCTTCGGGCTTGGCGGGATTTGCTCCTGTAAATCCCGGTGTGCTGGCTGGACGACCGTATTGGGTAGCGGAGGCGATGAACTTCATCATGTCGAGCGCGATGTCTTCGTTGCGGCGCGAACCAATCACTGCAGGCATTCCTTCCATGAACTTCTCCTCAAAAAAGACGTAGCCAATTCGATGCTACCACGCGTAAAAGCTCACACTCACTCTCGACCATCGCCCGATTTTCCTGAATACTGAGAATGACTTCTCGACCAAGCGATCCGACAAAACATGCGCCGAGCGCTGCTCATCTACAACCTCTTTTCCGGATTCCGAAGGCATCGACGGCACCAAGAAATCGATGCTGCTGTCCAGGAACTTCGTCGCGCCGGAGTTGACGCCGAAAGCGTTGCATCTCAAGGTCCCGCGCAGGCCGGTGCACAGGCGCAAGAAGCCATCGCCGCTGGCTACGATACCGTCTTCGCTTGCGGCGGAGATGGGACGGTTCACGAAGTCTTGCAGGGAATGGTAGGGCAAGACGCAACTCTAGCCCTGCTTCCATTGGGTACCGCAAATGCGCTAGCGGCAGATTTGAACATTCCGCGCGATCCCGCGCTTGCCATTCGGCAGCAGCTCAAGTATCGGCCGCGCACGATCGCGGCAGGACTGATCGAGCATTGCCGCGACTCGAGCCCGAAACTGAAGCGTTTCTTTACTGTTATGGCGGGAGTCGGACCCGATGCGCTCCTCGTCTATACACTCTCAGCCGAAGCAAAGGCCCGGTGGGGGGTGGCTGCGTATGTTGGCAATGCGTTTTGGGAGTATCTGCGTTATCGCCATGCCCCATTCTCTGTGAGCCTCACCGACTGTGCCGGACGGACCGAGGTGCTTGAATCAGCGCAGATCATGGCCGTTCGTATCCACAACTTCGGTGGTCCGCTCAAGAGATTCGCCCGAGACGCAGACCTGAGCCGAAACGATCTGCGCGTCATTGTATTTCGCGGGGGAGTGCGGTTCTCCTATCCCGCATATCTCCTGTCCGCTCTGTTCGGACTGCAGGTTCGGATTCCAGGCGTCGAGCTGATCGACGCGAACGAAATCATGTGCAGAGCACTGCCGGGGCGAGAGGATCGCAGCATTTATTGTGAAGCCGACGGCGAATGTCTGTGGCAGTTACCCATACGCTTGTCGATCGTTCCTAACGCTTTCAAATTGCTGATGCCATAGACGAATTCGCGAGTTTCATTCGTGAACCCCTAACCGAATGTTTCACCTCGGAGAAACGGAGAACACGAAGAAAGCTTGGACATGCCCGAATTGCAAAATCTGCCAAACCAATACTGACGCGCCATTGTTGCCCACTCGGGCGGACCGACGCGCGCCCTCGCGCGTGTTTTGGTTTCCGACGCCAGAACCGGCAGTGTTTACTTTTACCCTCGAGTGCAAACTCATGAACTTAAACCCGGCCGAGGGCGGCCGTAGGTCCTTCCTCTGTGCGCTCTGCGGCTCCGTGGTGAGAAATTGCGGCTAAGCCCTGCTAAACCTGAGACTTGGGCGTACTCACTTTTCCACCTCTGGCGCAAAAACTATTTGACATGCTTGGGGTGTATATTTATACATATAGATGCATATTCATGCATCATGTCCAAGCTCACGAGGCAGCAATTGATCTTGCAGCTTATTGAAAACGGGAA
>DATEKE010000381.1:0-3002 GCA_035277605.1 Terriglobales bacterium | reverse complement strand
AAAAGGTCGTGCAGGAGACCCGCCTCTACAACGCCAATGAGGGCAGGACCTACAGCATGAGATCAAAGGAAGAAGCGCACGACTACCGCTACTTCCCCGAGCCCGATCTGCTTCCGCTCATCGTCGATGCGAAATGGCAGGCAGAGATTCGCGCCTCGCTGCCCGAGATGCCCGAGGCTCGGCGCGAGCGCATGGTTTCCCAATATGGCATCACCGCGTATGATGCTGCAGTTCTCACAGCTTCCCGCACCTTGGCTGACCAATTCGAAGAAGCTGCCCAATCGGCGAAGAATCCCAAGCGCGTCGCCAACCTCGTGCAGAGCGAGATTATGGGGAGACTAAAAGCTCGCGGATTGGAAATCGAGCAATCGCCGATCAGCATGAAAGGCGTGGCTATGTCGGCGGATCTGGTCGAGAGCGGAGCAATCTCCGGCAAGATTCTCAAAGACCTCTACGATCTCGCCTTCGATCGCAATCAGGACTTTCCCGTCATCCATGAGCAGGAAAAGCCGCAGCAGATCACGGATACGTCTGCCATCGAAAAGATGATCGACGAGGTGATCGCCGCCAATCCCAGGCAGGTCGAGCAATACCGCGCGGGCAAGAAGACGGTTGCGGGATTCTTCGTTGGCCAAGTGATGAAGGCATCCAAGGGCCAGGCGAATCCTGCGCTAGTGAACGAGATCCTCACGCGTAAGCTGGGCGGGTGACGGCTGTTTTCACATTGAGCCAGGAAGTCAGTACCGTCCGCGGTAGCGGATGGGTAATGCTCGAGTGCTAGTCTCACCCATTCGCTACCGCGAACGGTACTGACGTGATGAGGAGTTGAAGTCTCCTCCGTGCTCTCCGTGACTCCGTGGTGAAAAATTCCCGAACGTTATCCATGAACTCCCGTTCTTCACTCATGAGACGTAGCATGGGTGGCCTGGAGCACTCCATTTCCGGCGCGATGGCGTTCGATCTTGCACAAGCGGAGTCACGCTGCGTGACCGACACCGGTATCGCGCCGAATGTTGAAAGGCTGGTGCGCGAGCATTCAAGGCTGGTATTCCGTATCGCGTACTCGGTCGTCCGCAATCACGCCGACGCCGAGGACATCGTGCAGGAAGTCTTCTTACGGGTCGCGAAGCATGGGGCAAAAGACATAGGCGATGGAAAAGCCTGGCTTGCGCGGATTGCGTGGCGCGTATCCGTAGATCGCTATCGCAGCGCGAGAAGGCAGAGCCAGGAAGAGTTCGACGAACGAATCCACGCTCCTTTTGTTCATATTCGCGGGACGGAGAGCAATGCAATATCTCGCGAGACGCTCGCCTTACTCGACCGCCTGATTGCTGCTTTGCCAAAGAAAGAGCGTGAGGCACTATTGCTCACCTCGATCGAGGAACTGAGCAGCACTCAAGCCGCGACAGTCCTCGGCACAAGCGAGACCTCAGTTCGAGCGCGAGTGTCCCGCGCCCGCCAACGCCTCGCGCAGAAGCTACAGAAGTTAACGGGTGTAAGTTATGGACGCTGAAAGCAAATCCGATCAAGAAAAGAATTTTGACCAGTGGCTGGACTCGGCGCTGCGCGCACGCAGCAATGCCGAACCGCGAATGGGACTTGAGGAGCGCGTGCTCGCGCGATTGGAATCGGAACCTCAACGAACACGGATGAGCTTGTGGCCGCTGTTCGCTTTGGCTGCAGCGGCTCTCTCTGTCGTGATCGGGATTGCGTTGCTACGTCCAGGCAAGACTGGGTCGGACATACTTAGCCGGCAAAACCCACCACATAGTAGCGGTCAAATAGACCGGCGGCCGTCAATCCGCGCGATGGCTGCTCCGAAGGAGGAAGCGCGCGCGCCGCTGCACTTTCGCCATTCCAGTGACATCAGGGAACGCTGCTGCCGTTTCGTGAAGGGCGAATCGTCCGTGGCCCGCTCCGAGTCATTGCCGAAGCTGGCTGCGTTTCCCACACCTCGTCCCGAAACGGAACAAGAACGTCTGTTACTGCGCGTGGCGGAGCAACCAGGTTTGCTTCAGACAGCGCATCTCAATTCAGATTTGACCCTGCGGGAATTATCGATTCCCGCACTCAACATTCCTCCGCTGGAGGGAACTCCACCGGATAACTCGCCGCTGTATTGACAATGGAGGACAAAGAGATGTTTCTTAAACGAATAACCAAGCCTGCAATATTCTTTGCCGTACTCATCATCGCGGTTTGCTGTTATGCGCAGGAGCAAAAACAGGAACATACGCAAGAGCAAAAGCAGGAGCAGAAGACGCCGCCTGCTCCACAATCGAATTCTGTGTACCGTTTGGAGTATGTATTCTCCGAAGTCCAAAATGGGAAAAAAGTTAATTCACGCGCCTATACCATGGTGGTTCGTACAGGAGAGCGAGGGAGCATTCGACTCGGCAGTAGGATGCCCGTTCCTACGGCCAATCAGCAATTCCAGTACGTTGATCTCGGAGTGAATATTGATTGCCGCGTCGAGCACGACGCCGATGCGGGCGTTGTCTTGCTCACCAACAGCCAAGTGAGCAGCGTCCCTCCTGATCAACCCAGTGAAAATCGAAATCTGCCTCCAACTATCAGAAATACTCAAATTCAGGCCGAGAGCATCGTTCCGCTGGAAAAGCGAACCCTCATAGGCAGCGCGGACCAGGTCGACGGAACAGGCAGATTTGATTTGGAAGTGACAGCTACGAAGGTGCGCTAGCTCGGCAGCTCTGGCCTGAAACTAGCGTGTCTCTGTTTCTCTCACCAGCGCACGCAGCAGCATGTTGACGAACATCAGCACGATCGCTCCTAGCAAAGCCGAGAGGAAGTGCCGAATAAAGAATCCCGGCACCAGCGCTGAGGTGATCTCGAGAATGATGGCATTGATCACGAACCAGAAGATCCCAAGCGTGAGTACCGTAAGGGGAAAAGTGATGATCTTCGCGATCAACCCTAGCGTCGCGTTGAGGAAGCCGAAAACGATCGCGGCAACCAATGCTGCGCCGAGACTTCGGACATAA
>DATEKE010000380.1:0-17652 GCA_035277605.1 Terriglobales bacterium | reverse complement strand
GAACAAACAGAACCGCCGCCTGTAGGCGGTGGCAGCCGCGGGTTTTTGCGGCTGCTGTCTTTTAAGGTTGCAACTAATCGCGACCCGACTTTTCACGTTCACGCGACAGCAGCACTTCTTTACGTTCGATTCCCCAGCGATACCCGCCCATGCCGCCGTCCGTGCGGACTACGCGATGGCAGGGAATCAGCACGGCAACGTTGTTGGTGGCGCAAGCTCGCGCTACCGCTCTGCGGCCCGACTCGCCGCCGAGATTTTTGGCGATTTGCGAGTACGTGCGCGTCTCACCGGCGGGAATGCGCTTGAGCTCTTCGTAAACACGCCGTTGAAATGCTGTTGCGCGTACGTCGATCGGCAAGTCAGGTAAATTGACTGCGCCCTCAAGGCGGCGTAGCAGATTGTTCATCCAATCTTTCAACGCTTCACCCGCTTCGACGAGTTCCGCATTGGGAAATTCGCCTTCAAGTTCCTGACGCAGACGCGCGGGATCGTCGCCGAGCTTCACGCTGCAGACTCCCTTGTCGGTAACTGCCAGCAGCGCTCTGCCGGCCGAATACGGAGCGATTGCATAGCGGATGCTCACGCCATCGCCACCTTTCCCGTAAGCAGCAGGAGTCATCCCGAGGCGCAGATTCGAGTGTTCGTAGACACGGCTGCTGGAGTTGTATCCGGCTTCATAGATCGCGGTGGTTACATCTCGACCAAAGCGCAACGCGGTTTTGAATAGCGACAGCCGCCGCGCTTCCGCATACTGCTTGATCGTGACGCCTGTGTTCTGTTTGAACGTGCGATCGAGTGTCGCCGGATGCATCCTGAGCTCAGCGCTCAATTGCTTTATCGGCAGCGGAGAATCGACATTCTTCTCGACTGCGCGGCATACGTCGCGCACCAGCGCGAGCTTTTCCGAGCCCTCGTGCTTGCGCGGCTCACAACGCTTGCAAGCACGGAATCCGGCGCGCTCGGCGCTCTCGGGATCGAAAAAGAACTGCACGTTTTCCGGCTTCGGCCGACGCGACGGACATGTCGGACGGCAGTAAATGTGGGTCGTGCTGACGCCGTAAAACAGGGCACCGTCAAAGCGACGATTGCGGGCGACAACGGCGTCCCAAAGTTCCTGCGGATTGTGGGCTGCGATTGCTGCGGTAGTCATACTGCGCAGCTTATGTTAGCGCGGAAGGTGGCCGCTATCCGGTTTTTGACGTAAAAGTCTTTTTTACCACGGAGCCACGGAGGACGCGGAGAAGGCAATAGCAAAAAGTCAACCAAGTCCTCTCGGATGCGGCGGCCTATTTTGATGGTTCGAAGTAGGTATCGAGAACCAATTCTGCACCGAACTCTCCCAATGCCTTCAACAGAACAGGAGCGAGAGCCGGGCCTCCATCGAAGCTTGAACTGAAGTGTCCGCACCAGATGTACAAAGCACCTTCTGTTGCATAAACTCGCAATCGATCTTCAATTGGCCGAAATTGTTGAATGAGTGCAGACAGGCCGTCTGACAGGGAAGCCCACTCTTTACCTTCCTCGTGAAGAACGTCGAAAGCCCACATACCCCTCGTCCACGTTGATCCCGGGCTCTTTGCTCGCCTTTCCGTCTTACTTGTGTAGGCGAAATTCCGAGTTTTCTCGTGACATCGTCTGGATCGACGTTTGGACCGGATATGCGCAACGAAACCGAATAATGATGCAAGCCTGCTCTGTGCTCTCCGTGTCTCCGTGGTGAAAAGAAACTTTACTTGATTTCGTTCACCGGCAACTGCGTGCCGAAGTCCTGCCCACTAGGCGCGACGGCGCGCGCGACGATCGACGTGAACGCCTGCTTGTACTCCGGATACTGCTGTGCCAGGGCCTTGATAAAGGCCATGTTCTGCTGGAAAGTCTTCACCTGATCGGTAATGTCGGGCGTCGAGTACTTGTACACGAGATCAAGCCCTTGCTTGTCATCTGGCACGACGAAAGCCTGGACGATGTTATAGGTCTGCCCATTCAGCGTCAGCGGCACAGGCTGCTGCGGGTTCTGCGGGATATCTTTGGGCTGCGCCGCCTGCTGCTCCTGATAGAGCGCCTCAAGTTGCGGCGTGCTCATGAATCCAACGCCGCCAGTGAGCAAACTTGCCGCTTGCGTATAGTAAAAAAACGATGTGTGTTGAAATCCCTGCTTTTTGAGATCCCGAGCCTGAACCCAGTACCACAGGCCGTCATGTGGACCGACTTGACGAGCCGCCGCGTAATATCCGGCTAGCTTCCACTGCCCTGCATCCTGCTGCAGGATATAGGTGATCGTGTACGGCTCTTTCACTCCCGTTACATCTTGAATCGCGACAGCGTACTTGCCTGGCGGGAGGCCGGGAATCACGAATGACGAATGCTGCGGAGAATTGAAAGTCCCGCAGAAAAACTCGGCCCGTTCATAGGTCTGCGTTCCCGGAGCGTCGAGCAGCCATTCATTGCGGATGTGCGCCTGGCCGCCGGCGAGCTTTGCTTTATTTGCGGTGACCACGTTGGCGATCCCCTGGAAGTTGCCGGCGATTCCCGGAATGGAACTCTGCTGCATCGCCGTGACGTTTCCGGCGGCAGCATCGTTGAACAGTTGTTGCGCGGCGGCTTCGACCGCCGAACGCGTTGCAGCATCGAAATCGGGATCCTGTGTGGTGAAGCAGGATTCGGCGGCGTTGGCGGCCTGCAAGAAACACAGGCTCAACAGAGCAAGGGGAAGCAAAGAACGGAGGCGGATCATAGTCCTCTCAAAAGCATGGTTAGAGCTGCCGGCCAGCAGCCGCTCGCGTTTTTTAGATGCCAAAGGCTGCAACTCGGATGGTTTCAGCCGTTCTCCTACAGAACCGGCGGCGATAGCCGGTGGGGCAGTCGCGTCTCTTGCGACTGCGCCATCAATCGCCGCATGGGCATTCTGAGTCACTCGGCGACGGCATTCGCCGTCACCGACCCACCGCGTAGCACCCCAGCAAACGCAAACGCGGCGCTTGCCGGGGACCCCGCTTACCGGCGGCGGTTCTGTTGAACCATTTTGGAGTAGCATAAACCCAGCGTGCCGGGAAAAACGAATCTCGCAGTCATCCTCCTGCTGTTGTTCTATACGAGCATGCACGCGCAGGAGTCGCAGACGGGACAGTCTGTCCGGCCGAGCTCCTCCGTATACAACCGAATGCGACGGATTCCAGTGCCGCAAAGTGCAGGTCAGCAGAATGGAGCCCAGCAGCAGGCGCGGCAGTTCCCGGATCCTGCGCAGCAGTTTCCGCCGGAGCAACGCGTTGGATCCCCAATACAGGGGCAGAGTTTTCCTCGCCCGCCAGCTCCGCAGCCGACAGCCAACCAGCCGCAGAACGGTGGGTTTAACACCGGGGTGGCGCCCGCGCCGAACCGCCAACAGCAGGTACAGCAAGGCGCGAGTGCTGCAGGTTCTCCACAGCCACAGCAGCCTTACGGATTGGCATTGCAGCCTCCGAATCCGCCGAACATCAGCTATGCGAACAGGGAGTTGACGATTGTCGCAAATAACTCATCGCTGGCCGATATTCTTACCGGCATCGAGCGAGCTACGGGTGTTCGCGTGGAGGGGACCAGACCCGATTCAGAGCGGGTATTCGGCCAGTTTGGCCCAGGTTCGTCGCGGGATGTACTCAATTCACTTTTCGACGGATCGCGCTACGACTTCATCCTGGTTGGCAGCCTCGAAAATCCTGCCGACGTACAGACGATCATCTTGAGCCCGCACGGCACTGCGCCTGCTGCCGGCGTCAGCGCAGCGAATAATCAGCCTTATAGCCCGCCGGAGAACAACGAGGAAGAGAACGAGCAGGGTCCTGTGTACCAGGGAGGAGAAGGGCGACCCGTCCAGAATGTGCCTTCCGAACAGGTGACGGCTCCCCCGCCTCCGCCAACCCAGCAGCAGCAACCACAGCAGCAGCAAGTCAAGACCCCGGAACAACTGCTGCAGGAACTCCAGCGGCTGCGTCAACAACAACAGCAACAGCAGGGTCAGCAGCAGACGCCACGATAGTGCCGCATTTTGCGGCACGCTTGGAACTAGCCCGGCATGAAATGCCGGGTTGCTGCGTTACGCGATCGCGAGTTCCGCGGATTTTCGCGGGACGATTCTTTTTGCGCCGCGAGCGCAACACAGTCGTCCCGCACACGGCGCGGGACTCAATGATATTTGCCAATTCGACCCGGACTTTCAGTCCGGGCTAGTTCCAAGCCGTGCCGCCAACAACGCGGCACTTGGCTTGTTCATGTCTTGGCCGGCTGTTTGCCACCCGCGAACTTCTTCTAGTCCACAGGAAAATCGGACACTGGCCGCATAATTTGATTTTGGCCGTCGATCGCCGCAAAAAGAAAAGCTCCGCAAGGGAGCTATCTTTTTGGAGAGGTAACGCTGTGAGGAAACTTAGCTGGCGACGTTGGCCGGGAACTCGATGACAGTGGCCTGTGCCTTAGACGGGCGGCGGTTCATCGCCCTCAGGATGCCGGAAACCGTAAGGTATCCGGAGTAGATGCCCAAAATCATGGCCGAGACGATAGTGGCGAAGACGATTGTGCTTAGGATCAGACTGTTCAAGGTTGCCGAACTCACCAATTGGGGATTCACCGTCGTTCCGCCTTTATGATGTCGATTCCGCTAGAGGCAGTTGGATCAACTCTGCTTAGCTGGCCCATTCTGCTCCTGGAACCAGGGAAAGCATCTATAACCCTGGTTCATGTACTTCCGCGCAGAAGCCAAACTGGAGCGAACTCCTTTGTTATGAAGGAAATCGCTCGTTTCGGCCAGATTACGCAGGTAACTTTTCTCACCTGCTGAATCACACATCGACGAAGCGGGAAAGCCACTTTAACCCGTTTGACCGTCCCCGGTGTTGACAACTAAGATACGGACGTATCGTTGTGCCCACCAGTCAACGAAGCCCTCTGTAGGTCTCGACTTTTGTAATGGCAATTACCTCGATCCGGGTGCGTGGCGCTCGCCAGCACAACCTGAAAAACATCAGCGTTGAGATACCCCGCAACACGCTCACGGTGATTACCGGCCTCAGCGGCTCGGGGAAGTCGTCGCTCGCCTTCGACACCATCTATGCCGAGGGCCAGCGGCGGTATGTCGAAACCCTTTCCGCCTATGCCCGGCAGTTCCTCGATCAGATGGAGCGTCCTGACGTTGACGCCATCGACGGACTCAGCCCATCGATCGCTATTGAGCAGAAGACTACAACTCGCAATCCGCGCTCGACTGTAGGGACAATCACTGAGATTTACGACTATTTACGCCTGCTCTACTCGTCGGTTGGCGTTCCCCATTGCCCGAACTGCGGACGCGAGATCAGCCGGCAATCGGCGGAGCAGATCGTGCAGCAGGTGATGCAGCTCAAGCCGGAAGAGCGGGTCATGCTGCTGGCGCCGATCGTGCGCGGACGGAAAGGCGAGTTCAAAAAGGAACTTGAGAAGCTCTCGCAGCAGGGATACACGCGCGCGCGCATCGACGGCGAGTTGCGCAGCCTCGATGGCGGTGAAGATGGACTCGATGAAATCAAGCTCGACAAGCGGAAGAACCACACCATCGAAGTAGTCGTCGATCGCCTGCTGGTAAAGGCGGGGATCGAGAAGCGGCTGGAAAGCTCCGTGGCAACTGCCATGAAGTTGGCCGACGGGCTGGTGGTTGTTTCCATCGTAGATGGCGACGAGCGGATGTACTCGGCAAAGATGGCCTGTCCCGAATGCGGAATCAACGTTCCCGCTTTGGAACCGCGATCGTTTTCGTTCAACAGCATTTATGGCGCGTGCCCCGAATGTCATGGATTGGGCAGCAAGTACGATTTCGATCCAGCGAAGCTGATCGTCGATTGGTCGAAGCCACTGCTCGAAGGCGGACTCGGGCCGGGGTCCGGCTCGACTTACCTGCAGCGCATGCTGGAAATCGCTGCGCAGGTTTACAAGCTCGATCTCAGCATTCCATTCGAGAAGCTCTCGCAGGAACAACAGAACCTGCTGCTGTATGGGCCGTCAGAGCGCGAAGCGGCGCGCAGCGGATTTCACGGCATTCTCGCTTTTTTGAAACAGAATCTCGAGGAATCGACTTCCGAGAGCTACCGCGAGTGGCTGCTCGAATACATGTCGGCGACAACTTGTCCGCTTTGCCACGGCAAGCGTCTGCGACCGGAAAGTTTGGCGGTGCAGGTGAACGGGATAGGAATCGCCGACTTCACTGGCATGCCGGTCTCGCGAGCGCTCGAGTCCGCGCAGAAGATCAAACTCGATCAGCGAGGCCAGATCGTCGCCGGGCGCGTGCTGCGAGAAATTGCCGAACGTCTGCAGTTTCTGAATGCCGTTGGACTCGGATACATCTCGCTCGACCGCTCGGCCGCGACTTTATCCGGCGGCGAAGGCCAGCGCATCCGTCTGGCCACGCAGATCGGTTCGAAATTGCGCGGAGTTTTGTACGTTCTCGACGAGCCCTCAATCGGCCTTCATCATCGCGACAACAATCGCCTGATCGCTGCTCTGGAATCGCTGCGAGATCTGGGGAATACGGTGCTCGTGGTCGAGCACGATGAGGAAACCATCCGCCGCGCCAATTACGTAATCGACCTCGGCCCAGGCGCCGGACGCCATGGCGGCGCGCTCGTGGCGCAGGGCACACCGGAAGAAATCGAGCGTTCTTCCGAGTCGCTCACCGGCCGCTACATCTCCGGCGAAGAGACGATCGGCAGCCGCTTCGAGCCGCGCCACACAAACGGAAAAGCCATTACTGTTTTGGGAGCGCGCGAAAACAATCTCAAGAACCTCGACGTAAGTTTTCCGCTTGGAGTCATGACGGTTGTCACTGGGGTGAGCGGCTCGGGAAAATCGACGCTGGTAAACGACATTCTCTATCGGGCACTGGCCAAGAGCCTCTATCGCTCGCGCGAAGAACCTGGCGCGCACAAGAGCGTGAGCGGCATGGAAAGCGTGGATAAGGTCATTCGCATCGACCAGTCGCCAATCGGGCGCACTCCGCGCTCGAATCCAGCGACGTACACGGGCGTCTTCACGCAAATTCGCGATCTGTACGCGATGCTGCCCGAATCGCGCGAGCGCGGCTACAAAGCTGGACGCTTCTCCTTCAACGTGAGCGGCGGACGCTGCGAGGCATGCCAGGGTGAAGGGCAACGTCGCATCGAGATGAATTTCTTGCCGGACGTATATGTGCAGTGCGAAGTTTGTGGGGGAAAGCGTTACAACCACGAGACGCTGCAGGTCCGCTACAAAGAGCAATCGATCGCCGATCTCCTCGAGACTCCGATCGCGGACGCACTGCCGATTCTGGAAGACATTCCACAAGTCCGCCAGAAGCTGCAGACGCTAGTCGATGTAGGCCTCGGATACATTCAGCTCGGTCAATCGGCAGTCACGCTCTCTGGCGGCGAGGCCCAGCGGATCAAGCTCGCCCGCGAACTCAGCAAGCGCCAGACCGGCCGCACACTCTACCTGCTTGACGAACCCACCACCGGCCTTCATTTTGAAGACGTGAAAAAGCTCCTCGACGTGCTCCACAGGCTCACCGATCTCGGCAACACGATCATCATCATCGAGCACAACCTCGACGTAATCCGCAACGCCGACTGGATCATCGATCTCGGCCCCGAAGGCGGCGAAGAGGGCGGACGTCTCGTCGCCCAAGGTACACCGCAGCAGATCGCGCGCGCGAAGAAGTCCTATACCGGGCAGGCGCTCGCGGAATACATGGCACATGCTAAGTGGAGGACATCGGGTGATCGGGTCGCGAAGATCGGGTCATCGGGTGATCGGGTCATCGGGTGAAGTTGCCGCTAAACGAAAACCCGACTCGGATTTCGCGGATGCTTCGCCCGCGGATCAACGCGGATTTTTCAGGAATTGTTCGAATCTCAGTTTCCGCGTTTATCCGCGTCCCATCCGCGCAATCCGCGTCTGGTTTTGGTTTTCACTTCACCCGATGACCAGATGACCCGATGGCCCGATTTCCTGTAGATTCAACTCAACCCACGTGTCACTTACGCCTAACGCTCCACTGGAACCGAGTACCGAGAGTGCGACGCAGGTTCCTGCAATCACGCTTCTGGAGAACCCGCCGTTTGGGATCATCGATGTTGTTCTGATCGCCATTTTTAGCCTCATTGCCACTGGATTGCTGACGGCAGTGGCTTTCGGAATTGTGCACGCGATTCCCGCATGGAGAGGCTACAGCGTTGCTCAATTGGCGGCTGAGCCCGTCGCGGTGATACCGCCTCAAGCCGTTGGGTACCTGTTCACTCTTTTTTTCATGGTCCTGGTGGTACGACGTGGGACGAGCGCTCCATTCTGGAATGCGGTTAAGTGGACGTGGCCAGCAAACCTGGCTTTGTTTTTTGGTGTCGGGTTGGGGCTGTCTGTGCTTATCCAAGTCGGATCGAACTTTCTACCCATTCCTAAAACGCTGCCCATCGATGAGTTCTTCAAAACAACCCACGCTGCATGGATGCTAGCGATCTTCGGCGTAGTAGTTGCTCCATTCTTTGAGGAGCTGTTTTTTCGTGGGTTTCTCTATCCAGTGCTTTACCGGCGCATCGGCTTCTTCGCGGCAATGGTGTTGAACTCGCTGCTCTTTGCTTTTACCCATGAAGGACAGCTTGCTCACGCGTGGGCGCCGTTGCTGGTGCTGTTTATCGTGGGCATGGTTTTGACGTACGTGCGTGCAAGAGCACAATCAGTAGGTGCGAGCTTTCTGGTTCATTCTGGGTACAATGCGTTTCTGTTTGGGATGATATTTGTGGCTACAGGGGGTTTTCAGCACATGGAAAGATTGCGCTGAGTCGCAAAGGGCGGCCCACCGAGAAAAGCAAACAGAACCGGCGCCGGTACGCGCTGGGGCAGCCGCATGGTGTTGCGGCTGCGCTCATACACAATGCCAGCAGCATCGCCGCACCCGGAGCTCGCCATTCGGCGATCTCCAGCCCACCGGCTACCGCCGCCGGTTCTGTCGTACATTTCGATGCGGGCGCTCTCTCCACATGGATGCTGCTGACCACGATGCTAATGTAATTGCGTGCCCTCCTCCCGCGATCTCCTGTTGAACATGCTAGCTCGCCAATCGTTCCGCCTTGGAGAATTCAAACTCTCCTCTGGTGGCACCAGCGACTATTACATCGACTGCCGTACCACGACGCTCGACGCCGAGGGTGCGCGTCTCACCGGACGCGTTTTTCTGGATTTAATCCAGCAAAAGAAATGGAAGCCTCGTGCAATCGGTGGGCTCACGATGGGTGCTGATCCTATAGTGGTCGCCATTGCAGTGCTCAGCGCGCAAGTAGTTCAAACACGGGCTTCGGCTCGGTCCAAAGAGTCAGACGTGAGCGAGTTCCTGATTCACGGCTTTCTGGTGCGCAAACAGGAGAAGGCACATGGCACAGGACAGCGTATCGAGGGATTCCGGGAAAAAGGCGCACGCATAGTCATCGTGGACGATGTCTGCACCACCGGGTCCTCAACGGTTCAGGCCATTGAAGCTGCGCGCGAGTTTGGCTTCCAGGTTGCAGGTGTGGCGTGCCTGGTGGAGCGGGAAGAGGCGGGCGGACGTCCGGCAGTGGAGAAGGCTGCAGGCGACGTGGAGTTCGTTTCTATTTTCAAATCCGCCGATGTTCGTGCTGCGCATTTGGCAACGAAGGCGTAGCTCGTGGGAAATCGATCGAACACTTATTTCAAACTCCTATAATTGAATCGTCTTTCACCCATGCCGCTTGGAATCTACATTTCCGTGCCGTTTTGCCGCTCGAAGTGCAGCTTCTGCAATTTCGCATCGGGTGTCTTCTCGCGGGAGTTAATGGGTTCGTACATCGCTCGACTGCGACAGGAAGTCACAGAGGCGGAGTCTGTCGCCAATCAGCTGGGTTCCATCTTCGAACGGCGGATCGATTCGATCTATCTTGGCGGTGGAACACCTACAACACTTGTGCCTGGACATCTCCGGGAAATTTTCGCAATTGTTCGCGGCGAGTTCGAGGTTGCGGAAGACGCGGAGATCACTGTTGAGGCAGCCCCCGGTACGCTGAATCCTGAGACTCTCGAGGCGCTGGCTACATCGCGCGTCAACCGCGTGAGTCTCGGCGTGCAGTCATTTGTCGATCAGGAGATTCGTTCTGTCGGTCGATTGCACAGCGCGACAACAGCGTTGATTGACATTGAACGTCTGCGCGAGTTCGGGATCGGGAACATCAACCTCGATCTGATTGCAGGCTTGCCGCACCAGACGCGAGAGAGTTGGCAACATTCATTGGAGCGCCTGGAAAGCACGAGGATACCGCATGCCAGTGTGTACATCCTCGAGGTGGATGAAGGCTCCCGCTTGGGACGCGAACTGATCGCAGGTGGCACTCGCTATCACGCGCATGCAGTCCCTGATTCGGACCTTGCGGCGGATCTTTATTTGGAAGCCATTGAGGTTCTGAGTCGTACCGGCCTTGAACAATATGAGATCTCGAATTTCGCGCGTTGCGGCTGCGAATCACGGCACAACTTGAAGTACTGGACGCGACGGCCCTATCTCGGTTTCGGTCTTGACGCGCACTCGATGCTTTATGCCCGGCCAAGCTCCGCGGAGTTCGAATCGATACGCTTTAGCAGCGGCGACGATCTGGCGCCCTACATCGCCGGTAAAAGCGGTTTCAGTGTTACGCGAGTGAGCAGGAAAGAGGCGATCGAGGAAACGCTTTTCCTTGGCCTCAGGCTTAACCGGGGTATTCCCCTATCTGAAGTGAATAGTAGCGCGGTTGAGAGCTTTCGAGGAGAAATCAACGAGCTAACGGCGCTTGGTCTTCTCGATACGAGCGAGAACACGCTGAGACTCACTCCCCGCGGCCGTCTGCTGTCGAACGAAGTCTTTGGACGTTTCATCAGCGAAAAGGTAGCCTGACGATTTATGAGCAAACCTGCCCTGGAATTTCTCGAGCAAGATGAACCGGCGGCGTTGACGCCGCGCGTGATCGACTTGCGCAGCGATACGGTCACGCGTCCAACGCCGGCGATGCGTCGTGCGATGGCTGAAGCCGAGGTCGGCGACGATGTTTACGGCGAAGACCCGACGGTAAATCGACTGGAGGCTGCTGCAGCGCGCATCTTCAAACGCGAGGCTGCGCTGTTTGTGCCTACGGGCACGATGGGCAATCAGATCGCAATTAAGGTCCACACCCGTCCCGGTCAGGAGATCATCTGCGAGGAGCGCGCGCACATTCTCGATTGGGAGATGGCAATGCCGGCGTTTTTCTCAGGCTGTCTGATTCGAACTTTGTTCGGCGAAGACGGAATTCTGACTTGGAGTGAGATCAAGAACAAAATTCCAGCCGACAGTTATGCTCGGGCTCAGACCGGCCTCATCGAACTTGAAAACACCCACAACATGGCTGGCGGTACGGTGACTACGCCTGAAGTGACAAATGAGATTTGCCAGCAGGCACGTGAACGTGGAATCCATGTTCATCTGGATGGAGCGCGTATCTTCAACGCCGCTGTTGCGCTCGACCGTCCCGTGGCCGAAGTGGCCGGGAAGGTTGACTCAGTGATGTTCTGTCTCTCAAAAGGCCTGGGGGCGCCAGTTGGCTCGATGCTGGTTGGGACTCGGAAATTCATCGATCAGGCGCGCTCGGTGCGTAAAGCTCTCGGTGGAGGCATGAGGCAGGCTGGTGTGCTGGCCGCTGCAGGCCTCATTGCATTGGAAGAGATGCCGAACCGTCTGGACAAGGATCACGCAAATGCCCGATGGCTCGCGAGCGCACTGGCTGACGTTCCCGGTATCAAGATCGCACCGGAAAAAGTCCGGACGAATATCGTCATCTTTCACATCGGCGGCACAAAGATCGATTCAGCGGCTTTCCTGCAGCGTCTGAAGGAGAAGAACGTGATCGCCAGCGCGGTGAGCCAGTCGCTGGTGAGATTGGTTACCCACTTCGACGTCACTCGCGAAGATTGCGAACAAGCGGTTGAGGCGATTCGAAACGTGTGCGGCTAGAGGAGCGAAGGTGCTCGTCGCCGTCGAGCCGTTCAGCCTTCACTCAGACTCCGCAAAAGCGCGGACGAAGTTGAGAAGTGCATCCTTGCACTCGTCGTCACAGTGCAGCACGCTGTCTCATACTGCGCAACGGCGTCTTATTACGAGGAACGATATTTTTCGGTGTTCTTACGCTGCTTTTCGCTGTTCTTTCGGTCAAATTTGCGGAAAAATGGCGAAAAACAGCAAAGTCGGATTTCTTACGCTGTTTTTTACGCTGTTGCCAGCGAAGCGCCCGCCCGGCGGACCGCGTCGGCGGGCGCGTCGTCCAGCAACTCCATGGCGACGCCACGACCCGGACTGATTCCAGTCTCCTGGATCTTGTAGAGCAGGGCGCGATAGCTGATGCTCATTGCCCGAGCGGCTCGCTTGCGGTTCCAGTTATGTGCGTGCAAAACCTTCAGAATGATGCGACGCTCAAGCTCGCGGACGGCATCCCGAGTGGCTTTCTTCAGCGAGATTCTGCCGTCGGCCGGGATGACAGGATCGAAGCAATCGCCGTTGCGCACTACCAGCTCCGAGGTGACGGCTTCGTCATTGCCGAGAATGACGTAGCGCTTCATGAGATTCTCAAGCTGGCGAATGTTTCCCGGCCAGGAGTAGTTCTGCATCATTTCCAGTAGGGAGGATGAGATCGGTTTCGGCCTGACTGAGAATTTGTCCGAATAGAGCTGCAGGAAGTAGTGGACGAGCGTGGATATGTCCTGCGCACGATGGCGAAGCGGCGGGACCTGAATCTGAACGACGTTAATGCGGTAGAAGAGATCCTGGCGGAACCGGCCCGACGCAACTTCGGTTTCCAGGCTGCGATTGGTCGCGCAGATTACCCGCACATCGACTTTGCGATCTTCTTGTCCACCGATCCTGCTGAATTGTCCATCTTGGAGCAATTGGAGCAGCTTGGCTTGAATGCCCAGATCCATCTCCCCAATCTCATCCAAAAAGAGTGTTCCGCGATTTGCCAGTTCTACGCGGCCGGGCTTGGCTGCGTAGGCTCCCGTGAACGCACCACGTTCGTAGCCAAATAACTCACTCTCCAGCAGCGTGCCTGGGATCGCCGGACAGTTGACTTTCACAAACGGTCCATCGCTGATGCTCGAGTGCTGGTGGATCATGCGCGCCATGATCTCTTTGCCGGTTCCGTTTTCCCCGGTAATCAGCACGGGAACATTTGCCTGCGCAACGACGTGCAGCTTGCGTTGCAGTGACTGCATGCGTTCCGTACTGCCGAAAACAACTCGTTCTGGTGGGAATCCGGCCAGAAGACCTGAATGTCCATTCGCAAATGCGGTTGCGCTCACAGAGTCACTCTCCGAATCTGGCGCTTGCGAATCATGAGGCGACAGACTCCCGATGCACTTATTTGCATATTCGCGACCAACTCTGAAAGTTGGTGGTTTTTGCTTGTGGAAAAATGACGGGATACTCGCGTAACACTATGACTCTAAGAGGTTAAAGTCGCCAATTCTAAGTTCCGGTTTTGATTTGCAGGATGAGCTCATCGCATCCGCGGCCAACCATGGTGCAGTGCAAATCGTTTCAGTTTTGAGATAAAGTCCTGTCCCTAAGATGGATTCGCAGCGGCGCTCGAAGCGCATCGATCTGGCAGTCTGGGCGCATTTTAGGTCGAGGGAAGGACCGTGCTATGCAGTTCAGTTGAAGGTCGAAGACTCCCCAGGTAATCACTCGGGTTACCATTTCGTGTGCACCAGTTTGCACTTACCGGAGCGGTGGAAACTCTTGATTTCACAGAGAAACTCCTTTGAAATCAACAGTTGCTGAAATATTGCAGATGGTCGAGAAACTGCAATATAGCGCACAAGGTCAGGCAAGAGGGATGCCGACCGTACGTAAGAGCGTTCAGTACCAACTAGAGCGCCGGTCACGGGTACGCGAGTCAGCTTTCTCGATATGTCGCTCGGATTGATTGCAGAACGCGAAAATCTCAGGAACAGGACCTTGCCCTTGGAAGAGAAGCGCGTACTCCCCAGATTTCCTTTGGAAATGCCGGTTTGGTTGCGGCTTCCCGGTTCGGACGCTACCGTCCATGCAAAGACTCGCGATGTCAGCGCGAGCGGCGTGTTTTTCTATGTAAATTGCGAAATTCAGGAGAACTCCGAGATCGAGTTCACCATGACCCTACCTCCAGAACTCACCAGAACGGCCGCGATCCAAGTTTCCTGCAAAGGCAAAGTTGTCCGCGTTCAGCACGATCAGGAAACGGGGAAAGTGGGAATCGCCGCCGCTATCCATAGCTACGACTTTCTCGCTCAAGCTGCTTCCACATCCTTAGGTGACGCGTAGTGTAGTTCTCTGGGTGTCATCAGAGTCCCTGGTAACCGCTTACGATTACTTATAGTAGTTTCAGCCACTTCCGCGGCTTTTTCTGCAAAACTTCTCTTGAGAATTGCAAAAAATTGCGATACTGTTAGCCGAGTAGGTTTAACGAGAGTGACATCTTCGTGGGCTAAACTCCTCCCTCGGCCCTGAGCAAAACCCTCGTTTTAATAACAAACTGAGCAGTTCCCGGTCATCGCGGATTTCCCGCCGGAAACGGAGAAAAGCGTGTCTAGTTCCCCTGGTCAGGCTGTCGCTGGTGCGAACCCGTCCGCCACACGGCTTGAAATTGAAGACTCTCTAAAACAAGACATTTTCCGGCGCACAATCGCTTTGGCGTCTGCCGCGCATGAGTTGAAGACTCCGCTTTCGGTGATGACCGGCTACACCGATCTGCTCCTCGGCCAGCTTCTTGGACCTCTGAACGATCAGCAAAGGAAAGTTCTGGAAGAGATGAAGCAAAGCGGGCTTCGACTACAGCGTTTCGTCCAGGATTTTCTGGCGTTCAGTGCGCTGGAATCAGGCAAGATTCGCATCGGCAAAGAACTCGGCAACGTGAACGAGTGTGTCGCCGAAGTGTTGGAGCACTGGTCGAGCCGCTTCGAGCAGAAGCGCTTGCGTTGGGAGTTTCGTCCCGACAGCAGTCTGAAGCCGCTCCTCTTCGATCAGCTCAAGCTGCAACATGTGATTTCAAATCTGATCGATAACGCAGTGAAATTCACGCCGGTGGGCGGCAATGTCCGCGTGAGTACATCGGGCTATCTGTGGGAGCGGCGCACATATCGGCAAAACCTGCCGCTCGCGACTGAGCGGAGAATATCGAGCAATTCTCAACAGAACGCGGTCCGCATCAGTATTTCGGACAACGGACCAGGCATACCTGCGGAATATCACCAGGAAATTTTCAATGAGTTTCTTAGATTGCAGCAGACCTCCGATTCCCACGGCATGGGCCTGGGACTTGCGATCGCGCGACGCTTAATCGAAGCGCATGGCGGAAAGATTTGGGTCGAGAGTGAACCGGGTAATGGCAGCACGTTTTCTTTGCTTCTTCCGATGAGGACGAAAGAACAATAATGAGCGCAAATCCCACCATTCTGATTGTTGATGATGAACCGAGCATGCTTCGTTACACGAAGACTCTGCTCGAGGTGGATAACTACGCCGTAGAAACCGCAAACAGCGGCTTTGAAGCGGTGAAGCGGGTTCGTGAGGGCTTGAGCCCAAGCCTCATTCTTCTCGATATGGCCATGCCCAGCATGAATGGGCTGCAGACGATCGAAGAGTGCAAGAAGATTCGTCCGGACCAGAAGATTGTTGTGCTTTCCTGTGTGAGTGATACGAGCACAGTCGTGCAGGCGATTAAGCTGGGCGCGCTCGATTACGTTACCAAGCCGTTCTACAAGTCGGAACTCGATGCTGTCCTCAAGCGCTGCCTGGAGCAGGATAAGGCGGAAAAGGGCAAGCAGAACCTCCAGCAGTACACGGTCTCTGACGACGTCGAAGTCGAAAATCTAGAGGACGATCTGTTCTTTCTCGCTGCCAGCCCGCAGATGAAGCAGATCCGCGCGCAGGTTTCGCTGGTCGCAAAAGTTGATGTTCCTGTGTTGCTGCTCGGAGAGAGTGGAGTCGGTAAAGAAATCCTCGCGCGACTGATTCACAAGATGTCGATTCGCGCGCACCGTCCTCTGCTGAAGGTGAACTGCGCAGCCTTGCCGGCAGAACTGCTGGAAAGCGAACTTTTCGGATATGAAGCCGGAGCTTTTACCGGCGCCAGCCGTCCCAAACCGGGAAAATTCGAATTGTGCAATAAAGGTACGATCCTGATGGACGAAATTGGCGAGATGAGTACGCCATTGCAGGCAAAACTTCTGCATGTATTGCAGGACGGATCGTTCTCACGACTCGGCAGCCGCTCCAACGTCACCGTCGATGTTCGCGTATTGGCGGCTACCAACATCAACATTCAGGAAGCGATCGCCAACAAGACTCTGCGCGAAGATCTCTACTACCGCCTTAACGCTTTCACTATGCAGATTCCACCGCTGCGCGAGCGCCGTGAAGAGATTCCGCTGCTGCTTAAGCATTTCATGAATCGGCTTTCCGAACGCTACGCTCACCCGCCACTCGCTTATTCGGAGCGTCTGCTGCGTGCTTGCGTGCAGTATCACTGGCCCGGCAATCTGCGCGAATTGGGCAACTTCGTAAAGCGTTACCTGGTCCTGCAAGACGAGGACATGGCCATCTCTGAACTGGAGGCCAAGAGCAAGGGCCTGGGCAGCGCGCCAGATTCCCCGAATGGGACTCCAGCCGGAGCTCCGGAAGGCGGACTCAAGTCTCTGGTGCGGAGTCTCAAAGACGAAGCTGAACTCCGCGCGATCGAACAGGCATTGACGGCCACGAATTGGAATCGCAAGCTTGCCGCTGCGCGTCTGAACATCAGCTACAAGGCTCTTCTGTACAAAATCAAGCAGTACCAGATCGTTCCCCCTGGCTCAAATCGGGTATCGGAGACTCGAACCGTCTTGAGGTAAGCTGTTGCACATGCCGACCGGCAACCGGGATGACCTCAAGGTTGTTGCGCACCTCGCCGATGGCTCGCTGGTAAAGGGCTATCTGGAGCAAACCCAAGCATTCGATCCTCTCGCTGCAGGCGCGATCGGGAGTACTCTGCCTCCCCAGATCGCGCTCGAGCTTCCTGACGGTAGCAAGCGAATCGTCGATCTGGTGAACGCGAAGGCCCTCTTCTTCGTGAAAACTCTCGAAGGCCGTACCGACTACGTCGAAGTGAAGTTCTTTGAGCGCAATCCGCAGATCGAGGGCTTGTGGATCAAAATCCGTTTCAAAGACGGCGAGATTACCGAAGGCATCGTTCACAACTCCTTGCCGTTTGTTTCTGACAAGGGTTTCTTTCTCCGCCCTCCAGATCCTCACAGCAATAATCGCGTGGTATTTGTGGTGAAATCGTTTCTTAATGATTTCCGCGTGCTTGGAATTCGCAGCGAATATTGATCTGTCAGCCATGGGTGGCTTGTTCTTCTGAAGAATAATCTGCGCTCCCTCGGAGCATGGGTCTTCGGACTCTCATACAATAGTTCCCATCGTTTATGGCTACTTACCTGATCACCGGAGTCGCGGGTTTTATCGGATCCAGCCTGGCTCATGAGCTGGTCGGCCGGGGTGAAACGGTGCGCGGTTTCGATAATTTCGAGACCGGCAAGCGCGAGAACCTTTCCGGATTGGAGAGGAAGATTGAATTTCGCGAAATCGACCTT
>DATEKE010000379.1:0-19278 GCA_035277605.1 Terriglobales bacterium | reverse complement strand
GAGGATTGGATCAGGCCGGCCGCGTGCCGGCCATTTCCATTTCTGCGCCCCGAAGCGCCGAGCTTATCTCCCGAACGATAGCCGCGGCAGCTTCGTTTCGATTCGGAGCTGAGAGAATTGGGCGTCCGACAACGATATGCGACGCTCCCGCATGTATCGCGGCCGTGGGGGTTGCGACACGAGATTGATCGCCTGGATTTGCTCCTGCTGGACGGATTCCGGGAGTGACGATAGCCATCTCCGGCCCCAGCGCCGACCGCAGCTTCTTCGACTCTTGCGGTGAGCTGACAATCCCGCCACAGCCTGCCGATTTTGCCAGCATCGCCAGGCGCAGGACCTGATCGGGAATGGAGCCTTGCACGCCTGATTCTCGAAGGTCCGTCTCGGCCAAACTTGTGAGCACAGTCACGGCAAGGACGGTTAACTGTTGCGGAGCTTGCCTCGCCGCATCAGCCGCTGCCGTCAACATCTTGCGTCCTCCTGCGGCATGAACCGTGAGCATGGTTGCGCCCAGCTCGGAAGCCGACTTCACGGCTCCGGCTACGGTATTTGGGATGTCGTGGAGTTTGAGATCAAGGAAGACCTTCCGGCCGGAGTTGACCAGCTCTGACACGATCTTTGGCCCCTCAGCGGTGAAGAGCTGAAGACCGACTTTGTAGAAGGAAACCGCATCGCCGAGCTCATAGACGATCTCCTGCGCATCAACGGCGGTTGGCACGTCCAAAGCGACGATCAGCCGGTCTCTTGGGGAGGTCACGCTGGCATTCTAGCGCGAAGTCAATACCGTCCGCCGCAGCGGATGGGTCAAGAAGTCAGTGCAGACACACCCATCCTGCTACCGCGGAGGTATTGAGCCACTTGGAAACTATCGAGGGGAGTTAAGCATTGCCAGATCGGAGGACGCTTCTGGCGTTTCGACTATATCAAGTCGGACTTTGGCTAGTCCGCGGCCGCTCATTTTAAGGATCCTGGCGGCTCCGTAAGAGAGGTCTATGATCCGATCAGTTGGAACCGGGCCACGGTCATTGATCCGGACCAGGACCCAGCGGTGGTTGCGAAGGTTGGTGACCTTCACCCACGTCCCCAGCCGCAGCGTGCGGTGGGCGGCAGTGAGTTCGTACATGTCGTACGGCTCTCCGCTGGCAGTCGGCCTACCCTCAAAGTAAGCTCCATACCAGGAAGCGGTGCCTACATCGAAGGGCCTGGTACGCTTCACGCGCGTTAGTTTGTGTACTTCCGTGCGCTGACTCGGCTGAGCGTTTGGAGTAATCTCATGATCAGATCGAGTAGGCGCAGACGCAGCCATCGAACCGGAGACAAATGCTCCGACGGCGACGGTGTTGAGCACGATTTTGTGTACGCGTTTCACCTTAAACTCCCGAATCAATTCTCTCCGATTCGCCTGTAGTAATTATAAGAAAACAAAGAGGCTGTCGTTACTTTTTATTTTCGAAGGCGAAAATAACTGTTGCAATTTTGCATCAGTTGTGATTCCCGATTCGGGCTGTTTTGACGGTGGGGACGCTCCGAATTTAGAGACTCCGGCTCCCTTGAGAGTTGCACCTGCAAGAAATTAAATAGCAGGAATTTAGCCACCCTATTTTGTTATATTTGCGTGTGCATGAGCGAAGATCCGCCGAAAGTGGTGTTGACGATCGCCGGCTTTGACCCGTCTTCCGGCGCTGGCATCACGGCGGACTTGAGGACTATCGCGGCGCATCATCATTTTTATGGGGTAGCCTGCATCACTGCTCTGACCGTCCAAAGCACCCAGGGGGTCCGGCGGGTTCAGCCGATCAATCCGAAGCTGGTTCGGGAGACTTTGGAGACCTTGATCGCAGACATTCGGCCCGTCGCCGTGAAGATTGGAATGCTCGGAAGTGGGGAGGTGGCTGAGGTAGTGGCCGACTTTTTGAGCTCGGCTTCTTTGGAAAACGTCGTCCTCGATCCGGTTTTGCGCTCCTCTTCGGGAGCGAGCCTGCTTGATGCGGCCGGTTTAGGCACCCTCCTGACTCGGCTTCTCGGCCGAATTGACGTTATCACCCCGAACCTCGAAGAAGCTGGATTGCTCACGAAAATGGAGGTGCATGATCTCGATTCAGCAAGAGCTGCGGCCAGAAATATGATTGAGCGCGGAGCGAAGGCGGCTGTTGTCACCGGGGGACACCTGAAGGAAGTAGCTGATGCCCTGGCAGAGCGGAAGCCGGACGGTAGTATCGAGATCCAAACATTTCCAGGGCAGAAAGTCGAGACTGCCAATACCCACGGCACCGGCTGCGCCTTCTCGACAGCCCTGGCCTGCAACCTTGCCCTCGGACTTGCTCTTCGCGACGCGGTTCAGGCGGCCAAAGCCTATGTCACTCAGGCACTGAAAACCTCATACCCCGTTGGCAAGGGAGTCAGTCCCGTTAATCACTTGTTTCGCACCTGAACGGGGTCTCGCCGACGGGGCCAGTCTTTTGTGTCGTAGCCGGCAATGAAGGTTGAAGCTCTGCTGCAGGCGTCTCAGCGCTGCGGTTTTGGTGCTTCTTAGATACACATGGAAGCTCCTCCCACAGGCTGCGCACGTTCCCGAAACCTCGGTCGGGCTTTCTTCCGTATTTTGCAGGTAAGGCTTTCGTTGCCGAATCAGCATAATGTCTCTCCTTGGGGGAGGGCATTAGCTCAATTGATAAGGGCGGCATGGGCTAGCAGAAATATAGGGCCGAAGCGCTGCGAGATTACCGTTTGGCCGGACTTGATTGGACGATCCCCCTACCTTCTTTGATGGTCAGAATTTGGTTCGCCTTCACGTTGGTTAAGCGCTCAGTTTTCTGCGTAGTCGGCCATTTCACCTCGATTAGATCGACGGTCTGAGCGGTTCCCAATCCAAAGTGCAAACGAAGGTCACTTTGCGACATGACGCTGCCGCCGCTGTGAACTTCGTCCATTTGCGCGTGCTTGCCCGTGACCACTCGCACGCGGGCTCCAATCGCGGTGCAGTTGCAGTGCGTGCCGATCAACTTGATCTTGATCCAGTTCTTCGCATTGCCGCCGTCATTGCGCAGCAGGGAAGGCAGATCGTTCATATTGAGGACAAGGGCGTCAATGTCGCCATCGTTGTCGTAATCGCCAAAAGCCGCGCCGCGGCTTGAGAACTTCTCGCTGATTCCTGTACCCATTTCGGCAGAAACGTCTTTGAATTTGCCGTTGCCGAGGTTCTTGTAGACCAATCGCGGATTTTTGAAGGTTTGACCGACGTCGTGCGAGTCGATCTCGGGATACACATGCCCGTTGACCTGCAGGATGTCGGCCCATCCATCGTTGTCGTAGTCGACGAATCCGCAGCCCCAGGCTACGTAGCGGTTATTGATTCCGACACCCGCAGCAAACGCCACATCTGTGAAAGTTCCGTCGGCGTTGTTGTGGTAGAGGTTGCAGGTGTCGTCGGAGAAGTTGGTTTTGAAGATGTCGAACCAGCCGTCGCAATCGTAGTCAGCTACGGCAACGCCCATGCCCGACTGCTCGTGTCCGTCGGCGCTGTAAGCGCAGCCCGCCATCACCGCAACGTCGCTGAACGTGCCGTCGTGGTTGTTGCGGAAGAGGATGCTGGGTTCAGAATCGACCGCCACGTAGATGTCGGGCCAGCCATCGTTGTCAAAGTCGTACGAGACTGGCGTGATCGAGTACCGAGGGCCTGGCTTAAGAATGCCAGCCTTCTCGCTTACGTTCGTGAAAGTGCCATCGCCATTGTTGTGATACAGGATGTTGGTATCGCCGGTCAGCCCGCGCGGGCCGCACATTACTGGAATGCCCTTCCACTGGCAGTAAATGTCATTTTGGGAAGGAAGTTTTTCCGGATCAAGCTTGATGTAGTTGCAGACGAACAGATCTAGACGGCCGTCGCGATCGTAATCCAGCCAGCAGGAGCCGGAGCCCCAGCGAATCTGGTCGTTGTACAGACCCGTTTTTCGAGTTACGTCAGTGAAGGTTCCGTCTCCATTGTTGTGGAAGAGGGCATTGTGTCCCCAGAAGGTGCAGAAGAGGTCGTCCCAACCATCGTTGTCGTAGTCGCCGACGCATACGCCGGTCTGCCATCCCGTGCGGGCGAGGCCGGATTTTTCTGTCACGTCGGTGAAGGTACCGTCGCGATTGTTCTTGTAAAGATGCGAAGTCGGCGCCTTTCCCGCCGGCCAGTTCGTGTCGAGACGAGTGCCGTTCGTCAGATAGATATCGAGCCAGCCGTCATTGTCGTAATCAAAGAATGCCAGCCCGCTGCCTTTCGCCTCGATGATGTACCGCTTGCGATCCACCGCTCCCCAGACGTTCGGCGCGTTCAGTCCAGCTTCGCGCGCGACATCGACGAAGGTTACGGGCGATGCCGCAGAGGCCTTGGGCTTGGTCTCAATCGCTATCGAATTTCGCCATCTCCACAAGGGAGTGGTAAGCGCTTCGAGCACTGTGCTGCTGAGTGCGAATAAGGAGGAGCCGAGGAAGCGTCGCCGGGAGAGCATCATCTGGGTGGAGGATCAACCATTTGGGGAGTGAAGAAAATTATAAAGTCCGATCGGCGACAGAGAGAGCAAATTGAAGCAGTTGTTGGCGAGCTTCGGGCGTGATCGTCGATTGCGGATGTTCGTCCGCCGCTGGCGCTCGGGCTAGGACCTGCTCGATTCGACCGATATCCAGTCCGCTGTTCGTATCGCTAGACTTAAACCTCTGCAATACCTCACGAGCTTTCGCGATTTGACCAGTTTGATAGTAGAAGACACCCAGCGTGGCATAGCTTCCGGGCCATTCAGGCAAGAGATTCACCGAGCGCTCCAGCCGATTGGCTGCTTCGGATTGCTTGCCCTCGAGGACAGCGACCAGGCCCATGCCCCAGAGCAGCTTTCCAGAATTGGGAATTCGAGCCAAGCCTTGCGATAAAGTGCTTTTCGCTGCAGCAACAGCGCCTTGGCGAAGTTGGGCGAGAGCCAGAGAGAGGTAGTACTGATCGTTGTCCGGACTCCGCTGGAGGGCTTTGTGAAACGCCGCGATCGCCTCGTCAGTGTTGCCAAGGTGCGCGTGGATATCTCCGACCAGGGCGAGATACGCATCATCCTGTTGCGCAGAGTCAGAAACGATCTTGGCGGAAGCCAGTGCCTGCGTATAGTTGCCACTTCGAAAATGCGCTTCTGCCAGGTCGAACTTCACGTCGTCCGATTCGGGATCGAGTTGCAGCGCGGTTTGAAAATGCTGAATCGCGGGTTGGTACAAATGGTATCGAGCCAGCAGCACTCCAACGGCAGTCTGCAGCCGTTCATCGTTCTTGCCGAGCTGGTCGAGCTGCACGATCGTTTGCAATGCCTCTGCGCGATTTCCCAATTTGAACTGCGTGCCGGCTAAGAGATAAAGGTCTTGCGTGCGGTCGGGATGTTCGCTGACTCGCGCCTTTAACTCCGCTACATCGATTTCGGCGCGAGCTTGCGCGCTAAGGCTTGCGCGATCGTCTAGATAGTCGAAGAGGTGCGGATGATACGCACCGGCTGACGTATCTTTTGAAATTGTTTGAAAGGTCGCGAGGTCTCGGTCCGCTGCTTCGCTTTGGTGCAGGCTGCGCTCCGCCATGGCGAGCTTGTAATAGCCCGAAGCGGGGTTCGAGCTGATCTTTACGTAGCGCCGCAACATCTGAGCCGCCTCTGCAAAGTTCTTACTCGCGATACGCAGATCGGCTAATTCCAGCAGGGCGTCTGCAAGATTCGGATTCAGTCGTAGGGATTCCCGGAACAGTACTTCGGCCTTCGCGGTGTTGCCCTGCCGCTCTTCGATGTAGCCGAGATTAAACAGGCAGAATGCGTTGCGCGGATCTCGTTTCAGCCCTTCGCGAAAGTATTTTGAAGCATCGGCAAATCTGCCCAGATGTCGATACGTGAGCCCAAGAAGCGCATAGGAGCGAGCCGAGGGATCTCGAGAAACTAATGATTTGAATTCATCGAGAGATTTTCCCACCTTCCCGGAAAGGAAATAGCCTTCGCCCAGCGCAGCCCGCAGATCGGCTCGCTGCGGAGCCAGTTTCACGCCTGATTCCAAAAGGGGAATCGCGTCTTCGAAGTAGTTTTGCGCGATGCTGGTGCGTCCGAGCAGAAGAATGATGTCGAGGTTCTCCGGCGCGAGCTTGTGCGCCTGTACCAGGGCATCGAGCGCATCGACAGAGCGTCCTTGGGCTGCATAAACTTCGCCCAGCACGTACAACGTATCCGCCGATTCAGGCTTGATCTTGAGTGCGCGGTTCAGCGCGACTTCCGACTTCGCGTAGTCTCCCGCTCGGAAACAGGTTTCCCCCAGGTTACGCAGGATCTCGAAAGTTTCGGGCGCGAGTGCGTCGGCGGTTTCAAGCTCGAGCAACGCCGGACGATATTGTGTTTCTCCAGCTAACAGCATGCCTAGCGTGAAATGCACCTGTACCTGGTTCTTGTGCGCGACCGAAATTTGCTTCGCGAATGCCAGAGCTTGAGATGTCTGGCGTGCGCGAAGATACGCGCGAACCAGATTCATCTGGGTTTGTAAATTCTGTGGTTGCACGCGTTTGAAATACAGAATCGCCTCTGTCGGCTTGCCGGAACCTAGGAGCAGAACGCCGAGATCGTAATTTGCTTCGGCATTGGCCAGATGGCTCTGCAAGACTCTTCGGAATTCCTGCCCTGCGAGAGCAGACTTGCCTTCGGCGATGTACAAGTTTCCCAAATTGATATGCGTTCCGGCAGAGCTCGCGTCCAGCTTGAGAGCGCGCTGCAGTGCGTCGGAGGCATTGGAGAAGTCCTTCTCCCCGGTGTAGATGATTGCCAGCAGGTTATAGGCTTCGACGCTCGATGGATTTTCAGCGACTGCTTGCGTCAGCTTCTGTTTGGCCTCGGCTGTCTGGCCCTGGCTCATCAGCGTTTCCGCTTCGACCAGGAGCGGGTCGCGATTTTGAGATACGTGGGGCGCTTTTTGTGCGAGAGCCTGACCGCAAAGGATGAAAATAATCCAGCATAGAGTAGGGAATGCGCAGAGGTTCCAAAATGGAAATCTCCCTTCCGTTCCCGTTAAGCCGGCAAAGCCCAGCGGGCCGACAGAAGCGGAGCCCAGCGGCGTAAGCCCTGGGTACGCGAGCCCATTATGTCGAGCCCTGAAAGGACGACATTTCAATGTCTTGCTGGCGGAAATCGGTCCTTGCGTCGCGACGCGGTTCAATTCTAAAGAAGGTCTCTTCACGGCCGGAACAACTATTTGCTGCTGATCGAGGTTATGTGTCGCCCTTTCAGGGCTCCGGACAAATGCTTCGAAGAACCCAGGGCTCACGCCGTTGGGCTCCGCATCCGGCGGCCCTTCGGGCCTCTCGTTCTACGGTTTCCTGGTTCTCTCGGAAATGCAGGGTCACTTTAGCATTTCCAGTGATTGCTGGGCGATTTTGTTTTCCGGTTGGCGTTGCAACAAGTCCTGCAGCACCGATCGGGCTTTCTCCTTGTCGTTCATCACGGCGTAGAGCCGCGCGAGGTTGAGATACCCCTGATCCAGATTGGGTGCGACGCGAATGCAGCTTGCGAACTTCTCTTGTGCTTCCGCGTATTGTCCCTGACGCACGAGGAGAACTCCGAGATTGTTGAGCGCGTCAGGATAATCAGGCCTCAGTGCCAAAGCTCTTTCGAAGTATTCAGACGCTTTCGGAAACTGGTTCTGTTGTGCATAGAGCATGCCCAGGTTGTAGTTGGCCTCGGGATTATCAGGTTCGGCGCTCAGAGCGCGACCAAGAAGATCCTCTGCTTCAGAGAAATTGTGTGCTCGGCGATAAAGGTTTCCTAAGTTCAACAACGCGGTGGCATAGTTCGGCTTAATGCTCAGCGATTGCTGGAAGTCGCGAACCGCTTCTTCAGTCTGGCCGGTCTGCGCGGCCAGCATCCCCAGATTGTTCCAGGCTTCCGCGTGCTTAGGGCGCAGCTTCACTGTCTGCTCCAGATATTGGCGCGCCTGATCGAAATCATTTTTTCGGAGATATAGAGTGCCCAGATTGTAGTAAGCCTCCGCTTCCTCCGGTTTTGCTGCGATCACCTGTTTGAATGACTCCGCAGCCTGATCGAGATAGCCGCGCTGAAACAGGGCTACACCGTAAGTGAAATCGTTCCTGCCAAAGCTGGCGAGATAGAGTTTTCCCGGAAAGGGAAGAGCTTTTGCGATGCGAGATTCGTCTCTATCCGTGATCGAACGTACGTCTCGAACGAGTTGGTCGGGATTGATCGTGCCCTGAAACACTTTCACGATCATTCCTGCAGGATCGATGAGAAAAGCTGAGGGAAGCGGCAGATCGCGATGGCGGTCGAAGAGGTAGCGGAAGGTGACGTTATAAATGCCGGCCACCTCAGGAGTCGCAAGCACAATAGGCAGTAAAAGGCGCGTGTTCGCGGCAGCGTTCTTGATCGCGCTTTGATCCTGCGGGTCATCAAAGTTGACAGTGAGAATCTTCAGGACAGCGCTGCTTAAACTTGCCTGGTGCTGCTGCAGCAGTTGAAGCTGTTTGCTGCAGGCGCTCGACGATGTAGTCCAAAAATGCAGCAATACCCAAGAGCCCTGAAGCGATGCAAGGTTCCACGACTCGCCGTTCACATCAGGAAGGACGAAATCTGGAGCCTTCAACGGCTGGATGAGCCACGTCTGTAGCGACTCCGGAAGCGGGTCACGCTTGTCGCGAGCAGTTTCCGGAGCAACATGAGCCTGCGCAGCAAACGGTCCCGCGATGAACTTCCCGGATCCCTCCTGAATCTCGATTCGGGAATTTACAGGCAAATTGTCGAAGCTTTGAGTGAGTCCGCTGGGCCAGCGAATGCTGGCTCGAATCGGTGTAGTGGAATCTCCCAGGCCAAAGAAAAGCTCTTTGGTGTGCTGCGACAGAAATCCCGAACCGGCCTGCACGTATTTTGTCTGGCTATGCGGAGACTCGATCGTTACTGCTGCGCCGATTGCATCGCGGTTGCTCTTTGTGCCACGCAGGCGAAAGCTGATGGCGTGCCCGAGCTCAGTCATCACGTTTCGCAGAACACGCACCTGCGGCGCGCTGCGGTTTTTGATTACGACTTCAAGCCGGCCATCCCGGTCGAGATCAAGCAAAGCAAAAGATCGGGCATCGTCGCGATAATCGATGCCGGCTGCCGCCGAGATATCGGAGAAACTGCCGTCGCGATTATTCAGATATAAGACATTTCGTTCCGGCCCATTCCACGAGCAATCCGAACGGATGAGCTCATTGATTGCGTTCCAGCCCAGTTCATAAGCGGAGCTCTGAGTCGCTGTCGCGGGCGACTTGGCTACCACATGGCGCCAGAAAAAGCTCGAAGCGTCGGGCGCATCCAGGCCCGAAATGTAGCCATTAGCGATGTAGAGATCCGCATAGCCATCGTGGTCGAAATCCCACGTGTCCGACGACCAGGCCCATCGACCTGCCGCTGTATTCGCCGTGTCAGCCGTATTCTCGAATTTGCCGTTTCCAAGATTCCTGTAGAGGGAATTGCCCCGCGCGTGCCGCTTGTAATCGGCGCGGATTTCTTCTGAATCGTTCGGATGGAAAGCCTGTTCCTCGGAAACACGCATGCCTGCCGCCGACCACATGTTCGCGACATAGATGTCCTGCCGGCCATCGTTGTCGTAGTCGAACCAGCACGCGCTCATGCCGGCGCCGGCATCGTTGACGTGAGCCTCCGACGAAACGGCAGTGAAGGTTCCATCCCCGTTGTTACGGTAAAGATTGCTGCGCCCGAAGTCGTTGGCGACGTACAGATCGGGCCAGCCATCGCTGTTCATGTCGCCCCACGCACAGGCAAAGCTATAGCGATCGTTCTCAACATTCAGGCCAGCCGCCTCGGTGCGATCGATGAACGTGCCATCTCCCTCGTTGTGCATCAGGAAATTAGGAGGTCCATTTTGGGCATCGAAATATGGCGCCGGATAGTGATACTGGTCGAGGCCTAAATAGTAGTTGTACAGGCAGAAGTAGATGTCGAGATGACCGTCGTGATCGTAATCGGCAAGAGCGGCGTGGGTGAATGTGCCTTCCGGAAGCCTTTGAAATTTGAATGCGTCGGGTTTGAGCGAGTACTTGCCTTTGCCGTCGTTCAGAAAGAGTAGAGGACCGCTTCCACAAACGACGAGCAGGTCCTGGACTTCTTTGTTCTCGAAATCAGCGAAGAGCGCGCAGGATGTATTGTCGAGAACGCCCAGTCCGGACTTCTCGGTCGCGTCCTCGAAGCTGCCGTCTCCTCGATTGCGATACAGACGATTGGGTAATCCCGCGGGCTGGGATATATAGACATCATCGAAGCCATCGCCGTCGAAATCACCGACTGCGACGCCGTTGTTTCCATAGACGTCGATGCCGCAAGCTCCGTCGAGGATGGTGCGCCAATAGTCGCTACTGTGCAGGAGCTGCTTCTTGTAAGACTCGATTCCGCCGAGCGCTCTGTCCGTAATGTCCGCGAAAAGCGGAGCGCGAACGCGAGCTACACTCTCCTCGCCGGCTTCCCATTTCAGGATTCGCCACTGATCGGCGTCTGCACGTGACCACTGCATACGCCATTCTCCGATTCGCTGTTCGCGAGAACCTCGAGCCAGCTGACCGGCCATTTCATATCGAATTCGCGATTCGAATTGAGATGGAGAAGTCTCACGCAGAGAGACGAGGTGAAACTCCGCCACCTCGATCTGCCGAAACACCTTAAAGAAAGAATCGAGATCGCGAATTGCGGCTTCGGCATCGACGGCTCGCGCATTTCCGAACTGCCGGCGGCGCACTTCGATTCCATACAGCGAACGAACCGCGCTGTCGCGAGCAGGAGAAAATGAGATCGTTTCCACTCGCGCATCAAAGCATCTTCCCAAAATGGAAGAAGATCTGCCTGCCTTCAGTTCGCGCGACCACTCTGCGAGCACACGCTCTATTTCCGCTGCATATTTCTCGCTGACGAATTCATCGGCTCCCGGCAGGAGTTGGACGAACAGCTCTTCAATAGGAGGCTTGGTTGTGTAGTGCGGACTTAGATGAGCATCGTGAAGCACGCAATCGGAGCCTGTTCGACTGCGGTCCGTTGAACGAAACGGTAAGCCGGAAAGGCTTCCAGGCAGGAAGATAACTGGAGCCCAGCGCAACTGCTTGAGTAATGTTCGGCGGGAAATTGTGAATTCTGGTTTGCGAGAAGCCGACATCCTCAATTGCGCCCGGGTGGTGTGCTCGGATGCTAGCACCAGCGCTGTCCCTTGTCATTCGGAGTGGACGCTCGTGGGCCTTTCGCGTGAGTAGGAGAGAGGAATCCCTACCTTCCATCTATACACGTTGCATTCCCGAAGTTTGTAGGATTCCTCACGCGAACAGCAGGCGTTTCGGAACGCGGTAGCCGCTACATCGGCGGAATAGAAGCAAATGCCGCACGCACTTCCGAACGTTCCTCAACGGGAGCAGGGCCGGACGATTCGCCGACGATCAGCTCCGCCCCAATTAGATATTCCTTGCCTTGCGGATTGGAGGATACCGAGAGCTCGTGCAGCGCGTCGGCAGCGATCTTGCCCAGCATCTCGCGATGGATGTCGACAGTCGTGATGGTCGGGTTACTGTACTCAGCCAGTCGCGTCTTGTCGAAACCGGTTATCGAAATTTCATCGGGTACGCGCACTCCAGCCTGCAACAAGCCTTTGATCACGCCAACTGCGGTGAGATCGTTGATTGCCATTACTGCCGTCGGTCGCGGGTTGAGTTTTGCGATTGCGTGTCCCGCAGCCAGTCCACCTTCGAAGCGAAGATCGCCGCGCAGGATTGGTCCCGGCTCGAGTCCTACTGCTCGCATGGACTTTTCATACGCCTTCAGGCGGACCACATTCGATTTCAAGCCAGGGCGGCCGGCGATAAACGCAATCCGGCGATGACCGAGCTCGTAGAGGTATTGCACTATCTGCTGAATGCCCGCCACGTAGTCGATCTTCAGCTTGCTCACGTACTCGCGTACGGGAGCTAGATCGAGAAACGTGACTGCGATTCGCCGGCGCGCGAGTTCGTGAATCAACTTCAGGCTGATCTCCGAAGTCATTACGGCGACACCTCGCACTTTGTGTTCCATCATGCGCTCGGCAGCTTCGCGCGTGCGGCGCGGATCATAATTGGTGTCGCTGAGAATGGCTTCGTACCCAAGCTGGCGAGCGCGAGTTTCGAAGCTCTTGATGACTTCCGGGAAGAATGGGTTCTCGATATCGGAAACGATGATGCCGAACGTTTTCCCCGCGCCAGATGCGAGTCTACGCGCATGCGCGTCGGGAACATATCCCAGCAATTTCACGGTGGAGAGCACGAGTCGCTGCGTCTTATCGCCGACCTTGCCGGTCTTGTTCAACACGTTTGAGACAGTTGCAGTAGAGACGCCCGCAGCTTTTGCAACGTCAAGAATGGTGAGACTCTTAGCTCGATTGTTGGATGGAGTCGGCAATCGATTTTCTTTCGACCAATTCGGCCCAGCAGGATGCGGCGGAGTATAGACGATCAAAAAAATCTTGACAATGTTCAAATCAACGTGATATCCCAAGACTCCAACGCAGGTTAAGCGTTTAAGTTGTTTCCCGCCGTTTGCAAGAAAACGGCGGTTGTCTTAGCAGTTGGGCCCCAAGTAAGCAGACTCCTCGCGCTGGTTTCCGAGCGTCGCTACTTGCCGACTCCGGGTCACGTCGAGCCTGTCTGACGTTTCGTCTGTGCCGCAGTCAAGAAACTCTGTCACTCATAGGGTTATGCAAATCAGCAGACGCGGTCTTCCGGCCAGGACTCCGGAAGAACCGAGGAGGGCAAGGTTATGAAGCCTGGAGCCGTTTCCTGGGTCCGTTCGTTGTTGCTCGTCGCTTTCGCATCTTTCAGCTTGATCTCTGTTCAAGCTCAAGTGGACACCGGTACCATTTCGGGAACGGTGACCGATCCCTCCGGCGCTGTTGTCTCGGGCGCCAAGGCTACTCTTACCAATCTGGGCACCAACGCCACGCTCTCCACCACCAGCGGATCCGACGGTACCTACACGTTTACGCCGGTCAGGGTAGGGAACTACAAGATCGACGTCTCCGCGCCCGGGTTCCAGACCTCGAGCCAGCGCAACATCGCCGTGGACGTAAGCTCCCACGTCCAAGCGAACTTCGCGCTCAAGCCGGGCAATGTGACCGAAGTGGTCGAAGTCACCGGCAGCGCGCCAGTGCTCGAGACGCAGAGCGCTTCTGTCGGTCAGGTAATCGATCGTCAAAATGTCGACAGTCTGCCGCTGAACGGTCGAAACTTTACCTTCCTCGCTCAGCTTGCTGCCGGCGTAAATACCCCGCAGGCGGACACGCGCGGTAATGCCGCCAGTGGAGCCTTTTCGGCGAACGGTTTACGTCCAGCGCAGAACAACTACCTGCTCGATGGCATCGACAACAACTCTGATACCGTCGATTTCCTGAATGGCACGAATTACGTCGTGCTGCCTCCGCCGGACGCGATTCAGGAGTTCAAGGTCCAAACCTCCGATTTCAGCGCAGAGTACGGACGTTCAGGCGCCGCGGTTCTCAATGCCACCATCAAGTCAGGCACCAACAGCCTGCATGGAACCATTTGGGAGTTTCTGCGCAATGACAAACTCGACGCGGCAGACTATTTCGAACGGACCTGCACCAGCGGAAGCTGCACGACGCATAAGGGCGAGTTACGCCAAAACCAGTTTGGGTTCTCTGTAGGTGGACCGGTAGTAGTCCCGAAACTATTCAACGGCCGCGACAAGGTTTTCTTCTTCGCCGATTATGAAGGTACGCGGAGAATTCAGGGCACGATTCTGAGTGGATCGGTGCCGACAACAGCGGAACGAAATAGCAATTTCACAAACTTCACCGATCTGATTACCGGTCAAGCCGGAAACGCTCGCACCGATGCTTTAGGAAGGTCAGTCCCATTGGGGACGATTCTTGATCCCGCCACCACGCGCGCGGTTACTGCTGGTCAGGCGGATCCCGTTTCAGGACTTGTCGCGACGAGTACCGGTTTTGTTCGCGACCCGTTTGGAACTTGTGCAGCCAGCACCACCACCTTCACTTTGGCCGGCTGCGGTCTGAATGTTCTGCCCGCAGGGCGATTGGATCCAAACGCGATTAAGTTACTTAGTCTTTATCCGCAGCCGACCGGCTCAAGTTTGTTCCAGAATTTCACCAACTCTCCAAAGCTGAACGAGCATCGGAATGCGTTTGATTCCAGAATGGACGTCAACTTCAGTGCAAAAGATCAGACGTTTTTCCGCTTCAGCCTGGTCGATGATCCCATTTTCATCCCCAGCATTTTCGGTGGAATAGCCGACGGTGGTGGATTCTTCCAGGGTAATCAAACTGCTCTTGCCGAGCAGGCTGCTTTGGCTGAGACACACGTTTTCTCTTCAACACTGGTCAACGTTGCTCGCGCGGGTCTGAATTATCTGCACACCACGCGCGCGGGTCCGGTTGCAACCGATCTGAGCAATATTCCGGCACAGTACGGAATCCAGGGAATTCCGCAGCAAAACAACAATGGCGGTTTGCCGGCTTTTGGAATTAATGGCCTGCAAACTTTGGGCAGCAATGCGTTCTTGCCGTCGGATGAGGTCACTTCAACCTTCCAGGCCACGGATGATCTCACCAAGATCTACGGCAAGCACACTTTCAAAATGGGATTCGAGTTCCAGCACGTCAAATTCTCGACTCTCCAGCCGCCGTGGTCGCATGGCGAATTTGATTACAACGGAAACTATACTGACATCCCGAACGTCGGCGGCGGCAACACCGGACGTGCTGCGTTCCTGTTGACTCCGACGGCAGCATCCGTGCCTGGCGGGATCAATTTCGTTGGCGGCGCGACTACCGTACAGATTTCCAACATTTCACTCACCGATAACGGCAAGGAGTACTACGGCGGATACGTCCAGGATGACTGGAAAGCCACTTCGAAGCTGACTGTCAATCTCGGTTTGCGCTATGACTTTTTTGGACTGGTCGGCGAGCACCACGAAAACCAGGCAAACTTTGTTCCAGGGGGACCCCCGACGGGAGCGCCGATGTACATTATTCCCGTTGGGCCGAATGCCAATAACTTGTCCTCGGGCTGCGCGACTTGCTTCACTGACCTGTTAGCGAAGGACGGCATCAAGCTCGCTGTGACGAATGCATACGGACAGGGTCTCGGGAATTCGCAGAAGAACAACTTCGCTCCCCGGGTCGGCTTCGCGTATCAAGTCAGTCCGAAGCTGGTGGCGAGAGCTGGATTTGGCATCTTCTACAACGGCTTCGAGAACCGGGGGTTTTCGCCAAATCTCGGAGAGAACTACCCCTTCCAATTCAATTTCACTTTCAACAGCCCAAACGATGCTAACCCGATCCTCAACAGTGCGGGGAACGCGCCCGTTTTCTCGGGCTGCAGCACCGCGGGTCCGGGAGGAACTGCGACCTTCGAGACCGGATTCTCTTGTACGCCGCTCAATCCCTTGCTGGTGAACGCGAATGGATTGAATCTGCGTGGAATTCAGTTCGACTACGCAACACCCTACTCTATGGGCGGTAACTTAACATTGGAGTATGAAGTCACGCCGACCTTCGCCGTGCAGGCCGGGTATGTCACCTCTCTGGCGCGCCATTTGGAGGTTTTCCCTGGGTCGAACATCGTCACACAGATCTTGCCCGCCTCGGCGAACGCGAATAAATTCATCCCGTTTCAAGATTTCGCCCGTGGCTCGAGTTATGCGATTACCGAAGGCGCCAGCGCCTATCATGGTCTGCAAACGAAAGCTGAAAAGAGATTTGCAGGCGGCCTGAATTTCCTCGCGACATATACTTGGTCGCAGGTGCGCAGCGATGCTCGTGATTTGCTCAACGGCGGCAGCGTCTCTGGATATCGTGCTCCCGGAGTTCCCGGAATGGGAATCAAAGCCGATTACGCTTTGGCTCCCTTCGACGTTCGTAACGTTTTTCATTTCAGCGGCACATACCAGCTTCCGTTTGGCAACGGAAAACGCTACATGAATTCTTCGAGCGGTGCTGCGAATGCCGCTCTTGGGGGATGGAGTGTCGTCTGGGCCGCCACACTCCAGGGTGGCCAGCCAGTGACTATTGGCTGTCCCACGGGCGTGGCTGCAGGCGTGGGCTGCCAGTCGTTGAAGATTCCTGGACAGGATCCCTATGCCGGGCCGCACAATGTAACTCAGTTCTTCAATCCGAAAGCATTTACTCAGCCATGTGTCCTCGGGGCTGGAGGGACACCGACCCCGAATCAGCCTGCGGGATGCATTCCGCTCACCGGCAATGCTGCTTTGGGCGGGATCAACGAACTCGAGGGACCAGGATTCCATCGCCTTGATTTCTCGCTGTTTAAAGAATTCCCGATCAAGGAGCGTTTCCACCTGCAGTTCCGGGCGGAGATGTACAACATTCTGAACCATCCGAATTTCAATGCTCCGGGTTTTGGCGGCAACGGTGTAGTCGCGATTCCTGGATCGACAAACTTCACCAATTCGAACTTCGGCGCGATTGGATCAACTCGGGATGCTCCGTACGATCCGCGACAGATCCAGTTTGCTTTGAAGTTGTATTACTAGCCGTACAGGCGGGGAGGCTTCAGGGGGAGCCTCTCCGCTGGCAGTACACGCACTTTCTTCCGCTCATGTGGTCGCGTGCTCCACAATACGGTGATAGCATGCGAGGGCTGTGAGTCTCCGATTCTGCCTGGGCCTCTTCCCTACGTGGGCAATCCTTGCCTGCGGACTCCTTGTTGCCCAGCCGAATGGGCAATCTCGCAATCTTGATCAATCCTTCCAGTCTGCTGTCTCTGACTACAACGCCGGCCATTTTGCTCAATCTGCTTCAAAGCTCGAAGCGTTACTGCCACAAGCAGCAAACAGTTTCGATGTTCATGAGCTGCTCGGTCTTGTTTATTCCGCTGAATCTCAGGACGCGAAAGCAACCGAACATCTGCAGAAGGCCGTGAGCCTGAATCCGGATTCGGCTGCGGCGAGAACGAATTTGGCCGCCAACCTCGTTCGACGGAAGAAGCTCGATTTGGCTGAGATTCAGTTCGCGAAGGCCGTCGAATTGGAGCCGAACAACTTCGACGCCAATCACAATCTCGGCGAGCTGTACATTCAACGCGGAAAGCTTCAGCAGGCCGCAGAATCCTTAGGGAAGGCACAGAAGATTGCGCCGGACTCCTACGACAACGGATACGATCTCGCGCGTGCATATTTGCTGACCGGGCACACGAACGAAGCACGCGAGACAATCGGCTCGCTCGTTGCGAAGAAGAACACCGCCGAGCTGCACAACCTGCTCGCGGAAGTAGAGGAGAAGGAAGGCAAGTTTGTCGCCGCGGCTAACGAATATGAAACCGCCGCGCACATGGAGCCGAGCGAAAGCAACCTTTTCGATTGGGGCAGCGAGCTGCTCGTGCATCGCACGCTCGATCCCTCAGTCGAAGTCTTTCAGAAAGCCACCGAGCTATATCCGAAATCGGCTCGGCTGGCAGTTGGATTGGGCATGGCTTTGTACGCGCGCGGAAACTACGAGGATGCGGTGAAGTCCCTGCTGCGGGCCGCTGACCTGAATCCGTCCGATCCGGGCTGCTACTTGTTTCTATCGCGAGCCTACGACAGCTCCCCCAGTCAGGCTGAAGAGGTCACTGAGCGCTTCCATCGATACGCGCAGCTTCAGCCGCGCAACCCTCGCGCACTTTACTACTACGCGATGAGCCTGTGGAAAGGAAAGCGAGCGCAGCAGACCGATGAGGACCTTAGTGAGATCGCAAAGCTTCTGAAGTCATCGATCGCACTCGATAACAAATTCGCCGAAGCTCATCTGCAGCTCGGCAATCTCTATTCCGACCAGAAGCAGTACGCAGCGGCGATTCCGGAATACATGCAAGCATTGACGGAAAATCCCGATCTGGCCGATGCACACTACCGGCTTGGCCAAGCGTACGTACGGACCGGTGACAAGCAGCGCGCGCAGGAGCAGTTCGATGTTTATCAAAAATTGCGAACGCAGCATTTGGCGGAACTCGATCAGCAGAAAGCTGAGATCCGGCAGTTTGTGTACTCGGCCAAGAATGCTTCTCCGCCCAAATCGGAGTGAGCAGGGAAGCGAAGAGTCTTGATTTGCCTGTGACACTCGTCATAGGCTTGGCGGCACAGCAATAAAAGAATGTCTACTGCTTTGCCGAAATCGACGACGACGCGTACATCGCGAGAGTCTGCGCAGGAGCTCGCGCGTTCTCTTGTCAGCAGCCGTCGCGATTTTCTGCGAACATCGGCTCGGCTCGCGCTCGGAAGTACTCTTCTGGGATCGAGAGCGTTCTCCTGGGCTGCTCCCACTTCGAAGAGAAAGGTGGTGGTCGTTACTTTTGGAGGCGGCGCGCGCGATCAGGAGACCTTCGCGCCTGAAGGTCAGGAAAATATTCCCAATTTGATGCGGGAGCTGATTCCTCAATCGACCTTCTTCGGCCAGGTGGTGAATCGCGGCATCCTCGGCCACTATGTCGCTACGGCGAGTCTTGCGACTGGAGCCTACGAGACCATCAACAACTTCGCTTCGCTGCCGCCGGAAAATCCGACGGTATTCGAGTATTTCCGAAAAGACTTGAAGCGCCCTTCTTCAGACGCCTGGGTAGTAGCTCCGAGCAATGGATTCAACCATATTGGCGAGAGCAGTAATCGCTCTTACGGCTCCGGACTCGGAGCACGCGTAATTCTTCCGAAGCACTTGTTGACTGCAGCAACCTCCGGCGGCCCCGATTACGAACATCTGCTTCGCGATAACTACGAAACCCCGTTCTACGCTCCGCAACTCGGCGGAAGTGAGTTTGAGTTGCAGCAGTTGGAATCGATCCTGAAGCTTTCGGTTGACGATTTCCGCGCGCACGCGCGCACGCTCTCCAGCCCCGATGAGCTCTCGCTCTACATCGCCAAACGGCTGATGCGTGAAGTCGCGCCAAGTCTGCTGTGGATCACCATGCACGATATCGACATCGCACATGCCGGTGCATACTCGCTCTACATCGAAGGAATTCGCCGTACCGATCGTCTGTGTGCCGAACTGTGGAAGACGATTCAGAACGAGCCCGAATACGCGGGCAAGACCACTCTCTTCATCCTTCCCGATTTTGGACGCGATTCTGATGAAGATGCCGGAGGCAACGGCTTCCAGCACCATCGCACCGGCGACACGCTGTCGCGCACAACTTGGATGATGGCTCTCGGACACGGAGTTCGAGAAGGCGTGATCTACGATCGC
>DATEKE010000378.1:0-3401 GCA_035277605.1 Terriglobales bacterium | reverse complement strand
GCGCATCTTTGAAGAGTTCGTTCAAGTTGAGAGTCATCTTCAGAAAAAAGTAAAGGGCACAGGACTTGGGCTGCCCCTGTGCCGCAACCTCGCTCGTCTGCTGGGCGGAAAAGTGAGTGTCGAAAGCACCATAGGTCTGGGATCAACCTTTTCTGTTCACGTTCCCGCAGTGTATCCAAGCCTTAAATCGCAAAGAACACGCGAACTGCCAAACCTCGAAGCCGGTCGCGTGCCCATCGTGGTGATTGAGGATAACCGCGAAACCTCGTTTCTGATTGAGAAGCTGATCGAGAACACCGAGTTCCAGATTTTGTCTGCCTACGATGCTGAGACCGGCTTGGATTTCATCACGCGAGTGCATCCTTCAGCGGTCGTGCTCGATGTATTCCTCGATGGCGAAAGCTCATGGGAGCTGTTGAAGCAGATCAGAGCGCGCAACATCCCCGTGGTGAGCATGAGCATAATGGGCGCCGAAGAGCCAAAGGCAAACGCGATGGGTGCAAGCGCATTCCTGCACAAACCTATCTCTCGCGATCCCCTGTTGAAAGCACTCCGCACCATTACGCATCGAGGTACCGTACGCAAGCTTTTGCTGGTGGAAGATAGCGAGCTCGCGCGCTATTCCCTGCGCGAACTTTTAGGTCCGGCGAAGCTTGAGATTGTCGAAGCCAGGAGCGGGCGCGAGGGTTTGCGCCTTGCGCTGGAAGAGCAGCCGGATGCCATCTTCCTCGACTTGCTTATGCCGGATCTATCCGGCTTTGACGTGCTGAAAGAATTGCGCGCGAAGCGTGAAGCGCGGGAAATTCCTGTTGTCATTCACAGCTCGAAAGATCTGACCGACGAAGAGAAAGCTCGACTGCGACTTCCACATGTGGCTCTGCTGACGAAGACCGATACGTCCGGGCCCGAAGCGCTTGCGCATGTGACGCGTGCGCTGGCGAATGTTGGCTTCGATCTTGAGATGTTCGAGGGGCATCATGCCTGAAAGTGGAGCGGTGATCCTGATCGTCGACGATCGCGAGGAGAACCGCTACGTTTCTTCGCGCATTCTGAAGAATGCAGGATACGCCGTTGCCGAAGCTACCAGCGGACGCGAGGCGCTGCAGAAGGTGCTCGAAAATCCGGCGTTGGTCATTCTTGACGTTCGCCTGCCCGACATTATCGGTTATGAAGTTTGTCGTCGCATCAAGTCCAATCCGCAGACGGCGAACATTCCTGTTTTGCAAATCTCAGCTTCATTCGTTTCGAGCGAGAGCCGAGTGCAGGCGCTGGACAGCGGCGCCGACGCGTATCTCACGCAGCCAATGGAACCTGCGGTTCTTCTCGCGACTGTACGAGCCCTGCTGCGGCTGCGCGAGGCGGAAGCGCTCTCGCGACTGTCCGCCAAGCAGTGGCAGGCCACGTTCGATGCGCTCAGCGAGGGTATCGCGCTCATAGACTCAGAATGGCGCGTGGCGCGCTGCAATCGCGCCATGCTCACGCTGTTCGATAAAGCGTACAGCCAAATCGAGAACGAAGATGTGCGTGCGCTGCTGCGCCGCGAGCTCAATTACAAGCTTGAGGATAAGGACCTTCCCCGCGCTGCGACTGAGATCAAGCGCGGACGGCGATGGTTTTCGCTTCGCCTCGATCCGATTCGGGATCATGAGATCGCGCATGGCGCAATCCTAATCATCACTGAAATTACCGATCGCAAGCTCGCGGAAGAGGCACTGCGCGTCTCTGAACGACTGGCTGCCATGGGGAGATTGGCCAACAGCATTGCCCATGAGATCAATAATCCGCTCGAGGCGCTCACGAATCTCATTTATCTGCTGAAAACCAGCTCGCTCGATAAAGAGAGCACACTATACGTCGACATGGCCTCGGCAGAGCTTGAGCGCATCGCTCGAATCACCAAGCAGACGCTCGCTTTCAATCGCAACAGCGAGGAACCAGTCGATGTTGAACTCCCCGAGCTTCTCGATGGTGTCGTGACTCTGTTCTCACCCGAGTTCAATCGCAAAGGCCTGCACGTGGTGCGCAAATATGATGCGCCGCCGATTGTGTCTGCATTTCCCGGCGAATTGCGCCAGGTGTTCGCAAACGTGCTTCGCAATGCCCTGGAGGCCACATCGGCGAATGGGACCTTGATCGTGCACATGCGCCAGTCCCTCGACTGGAAAGATCTCTCGCGGCGCGGCGTGCGCATTTACATTGTCGATTCCGGTATGGGAATGACGGCGGAGATTCGTCGCAGCATCTTTGAGCCGTTTTACACAACCAAGGAGCTGAAGGGATCCGGTCTGGGCTTGTGGCTCAGTTTGGGAATTATCAGCAAACACCACGGCCGCATCACGGTCCGCACGACAACAAAAGCAGGACGCAGCGGAAGCTGCTTTTGCATCTTCCTGCCGGCGAAGCAAGCAGAGCAGTCAGCAGCGCTGAGCAAGCAGAACGCCGTCGCGTGAGCTATCGCTGTCGTCACGTCTAAGAACATGAGCGTGAATCCACATTCGAACGAAAAAGAGCTGCGCACACAGCTTCGCCCCGAAGGATTTAAGACAACTTATGTGTGGCAGGATGCGCCAAATACGTTTTATGCGGATCACACTCACCCGACCGAAACAGCGCACATCATCCTCGACGGCGAGATGACATTGATCTCAGAAAGCAAAAAGCAGACATATTGTCGAAGGGAACGCTGCGACGTTCCCGCTGGAGCGCTGCACTCTGCGCGCATGGGACCAAAGGGCTGCCGCTATCTCATTGGTGAGCGTTGAACGCCAAGAAGGCCGTTTCATTTGCTGCAATAACGGTTTATTCCAGTTTCGTTGTGCAATTATGTGGCGTTCTCTGCGAGTGGTTTGGACGGAATATCCGAAATTTCCACTCCAATTGTTGCTTGACACAGGCTGCCGCCTCCAGTAGTCTGTGTCGCGGCTAAAACGTTTTAATTCAGGCTGTAATGCAGGAGGGCCCAGCAGGCATGTCGAACGCGTTTTCCAGTATTTGTCAGATGAACCTGGTGAATCCACCGCAGCCCTGTTCGAGTCACCGCACCCACCGAGTTGAATTTCAGTTCTCCGATAACTCCCGCCTGCATGTCTTTGTCTGCGAACGCCACGCCGCCAACGTAGCTTGTATTGAGAAGGCTCTGGCCAGTAGCGGGGAATTTCCTGGAGATGCATTCTTGGTCGCGACTTCAACCTGCGAACTGTCGCATCAGGGCTTCCTTCCGGCGCGCCTTGCCGTCGCTGGGGCTGAGTAGCTTATTTGTATCTTGCATGTTCGAGCACAGACGCCAGCCTGTGCATTCCATCGCACCTCAGTCCGAAGGTAGCGAGCCATCCGATGATTCCAGTCGCATAGCCCAGAAAGATCACATACACAGCCGCCTTTCCCAAGTGCGCCGCACCGTG
>DATEKE010000377.1:0-20390 GCA_035277605.1 Terriglobales bacterium | reverse complement strand
AAGAGTCCGTTGTGCGAGCAGGCGGTGAATGTCTTTGCCGAGATCTACGGAGCAGCCGCAGGCAATCTCGCTTTGAAAATCTTCGCAGTTCATGGTGTGTACGTCGGCGGAGGGATTGCTCCCAAGATTCTTTCGAAATTGCGAGAACCGCGCTTCATGAATGCCTTTCGCGAAAAGGGTCGCCTCCGTCCGTTGATGGAGAGCATTCCTGTGCGCGTGGTACTGAACGACAAAACTGCGCTGCTCGGCGCCGCCCACGTGGCCATGATGTATTGCGAACCGGCAAACACGAACAGGAATGTGACGAAGAACGCTTCGTGACCTTCGTGTTCGCTTGTCTTCCGGTTTCGGATAAGACAATGCCTGATAGATCGAACGTCCGCATTCTCGACAACCTGCAAGCGATCGCGCAGGCTGCTGCCGATGAGTTCGCGGCAGTATGCCGGCAATCGATCAAGGATCACGGGCGATTCACGGCTGCGCTCTCTGGTGGTTCGACTCCAAAGGCGCTCCATGCAGTGTTAGTCGAGCGCTCAAAGGCAAATCCGAAGTTCATCGATTGGTCGCGCGTGCAAATTTTCTTTGGCGACGAGCGCCATGTTCCGCCCGATCATCCCGACAGCAACTTCCGCATGGCGAACGAGACGTTACTGTCAAGAGTGCCGATCCCGAAAGAAAACGTTCATCGCATCCATTGTGAGAATCCGGAAGCAGCTCAGGCTGCAGCGGAATACGATGCAGAACTCACGGAAGTGTTTCGATTAAAAGAGAGCGCGTTCCCACGCTTCGATCTGATTCTCCTCGGCATGGGTCCGGACGGGCATACGGCTTCGTTATTTCCCAAAACGGCAGCGCTGAATGAACTCACCAAACGTGCCGTCGCGAACTGGGTCGAGAAGTTCAATACGTGGCGGGTGACGTTCACGCGACCGACCATCAACAACGCCACGTCGGTGATGCTGATGGTGGCAGGAGAAGATAAAGCCGCTGCGCTGGCCGAGGTGATGAACGGCGGAAGCGCAGAGATGTATCCGGTGAAGTATGTGAAACCCGCGAGTGGAAAATTGATTTGGATCGTCGATCGCGCAGCAGCGAAGCTGCTGAAAAGCATTAACAATAAATAGATCCGGACCGGCGGCCGCCCTCGGCCGGGTTTTTCTCTCGAGCTGGATTGGCAGGCAGTTGAAAACCCGCGCGAGGGCGTGCGTCGGTCCTTCATCGTAATTTAGCCATTCATGCGCAAAGAACACGAACGTCTCCTTCAAGACAAAAATCACGAAGTCTATTGGAAGCGCTGGGGATCTTACCTGAGCGAGCGCGCGTGGGGCACGGTACGCGAAGACTACAGCGCGAACGGCGATGCGTGGAACTACTTCACGCACGATCAGGCGCGTTCACGCGCTTATCGCTGGAATGAGGATGGCCTGCTTGGATTCTGCGACCGTCATCAGCTCATTTGCTTCGCTCTGGCGATGTGGAATGGTCGCGATCCTGTTCTCAAGGAACGATTATTTGGGCTGAGTGGTCCGGAAGGCAATCACGGCGAAGATGGAAAAGAGTGCTACTTCTATCTCGACAACACGCCCTGCCACACGTACATGAAGGCGTTGTACAAGTATCCGCAGCAGGAATTTCCCTATCAGCGACTGATCGATGAAAGCCGGCGGCGCACGCGTCTCGATCCCGAATTCGAGCTGACTGATACCGGCATCTTTGACGATAGCCGTTATTTCGACGTGTTCATCGAGTACGCGAAAGCGTCGAGTGAAGAAATTCTGATCCGACTAACAGCATGGAATCGCGGCCCGGAAGCAGCGCGGCTTCATCTTCTGCCGGGCATCTGGTTTCGCAACACCTGGTCCTGGGCTGCTAGCGAACCGGCCGAGCACGAGAAGCCCAAACTGGAACGTATGGCCGATATGCACGGTTTGCCGGTGATTCGTGTCTATCACCCGCAGTACGGAGAGCACTGGCTGTACTGCGAAGGATCGCCGCAGCTTCTGTTTACAGAGAACGATAGCAATTTGCGCCGACTCTTCAGCGCTCCGAATCGCGGCTTCTATCAAAAAGACGCAATTAACGATTTCATTATCAAGGGACATCGTTATCGGCTGAATCCGGAGCAGGTTGGAACAAAAGCTGCGATCTACTACGATCTCGACATCCCGCCCGGCGAGAGCTCCGTTGTAAAGCTGAAGTTCACGCAGAAACTCAACAGCACGTTGGACCATTTTGGAGCGCCATTCGACGAGGTCTTCCGCGAGCGTATCTACGAGGCGGACGATTTCTATCGCGACATCATCCCGGCCTCGCTTTCTGCTGACGGACGCAACGTGATGCGGCAGGCATTCGCAGGAATGTTGTGGTCGAAGCAGTTCTACAACTACGACGTGCAGACCTGGCTGTCGGGTGATCCCGGCCAGCCTAGGCCGCCGCACGAGCGGCTCACCGGCAGGAACTCAGATTGGGAGCACTTCTACTCCGACGACATCCTCTCGATGCCGGACAAGTGGGAGTATCCGTGGTTCGCTGCCTGGGATCTGGCCTTCCACTGCATTCCGCTCGCCCTCCTCGATTGGGACTACGCCAAATATCAACTCACGTTACTTTGTCGCGAGTGGTACATGCATCCCAACGGTCAGCTCCCGGCTTACGAATGGAATTTCGCCGATGTGAATCCGCCGGTGCATGCCTGGGCTTCGCATCGCGTATATCAGATCGAGCGTCGCATGACGGGCAAAGGCGATTTTGCCTTCCTGGAGCGAATCTTTCACAAGCTGCTGATCAACTTCACATGGTGGGTGAACCGCAAAGATATGGCGGGCAACAACATCTTCCAAGGCGGCTTCCTCGGACTCGACAACATCGGCGCCTTCGATCGCAGCGAACAGCTTCCTGGCGGCGCATATATGGAACAATCCGACGGAACAAGCTGGATGGCCAGCTATAGCCTGCACATGCTGATGATCGCGCTCGATCTAGCCTTTCAAGATCCGGTGTACGAGGACACGGCGATTAAGTTCTGGGAGCATTTTCTGTTCATCGTAAAAGCGATGAACCGCAACATCGACGGCGCAGGAATCTGGCATGAAGAAGACGGCTTCTACTACGACGTGCTGCGCATCTCCGACGGCTCGCATATTCCCATGCGCATCCGTTCCGTTGTGGGACTCGTGCCGCTCTTTGCCGTGCAGACGCTTGAGCCTGGGCTGCTGCAGCGGCTGCCGAACTTCGCTCATCGCATCCAGTGGTACATCAACAATCGACCGGACCTCACCGAGAATATCGCCTGCTTCCAGGCAGAAGGCGTGAAAGAACGACAACTCCTGGCGATTGCCGACGAAAAGCGGCTGCGGCGCATTCTGAAGATCATGCTCGACGAGAGAGAGTTTCTTTCCCCATTTGGGATTCGCAGCCTGTCTCAATTTCACCGCGACCATCCGTTTCGCCTGCAAATCGCCGGACGCGAGCACTTAGTCGACTATGAACCCGGCGAGTCCACCACCGCCATTTTCGGTGGGAACTCCAACTGGCGCGGGCCAGTGTGGCTGCCGATGAATTTCTTGATTATCGAATCGTTACAGCGATATCACCACTATTATGGTGACCGGGTGAGAGTCGAATGCCCGACTGGCTCAGGCAAGATGATGACCCTGGGCCAAGTTGCGGAAGAGCTCTCGCATCGGCTCACCCGTCTCTTCCTCGTCGGCGAAGATGGACGCCGTCCCGCACAGGGCCGCAACTTGCTGTTCCAAAATGATCCTCACTGGAACGATCTTGTGCTCTTCTACGAGTACTTTCATGGCGATAATGGAACGGGACTCGGTGCGTCTCATCAGACCGGTTGGACTGGATTGATTGCGAAGCTTATGCAGCAGAATGGTGAGCCACGAGAGACACGCGGGCAAGTCGTTACCCAGAAGCGCCGGAATTAGCCATTCACAAAGCCGAGGGGCACGTCTAGCCCATTGGTGTGACGCGCGAAGCTGCGCTTCTACCTGGCCCTTCGAGGCTATACACTCGCATTCGCCGTGCAGCTACAATTGCGCACACATGCCAACGTCCCAAGCCAAGACTTTCCGCGCTACCCTGGAACGACTACGTTCCGACTTGGGATGGGTGATCGTTCGTATTCCATTTGACGTGAAGAGGACCTGGGGTAGCGCACGGCCCAAAGTCCGAGGCCAAGTAAACGGTGCCGTTTTCCGCACCTCAGTCTTTCCCGAAAAAGATGGTCGCGCGTTCCTGCTGATCAATAAGCAATTGCAAAAAGATGCTGGAATCGTCGAAGGAATCAGCGCAAATTTCAAAATTGAGCCCGACTCAGAACCGCGCGAAGTAAAAATTCCGAAAGAGCTGAATCGGATTTTCGCCGAAAGCAGGCGGCTGAAGAAATGGTTCGAGTCGCTCAATTACTCCTACCGAAATTACATCGCGAGCTGGATCGGTGAGCCCAAAAGCGCCGCAAGCCGGGAGCGCCGCGCTGATCAGATTGCCGTGCGCCTGATGGAAACAATGGAGGCGGAACGCGAGCTGCCGCCGCTGATCAAAACTGCCTTTGATCGCAATCCGCTCGCGCACGAGGGTTGGACTCGCATGACAGCACGGCAGCGACGAGGCGAACTGATGGGCATTTTCTACTATCGAACTCCGGAAGCTCGCCAACGCCGCCTGCTAAAGACGATTGAAATGGCGAAGAACGTCGCGGATCGCAAGTTGGAAGGACGTGATTCCCGAATTGGCGGCCAGGATCGACTAAGTCGGAGTCATCCCAGCTCATGAGCCTGCTTTCTCGGTAATAACTTTCGACGTTCCACTCTGCACGTCGGCGTTGTTCGCTACTCCGCCCAACGTCGAAAAATCAGCGAACCGTTTGTCCCGCCAAATCCGAATGAGTTGGAGAGCGCGATCTCTACTCTCGCTGGGCGCGACTTATTTGGTACGTAATCGAGATCGCATTCCGAATCGGGCTTATCAAGATTCATGGTAGGTGGGAGGCATTGATTGCGGAGTGCCAAAACGGTAATGCCGGCCTCGAGACCGCCGGCGCCCCCAAGTAGGTGGCCGGTCATCGACTTGGTCGAACTGACTGCGAGGCCGTTCTTTGCATGCTCGCCGAACGCTCGCTTGATCGCTTTAGTTTCGAGAACATCGCCCAGCGGGGTCGATGTACCGTGAACGTTGATGTAATCAATCTGCTCCGGCTTCACGCCAGCATCAGCCATTGCCGCAACCATCACGCGATATCCGCCTTCGCCTTCTTCCGCGGGCTGGGTGATGTGGTAGGCATCGGCACTCATGCCATAGCCGATGATCTCGGCAAAGATCGGAGCACCGCGACGGCGCGCGAACTCGAGCTCTTCGAGAATCAGAATGCCTGCGCCTTCGCCGATGACGAAGCCATCACGATCGACATCAAATGGACGGCTGGCTTTTTCCGGAGCATCGTTCCGCGTGGAGAGCGCCCGCATCGCGGCAAATCCGCCAACGCCCATGGGGGTAATCGCCGCTTCCGTGCCTCCAGCGATCATGACGTCGGCAGCGCCGCGCGCGATGATCTTGAACGCGTCGCCGATCGAATGCGCGCTGGTCGTGCAGGCTGTCGCGGTCGCCTCATTCGGACCTTTGGCGCCGTAGCGAATGCTCACATGTCCGGCGGCGAGATTGATGATAGCCGCCGGTATGAAGAACGGCGAGATCTTGCGCGGGCCGCCTTGAATCAAATTCGAGTGCTCGCGCTCGATGATGTCGAATCCGCCGATGCCGGAGCCTATGTGAACGCCTATGCGCTCCGCGTTCTGCGGCGTGATGTTCAACCCAGACATCTTGACCGCTTCATCGGTTGCGGCCATGCACACATGAATAAAGCGGCCCATTTTGCGGGCTTCTTTTTTCTCGATGAAGTTAAGCGGATCGAAGTTCTTAACTTCGGCGGCGATGGTGCAGGCGAAGCCGGTAGGGTCGAAGCCGGTAATCTGCGCAACACCGCTCTTGCCGGCCAGCAGATTCGTCCAGACCTCCGCGCTGGTATTGCCCACCCCGCAAATGAGGCCTATTCCAGTAACGACGACTCTACGGCTCAAGTGCTACTTGCCGCCTTTCGCGTGTGCGTTGATGTAGTCGACGGCGTTCTTGACCGTCTTGATCTTCTCAGCTTCTTCGTCGGGAATCTCGATGTCGAAAGCCTCTTCGAAGGCCATGACGAGTTCGACGGTGTCGAGGGAGTCGGCGCCGAGGTCGTCCACGAACGACGCATTGGGAGTAACTTCGCCTTCATCCACGCCAAGTTGTTCCACGATGATCTGCTTTACCTTCTCATCTACTGCGGCCATTCGCGTTCCCTCTCTCTGTTGGAGATGTGACTGCTTCGACTACAAAATAGCCTACTCCGCGCTGGCGGGTAGGTTCGGAGATTGCTTTGGGATTCTACTGCTTTGCTATCTTGGAGTTCTTCTCGATGTAGCTGACCGCGTCCTGCACGGTCTTGATCTTCTCGGCTTCCTCGTCGGGGATTTCGAGGTCAAAGGCCTCCTCGAAGGCCATAATCAGCTCGACGCGATCGAGAGAATCGGCGCCGAGATCGTCCACAAACGATGCGCTGGGCGAGACCTCGCTCTCTTCCACGCTGAGCTGGTCCACGATGATCTGTTTGACTTTATCTTCAACCCCGGGCATCGAGGGTCCTCCTGTTTGCGTCAATTGCGCGCAACAAACCTCTCAGTCTATATGGGGCTGGGAAATGCTGGCAAGGACCGGGAACGGCGAACACGAAGGTCACGAAGGCCACTTCGAGAGGTCACAAAGACGTTGGGTTATTTCCAGCTCGAACGAGAGAAACGCCTCGTACGCGCTCTCAAGCAAGCCGGGACCCACAGCGGTATGCACCTTCATAGCGGCGCGAATAATCTCCCGAGTAATCGAATCAGGGCTTCTGGAAATCCGCGCCGCCGTACTCATCCTTCGTCGTGACCTCTCTCAGTTGGCTTAGTGACCTTCGTGTTCGCCGTTCCGGGGCTTATTTTCCAGGTGGTACTCCGCCGTATTCATCCCGTAATCTCGTCTGCCGATTCTCCATTGGGATTTTGCGCCCCTCGATGAAGACCTGCTTCACGTCGGTCTTCACATCTAATGGGTCGCCATTTGCGATTACGACGTTTGCCGTCTTGCCCAAGTCTAGGGAGCCGAGCCTGTCGGCTACTCCCCAAATTTCGGCTGGATTGATGGTCACTGCTTTCAGTGCTTCTTCGTATGGCAGGCCGAAAGCAACTGCGTATCCGGCAGCGTAGGGCAAGTTCCGATTGTGCTCGACGTGATACGACGCGAAGGCAATCTTCACCCCGCGTTTGTAGAGTTCGGCGGGAAGGGAATACACGGCGTCATAGCGCTCGTCGCCTCGCGGGAAGTCGTAGATCGGGCCTACGATTACCGGCACCTTCCACGAAGCGATTTCGTCGAGAATGTCCTGCGAGTGCGTTACGTGATTCAAGACGACTTTCAGATTGAACTCGCGCGCGAGGCGCATTGCGTTCTCCACGTCGTAGCCATCTTTGGCTCCGATTACGACTGGTTTTTGGCCATGCAAATACGGAAGCAGAGCCTCGAGTTTCAGATCGCGCTTCTGGCGATCGCTTCCACCCTTTCCAGAAGAGTTGCTGGAGGAATCGGAAGTACGCGCCGCTCCGCTCTTTTGCTTGGCTTCGTAGTCCTGCGCATCGAGAAACGCCTGACGAAGCTGTGAGGCTAAACCCATCCGCGTGGATGGAAAGCGTCCGCCAATCCCGCCTTCGCCGCGGCCGCCGCGACGGCGCTGCTCCGCCGAAAAGTTCAACGGCATGGCGATGTCACGGACGAGAATCATGTCGTCACGGTCCTTGCCATCGAGCTGAATGAAGATATCCTGGCCGGGCAGGCTGTCTTCGGTGCCTGGGGCGACGATTGCGTTGGTGATGCCGTTTACGCGCACTACAGGAATGCGCTGCGTCTCGGCGTGAAACGCATCGTAAACGTGCATTTGCGGCATGATCTCGTCGCTGGGCTCCACCAGGTCGTTGCTCATCTGGTCGGCCTCTACTTCGACTAAGCCGATGTTCGTCTCCGAATCAATGAGACCCGGATAGACCGTCATTCCGGTTGCATCGATGACGGTCGCATTGCGAGGAATCGCAGTGCCCGGACCGCCGACGGCGGTGATTTTGCCGGCATCCATCACTACGACTCCGTTTTCAATCACGCCATGGGTGATGGTGAGCAGCTTGCCTCCGCGAATAGCTATTGGGCCGGCTTCTTCGACCTTCGAAGTCGCCATACGCGTCTTCTGTTTGGAGCTTTGTGCAGGCGAGAACGCAACAAAAACGGAAAGAATGCTGGTCGCGAGTAGTCGAATTTTCATTAGTGCATCTCCCCAATTCCCATTTCGTCTTCGAGACTGCCGTCGAAATCACTGCCTGACATCGGAGCGTTCTTCCAATGCGTGAGGCCCAATCCGGGAAGCGAACTGTCGAAATACACTTCGCCGTCGATGATCGTCTTTTCCACTTTGGCGTAGCTGGAGAGCGGATCAGTGTTCCATATGGAGATGTCGGCATCTTTACCGACTTCCAGCGATCCAACGTGGTCATCGACGCCGATGATCCATGCTGGATTGAGGGTGATCATCTTCAGCGCTTCTTCCTGCGTCGCCCCGCCGTAGCGAATCACTTTGCCGGCGTCCTGATTTAAGCGGCGGACCACATCGTTCGAATCGCTTTTGAGAGCGACGCGAACGCCGTGTCGCGACGACATCACAGCATTCCAAGGCTGTGCGTCCCAGGCTTCGTCTTTGAATCCCCACCAATCGGGCCAGGTCGCAATCGCGATCCCTTCAGCAGCAATTTTGTCGGCGACCTTGTAAGCTTCAAGCGCGTGATGAAAGGCGCGGATGTGGTATCCGAACTCGCGAGCCATCGCCATCTCGGTGAGGAACTCGTCGGCGCGGTAGCAGTGAATCTGGACGTACAGCTTGCCTCGGAGGACATCGGCTAGCGCATCGAGTTTCAGATCGCGCTTCGGAGCCCTGGCTTCTTTGTCCCCTTTTTGTACTTTCGCATTGTAATCATCCCAATCGCGCATGTACTCACGCGCCTGTTGCAGCGCTTCGCGCTGTACTTCGAAGTTACCCATGCGCGTGGAAGGAAGCTGATTGCGTGAGCCATAGACGCGCTTCGGATTCTCGCCGCTCGCAAACTTGATCGAGCGCGGAGCGTTGGGGAAAAGCATCTGATCGCGGCTCAAGCCGAATTTGTTCTTAATGACGACTGCCTGGCCGCCGATCATGTTGGCCGAGCCGTGCAGGAGAAGCAGTGAGGTCACCCCTCCAGCCAGCGCCTGGTACAGACCTTTGTCGGTATTCACGAAGGCATCGAGCATGTTCATCGACGGAGTGATCGGGTTGGTAGCTTCGTTCACATCACTATCGAGTGCCAGGTGCGAGTGGCAATCGATGATGCCGGGCATAACGAACTTGCCCCTGGCATCGATGACTATGGCTCCCGCAGGCGCAGCAATATTGGTCCCGATCTGAGCGATCTTGCCGTCGTGGACCAACAGGCTCCCGTTCTGAATCACGCCATGGGTGATGGTCAGGATGGTGCCGTTCCGGATGAGCATGTCGGGCGCGGGAGTTGGACCAGTTTGGGAATTCGCAGTCTGAGCTGCAATGGAAGTCGTGAGAGCCAGCGCGAACAGGCCTGCACTCCACAACCGGCGGAAGATCGCCATTAGATTTCTCCTCATTGGTGCGATAAAGACAGAGCAGAGTAAATGGAGAACCCGCAATAGGCAACAAGCGGTAGGCGACAAGTAACAGGCGGTAGATACCATGCTTGAGTTGTAGAGAAGTTTCGGCCTGTTGCCGATCGGCTTGCCTATTGCTGATCTAGCGTTCATTCTTCTCGTTCATGCGCGCTGTCATTCAAAGAGTCACCGAAGCGAGCGTCACGGTTGACCGCCGCGTCGTCGGACGTATCGGCGCGGGATTGCTGGTGCTTCTTGCGGTCGCCAAAACTGACACTGAAACTTCCGCCGATTACATGATCGAGAAGCTGCTTGGCTTGCGAATCTTTCCCGATGTGGAAGGCAAGATGAACTTGAGCGTACGGGACGCAGCCGGAGCTGTATTGGTCGTGTCGCAGTTCACGCTCTACGGCGACGTGCGCCGAGGCAAGCGGCCGTCGTTCGACGATGCCGCCCGTCCGGAGCAGGCGAAGCGTCTCTATGAATATTTCGTGGCAAAGATCCGCGAACAAAGCATTGACTGTGTCACCGGGGAATTTCAGGCGATGATGAAGGTGGCGCTTGTGAATGATGGGCCAGTCACGATTTTGATGGATTCCGAGAAGGGGTTCTGACTGCACGGAAACAGATTTTGCGGCTGCGTTCTCCAGGATGTCTGCGGCATCGCTTTGCCCGGAGCTGACCAGACAGCCATCCCCGCCGACCGTGTCCCCGCGCCACCGCTGCGGTTATGTCACTTTGTGCTAGCGCGCGAAATTCGTTTCCACAAACGAGATTGCCTCTTCTCTCGTATGCAGCGTGCCTTCAAGTTGCGCGTCCTCGACAGCCTGAAGCATAGCGCGAAATTTCGGGCCCGGTTTCCAGCCATGTTGAATGAGATCTTTGCCAGTGATGAGCGGAGTCGGCCTCATCTCTTCTTCCGGTGTGCTCGCCAGCCTTTCGCGGATGAAGTTATAAAGGGACAGATCACGATGGCTGCCAGTGCAATCCAGGCGATGAAGTTCCAGGTGCTCCTCGAAATGCGGTAGACGCATGAAGCGCTTCAGTGTTGATTCTTTCATCTTCTTCGCATCGCCGAACCGCATATGATTACTGACGAGCGCTGCCACCTGGTGAGTGGTTTCATTCGAGAAGCGCAGCCGGCGGCAGATTTCCTCAGCCATGCGTGTTCCCACTTCGGCGTGGCCATCGAAGCGAATGCGATCCGGCGCAACTCGAAAAGTAGGCGGCTTGCCGACGTCGTGGAGCAGCACTCCCCAAGCCAATGATTTGGAACAGCCCTTTTCAAGGCCTTCGAGCAGCAGCAGTGTGTGCGTCCAAACGTCGCCTTCCGGATGATATTCAGGAGGCTGTTGCACGCCTTTCATCGCGCTTATTTCAGCGAGGATCTCAGTCAGCAGTCCCGTTGCATCCAGAAGCTCGAAGCATTGCCGAGCCTGACCTTCAGTAAGCATCTTGTCGAGTTCGTCGCGAATGCGCTCGCGGCTTACCTGGTGAATGTCTCTGGCGAGTTCGCGGATTGCGTTCGTGGTTTGTGGTTCAATTTCATAGCCGAGGCGCGCGGCGAACCGCACGGCACGCATCATGCGCAGCTTGTCCTCACGAAAACGCGCGCGCGGATCGCCAATCGTGCGAATAATCTTGCGTTCCAGATCGGAACGTCCGCCGACGTAGTCGATCACTTCATTTGTCAGCGGATCGAGGAGCAGTCCGTTGATGGTGAAGTCGCGGCGTTGAACATCTTCCTCGGCAGTATCGGAGTACCGCACAGCGTCGGGATGGCGGCCATCGCTGTATCCGACATCGCTGCGGTACGTCGCGACCTCTACCTGGACAGGAGCAACATCGCGTGTTCCGTTCGGTCGGACAAGCACAAGGACAACGCCGAATTGAGCGCCTACTGCAAGCGTTTCCGGAAATAGCGAGATGATGTCGGCAGGCCGCGCGCTGGTTGCAATGTCATAATCCTGAGGAGCGACACCCAGCAGCAAATCGCGGACGCATCCTCCGACGAAGTACGCCGAATGTCCTTCATCTCGAATCCGCTCCAGAACGGAAAGAGCTGCCACGCGCGCTCTCTTTGAGCGAGTTTCAGCATCGGAGATAGTGCTTGCGATCATATGCGCTAGACGAAAGTTGTTCCCCTTTATCATAAAGATTGCATGGCGTTGATTCTCGGAATCGAGAGCTCCTGCGATGAGACCGCAGCAGCCGTGGTGCGTGATGGCGAGGAGCTGCTTTCCAATGTAATCTCGTCGCAGATTGCGACGCATTTTCCTTACGGCGGAGTCGTTCCCGAGTTGGCTTCGCGCGAGCACCTCAGGGCCATCGTTCCGGTGGTGCGCGAGGCACTTTCCCAGGCGCGAGTAACGCTCAATGCAATCGACGCCTTTGCGGTAACTCAGGGACCAGGCCTGGCGGGCTCGCTGTTAGTTGGGATCACATATGCAAAAGCACTTGCGTTCGGATTGTCGAAGCCCTTGATCGCAGTGAATCACCTGGAAGGACATATTCACGCCGTCCTGCTCGAGCATCGTCGGTCTGAAGCGAACGAACTCGCGTTGCCCTCAATGGCGCTCGTGGTTTCCGGAGGGCACACGCATCTTTATCTGGTCAACAAAGCAGCTGGCACGTGGTCATATCGCAACGTGGGACGCACGCTTGACGATGCCGCCGGCGAGGCATTCGACAAAGTCGCAAAGTTGCTGGCACTTGGCTATCCCGGCGGTCCGGTGATCGAGAAGCTGGCACCGCGAGGCAATGCGCGCGCGGTACGTATGCCGCTCTCGCAAATTAAAGTTCACCAGAAGCACCGCACTGCTGAGCGACCAGAGACTTATGACTTCTCCTTTAGCGGAATTAAGACTGCCGTTCTACGCTTCGTGGAAACACATGGGATGCGTGATTCGATCGAGAATCGTAGAGTCGCGCTCACACGAGGGCAGGAGTCATCTGCGGAGACTCTGTTGAGGCATATGGATCAGCTGACACTGGATGTCATTGCCTCTTTCCAGGAGGCTGTTGTGCAGGACCTGGTTAGGAAAACGCTGCGCGCAGCTCAGCGCTTCGAGGTCGAGTCGCTGATCGTGAGTGGCGGAGTCGCTTCCAATGGACGGCTTCGAGCTGAGTTCACGTCGCGTGCCGAACTTCAAGGATTGAATGTGTTTTTCCCTGGCCCTGGTCTTTCAACCGACAACGCCGGGATGATTGCTGCTGCGGCATTTCCCGAGTACAAGGCAGGGGGCTTTGCTGACATACATGTTTCTGCGGAGGCCTCCCTGCCGCTTGGGGCTTCATGATTCAATCCGCAGTTGTTATCAGCGTCCGGAGCAATCTCAGCAATTCCACGTAGCGATCGGCGTCCTTCTTCAGGCAAACATCTGCCAGAATGAACGCTTAGGCTTTCCATTGAACGCGCATCGCTCCGCACGAAGGCTTTGACGAACTGTTCTCTTGCGACTTGCCGGAACATTGTGCGAACAGGCCGCCGCGCAGGAGGTATAAGCTGTCTTACCGCGGAGCGACGGAGGACATTGAGGGAAGAAAGCGTTTCAGGTCCCCGGTTTCAGGTTTCGCAAAGCCAGCCCTCAGCACTACAGGTGTAATCGGCCGTCAGCCCCTTGTCTTTGCGATCTCGGGAAATTCGGCTTGTTCTTTGCCTTCTTCCCGTTCTGGTTCTGCGGGTACTTGTTGGGCTTGAAGGTGGTATTTCGTTAGCCCGTCGCGCAGCATCTCGAAGCCCTCTTCCGGCGTGTCGACAAAGCAGAACAGATCTTTGTCTTCGGGAGAGATGGTGCCTGAATCGACGAGCACGTCGAGGTTGAGCACGCGATTCCAATATTGGCGGCCGTAGATCAGCACGATGATCTTCTTTGCGAGCTTCTCGGTCTGCGCGAGCGTGAGGATTTCGAAGAGCTCGTCGAGCGTGCCGAATCCTCCGGGAAAAATCACCAGCGCCTTCGCCAGGTATGCAAACCAGTACTTGCGCATGAAGAAATAGTGAAACTCGAAATTCAGCTCCGGCGTGATGTACCGATTCGGGAATTGCTCGAAGGGGAGCCGTATGTTTAATCCGATGGTCTTCCCGCCGGCCTCGCTGGCGCCCAGATTCGCTGCCTCCATAATTCCTGGTCCACCGCCGGAGGTGACGACGAATCGATGCCGCTTGGAGTGAAGCTTCATCGACCACTTCGTAAGCAGAAACGCCAGCCGCCGCGCATCTTCGTAGTAGCGCGCCATCTCGACGGCTGCCTTGGCGCGCTTGAGCTTCAACGAGTTCTCACGCCCGTGCAAGGCTCCATCGAGCGTAGCCGGCTGCTCGTGCTCCGGCGCGGGCGTTGCTGCACCGGGCTTTTCCAGCAATTGCAAAGCACGTTGCGCGGAGTGCAGATTGGCAAAGCGCGCGGAGCCGAAGAACACCACTGTGTCTTGAATGCGCTCACGGCGAAATCGCGCGAGCGGCTCGGAGTATTCGGCCAGAATGCGCAGCGCGCGTCCTTCGGGGCTGTTGAGAAATACAGGATTTTCGTAAGCCAGTGGTGCTTTGGCCAGTGTCGGTTTTTCGTCTTGTGTCATCGGATACGGTCAGCAGGAGAAGTTCAAGACTTCAAGATTACAGGATGCGTAGGGAACCCGGCGTCTAGCGCCGGTCGCGATAGTGGACGGCCTCCGAGATTCCGATCCAGAGGTCAAGGATGCCGATGCCGGTCACCAAGCCGCGGACGAATCCTGTCCCAAGCAGCCAGCGGACATTCGGGAAGTCACTGATCAGGGAGTTTTCTGTCCATTGCGGTAGCCATGGTAGAGCCGCAAGGATGAACCCAATCCAGCAGCAGATGATGACTGTGCTGATGATGGCGAGGCGCTGCATCCAGATCGGCGGCGGAGCTTCGGACGAGGCGGGTGAAACCAAAGCATTCGTCGCCTGAGCTTCAGTAGCCACTGGTCCCTCCGTCCTTCCACCGAGGTTCTCGTCCGGCGATGTCGCTGGTGTGAAGTTCAGAACCTTGGCCTCGCGATCCATAGGTCCGATTGTAGAGCATCTACTTACTCAAGCTGCGGATGCGGTCGGCTACGTCTCGGTAGTCAATGTTCGAGCCGTATACCTGCATGAAGTTGTCGAGAGCCGCCTTCTTATTGCCCGCAGATTCGAAGGCGTTCGCCATTTCGTAGTGGACAGCCAGTCGACTGTCTTCGTTGATGCCTTTTACTCCCAGAGCTCGTTCATACCATCGGATCGCCGCTTGCGGTGCGCCCTTGTCCACCAGACACTGCGCCAGCCACGTGTAAGCCTGGATGGGTTGCGAAAATGAATGTCCACTGTCGAGGGAGCGGCAGACCTTCTGCAATTCCCCAATGGCTTCATCGAGCAGTCCCATCTCGCGGAAGGCAACGCCCAGGTTGTAGTGCGTCTCGGGATCGTCGGCTTCTGCGACCGGCTCTTCGATCTCTTCTTTGAACTCATGTAAGAGATCGGAAAGCATAGAACTCGTCTCGTCGCTGACGGCAACCGGCGCAGCGTGTGCAACTGTCGGTGACGCCGGCGATGCTGCGACAGGCTGAGGCTCTGGCACGCGAGGCGGCGGCGATTTGGCGGCGACTGGCGCGGGCTTGCTCGGCGCGGGCGTAGGGGCTATATCTCCAAGCGCATCTTCTAGATCGGAGAGCATGCCGGAAAGTGGATCGTCTACGACCGAAGGCAGGTATGCCGAAGCGGCCGCCGCTGCGATCTTCGGCGGCGCAGGAGCAGGCGAGATGACCGGCTTCGGCGTTGGCTTTGGAGCCTGTGCTGGAATCGGCTCGGCCAGAAGGTCTGCAAACACCTCTTCCTCTTGCTCTTGCTTTGGAGGAGCTTGCGGCGCAGCAGGTCTTCGGATTTCCGGTGCATGAGCGACAGACGGTGCGGCCTTGGGCGCCGGCGTCGCGGGAGCGGCTTCCAAAGGTGCAGGTACCGTTGGCCTGGGCGCCTCAACTGGCGTCGATTTCTTGCGCAGCTCGACAAGAGCGGGATGGTTCGGCGCGCTCGACTCCAATCGTGAAATCGCAGCTTTGGCTTCCGCAAACATGTTCTGGTCGATGTAGAAGCGAGCTTCTTCAACGATCTCATCGGGAGAGTCCTGTGCGGTAACTTCCTGCACGGAAGCAGCCGGAGTCTCGACGGTGAGCATGTCCTCCCATTCACCATGGTCGGCTTCCGGCGGCGCTGCTTCGGCGGGTGCCGGAGCAGCCGCTTGAACCGGCTCTTCCTGGACCGGAGCCGAAGCAGCAATCTCGAAGTCAGCTGCGGCGGCCGGTGGTGGAGCGGAGTCTTCAACCCCGACGCTGGCTACCGACGAGGCCTGGAATGGAATCGGCTCAACCGGCACTACTTCGATTGCGCCGGTAGGAACTGCAGCCTCGACAGCGCTCAGCGCGGCGCTTGGCGCGGTTCCCCCTGCCTGTTGCTCATATCTTGCCCCGATATCGCGGAACTGCTTCGCCTGATCGGTATTGCCTGCAACGCTGTGAACTTCTGACAGCACTTTGCAACAAGCGGCAGCGTCGGCGAGACGACCCAGTCGAGCATACAAGGCGGCTAGACGCTGGCGAACACGTACGTCATTCGGTGCTTTCGCGAGGACCTTCTCCAGAGGAACGACCGCCTTCTCAGGGACGTTATAGCTCGCGAAGAGTTCAGCGTCAGTGAGAGCAGCAGTGATCTCTTCCGCTACATCCCGCGAATATTCCTGAACTACTGCCGGCGCGCCTTCGAGCTCATCGAGCATGAGCGCCTGTCCTGCCTCTTCGGTGGAAAGCTCACGTGTGGCCGAGTCTGTTCCCATGCGGGAGATGATCTGCTTGTAATTCTGCTCGTGGAGCGGGTTCTCGGGCTCCGCTTGGGCGAGTTCCTGATAGAGATCGGCGGCCGCCTGCAGCTCACCATGCTGCACATAAATGTTAGCCAGCAGCTCCTGCACTTCCCGAACCGCATGAGCAGGAGCATCCGATTTGCGCAACAGAGCGAGCATGGACTGCAGCGATGCCTCGCTCTCTTTGATCCTGGAGACCAGTGCCGTTAGGTTTTGTAGAAACTCTTGCTTGTTTTCACCAAGAAACTTATCGGCATATTTTTCGTAAAGCGCCACTGCCAGATCGGAGCGATTCGCGGCGAGCAACGCCTCCGAATACGACGCAACAATGGACGAGTCGTGGTGGGCAGTCACCAGCTTGTCGACAATCGGCTCGGCCTTCTCGAATTCACCGCTCTTTATATAGGCCTGCAGTAATGGACGCAGCGCTTCGGGGCGCGCATCGAGGTCCTGCAGCTTCTCCAGATTCGCGATTGCAGCGTCGGACTTTCCCGAGGTCGACGCAATTTGTCCGCGAAGAAGCAGAGCGGGCTCGTACTTGGGATCGATTTTGAGCACATGCCGAAGGGCTTCCTCGGCCTCTGCTTTGGAGCCGCGCTGAAAGAGCGCCTGCGCGGAATGAAAGTAGATGTCCAGCGCTTCCTGATTCCTGCCCAGTTTCTGGTACAGGTCCGCGACCTTGGTCTGCATCGCAGCGTTTTCAGGATCGAGTTCCAGCATCTTCTTCAGGATGCCGGCGGCGTTTTCTTTGTCATTGTTCTTGAGATATTGGTCGGCGACCACCATGTACTGCGTGCGCGCATCGTGGTACAGCCCTTGTTGTGTATACAGATCGGCGAGACGGACCAGGGCATCGGGCGTGGTTGCGCCGAGCTTCGTCAGCTTCTTGTACATGGCGATGGCTTTCACCACGAAGCCATCGGAGGCGTACGCATCTCCAACTTTTCTGAAGAATTCTGTGGCCCTGTCGTTGCGACCAAGCCGGGCATACAGGTCACCAATGGTATTGAGGACGGTAAGGTCCTTGGCATCCTGCTTGGCTACCTTTTCGTACTCGGCGATTGCGTTCTGCAGCTTGCCTTGCTGTACGTACTTCTCAGCGGCGCTGAGGACTTTTGCCTTATTGAATGTAAAACCGAGAGCCATAAGCGATGGGCAGTCACGCCGCGCAGACCTGTCGGGATTGGACGAAGGTCCAAAATTGGAACACGATCAGCGCGGATACAGTAAGTTGGGCTAACGTTACCACACTCATCGTAAGGCCTAAATTGGTCAGGCTCTTAGTTATACGAGGGAAATACCTGATTACCAGTGGGTTGCTCCTGCAGGTCGTTTTTCACCGCGGACACACGGCGTCACAAAGAAAAGCACAGCGCGTAGGAACCGCAAACCCGGTTTTTGGGCCGAAAGCCGGCAGCCGAGAGCCGACAGCCTTTCCCTGGATGAAATTCCCTTCTTCTCCGGTTTACACACATAGAAACCAGCTCCTCGATCGTGCTGTTCCATCCGGGCTCGCGCATCGCGCGGCCGAGGAGTTGCTGTTGAATTTCAACCGCATTGAGGAGTGTATGGCTACTGTGTCGTCCTATGTGCAGGCTCCCGGAATGCAGTCAGCGGAGACCCCGCGCGAGTACCCCAAGAAGATCGTGATTCGGTCGCAAAGCCGGATCTTTCTCCAAACAGTTGCGGACATCGACTATTTGTCTGCCGCTGCCAATTACGTGCATATTCATTCCGCCGGACAGGTATTTCGCATTCGTTCCACCATTAACCAGATCGAGCAGCGACTCGATCCGCAGAAGTTCGGGCGCGTGCATCGTTGTACCATCGTGAACTTCGAGCGCGTGAAGGAATCGCATGCCCTGCAGCGCGGCGACTACCTGCTGGTCCTGCAGGATGGATCGCAGCTCAAGATGAGCCGCCGCCATCGTGACAAGCTGCAGAAGATGCTTCCCGTTGCCTGGGAAGGAAAGCATCTGGTCAAATACGGGAGTGACACTAAAGAAAACGGATTGGCTGCGGCAGCTTCCGTCGGTGGACGAAGTTCTTCGTTCCTCCGCAATTAGCGAGTCGCTGGAACGCGAGGGCCGCGCCGCTACTGCTGACGCGGTCCGCACCGTTCTCGATCGCCTGCGCACGGCAATCAGCGCAGGCAACCTCGACGAAAGTCGAACGCAGCTTGCCATCGATAGCATTCCCGAGGCAGTTGAGCGCGAGCTGCGGCGCTCGCTCGGTTATTCGCTCCAGAAAGTCATCAACGCCACCGGCGTGATCCTCCACACCAATTTGGGACGCGCTCCGCTCTCTCGCGAGGCGCTCGAGCACCTCATCAGCATCGCGTCAGGTTATTCCAATTTGGAATTCGATCTCCGTTCGGGAGAGCGCGGTAAGCGGGATGTCCATGCGCAGAGACTCTTCGAGCGGCTGCTTGCTGCCAATAGCTCTTTAGAAAGCAAAATCCGCGAATCGAAGCTCGAAGCGATCGTCGTAAACAACTGCGCGGCCGCGGTTCTGCTTGCGCTGAATACGCTTGCCGAAGGCGGCGATGTAATCGTCTCGCGCGGCGAACTGGTAGAAATTGGCGGCTCGTTCCGCGTGCCGGAAATCATGGCGAAATCCGGCGCGCAGCTTCGCGAAGTCGGCACCACCAATCGCACGCGGCTTTCCGATTATGAAAAGGCAATCACGCCGAATACGCGCCTGCTGCTCCGCGTGCATCGTTCGAACTTCGCGATGATCGGCTTCACGGAGCAGCCTTCTTCAGCGGAGTTGGCAGCATTAAGCCGCAACCATCGCATTCCCGTTATGGAAGATCTCGGGAACGGCTTGCTCGTGAACCTCGCGTCGGCAGGCGTGCAGAGCGAGTACGGTTTGCATGAAGCGCTTGCGGCAGGTATGGACGTCGTATGCGTGAGCGGGGATAAGCTTCTCGGCGGTCCACAGGCCGGCGTGATCGCGGGACGCACAGAGCTGGTGAAGCGAATGCGGGCGAATCCGCTCTTCCGGGCACTGCGTGTCGACAAGCTCACTTACGCCGCGCTTGAAGCCACGCTCCTCGCCTATGTCCGCCAAGATCACGCAGCAATTCCGATTCTGCAAATGATCTACGCTCCTGCGCAGGAAATTCGCAGCCGTGCCGAGGATTTCGTGCGTCAGTTGGGCCCCATCGCTGAGTGCCGCATTGAGGTCGCAGAAAGCAAATCCGTCATCGGCGGAGGCACTGCTCCAACTGCGAGTCTGCCAACGTTCGTGATTTCAGTTTCTTCCGAACGACATTCCCCCGAGGAATTATTGACTGGATTGCGGAAGCAATCTCCACCCATAGTCGCTCGTATTGAAGCCGATCGGCTGTTATTGGATCTGCGCACAGTATTTCCCGACGAACAACAAGCGCTGCTTTCGGGAGTTCGCGGGGCGGTTGAGTAGCGCAGCTTTTGATTCTGCAGAGTAGCATTCGGTGGCAATCGTCTACACGATCGGGCACTCGACTAGAGAACTATCCGAATTGATTTCTGCGCTTCAAACGCATGGAGTCAAGACGCTCGCAGACATCCGCGCTTTTCCTATGTCACGGCGTCTGCCATACTTTAATCGCGAATCTCTTGAGAAAGCGCTTCCCCAATCAGGAATCGCTTACGTCTGGATGCCCGCCCTGGGCGGCAGACGGAAGCGGCAAGCCAGGGAATCACCCAATACCGGACTGCGCAACGAGTCCTTCCGCAGCTATGCGGATTACATGCTCACAGAAGAGTTTCATAATGGGATCGAGAA
>DATEKE010000376.1:0-11030 GCA_035277605.1 Terriglobales bacterium | reverse complement strand
GGGACCATAGCTACCACTGTGCCGAAGATCAGAATCCAGACGCCGGCCCAAATCCACATCACAAGAGGATTGATGAAAGCCTTGATGATGGGACGATCGGTATCAAAGTTCTTGCCGGCGTAAATGACGTACAGGTCTTCTTTGGGCGTGGAGTGGTTGGCCACAATCGTGTCCGGCTGCTGGCTGGCTTTGAAGAACTTCTTCGCCGGGAACATCTGAAACAGCGGTTTCCCATTTTTGTACACATTGAGTACCGCATACTCGATGGAGTAATTGGGATTATCTTCCTGCGTGTAGCTGTCGCAGACCAACGTGTATGGGCCGAGCTGCATCTTGTCGCCGAAGCCCATCTCCTGCTCTTTCTGCTGATTGAAGGCAGCACCGGCGAGTCCAACGACGATCACGACTACGCCAAAGTGAACGATATATCCGCCGTAGCGGCGCGTGTTGCGCCGGGTGAGCGTGACCATCGACGCTAGCAGGTTTTGTCTCGTGTGGCGCGCGATCACGCGTCCCCCGCGAATAAACTCAGATGCTACCGTTGCCGTCACAAGAGCGGCGAGCGAGATTGCCATCAATGAGTAGAGCTGGGCAGTGTCGTTCCACGGACGAACGCCGAGTGCGATCAGACCGACAGCCGTCAGAACAGAAACGATGACTGGAATTGTGAAGTTCCGCTTCAGGCTCGCCCAGGATGTCCGGCGCCATGCAAGCAGCGGTCCAACGGCAGTCAGCAAAAGCAGGAACAACGCGATTGGAATATTTACGCGATTAAAGAAAGGAGGACCGACGGTTTCTTTTCTACCCTGAATCCACTCCGACAAGATTGGGAACAGAGTTCCCCAGAGCACAGCGAAGCAGGCCGCGAGCAGCACCAGGTTCTGAAACAGGAAGCTCGACTCGCGCGATAGCAGCGATTCCAGCCGATGCTCGCTGCGGAGGTGATCACGATTGCGAATATAGAAGAAGAGGCAAACTACGAAAATGCAAGCCAGGAACCACAGGAACCAGTCGCCGATTGAGGACTGCGCAAATGCGTGTACCGAGCTGACGACTCCACTGCGCGTCAGGAACGTTCCCAGAATGGAGAGCATGAACGTGCAGAAGATCAGCCAGACATTCCAGGTCTTCAGCATCCCACGCTTTTCCTGCATCATCACCGAATGCAGGAAAGCAGTTCCTGTGAGCCAGGGAAATATCGATGCGTTCTCCACCGGATCCCAGCCCCAGTAGCCGCCCCATCCCAAAACGGAATAGGCCCAGTGCGCGCCGAGGAAGACGCCGCAGGTAAGGAAGCACCACGTCACCATGGTCCAGCGTCGAGTGATATGGATCCACTTCTCGCCCGGATACTTCATGATCAGGGCGCCCAGCGCGAAGGCGAACGGCACCGAAAATCCCACGTAGCCGAGGTACAGCATCGGTGGGTGAATGACCATTTCCGGATATTGGAGCAAAGGATTCAGTCCGTTGCCGTCGGGCGGAATTGCTCCCGTAACCAGCGAGAAAGGAGTCGCGGCGAAATTCAGTAACAATAAGAAGAAGAGCTGGATGGCCGCCAGGATCGTGGAGGCATACGCCGTCAGCTTTACATCGACCTTGTGGCGCAGCCGAAGCACCAGACCGTAGGAGCTCAGCAGCAAGGCCCAGAACAGAAGCGAGCCTTCCTGTCCGGACCAGAGTGCCGCAAACTTGTATGGTATCGGCAGGTCGCGGTTGCTGTGATGCAGGATGTAGGCGACGGAGAAGTCGTTATTGAGCGCCGCCCAAACCAGCGCGAATGCTGCCGCGGCGACACCCGCCCAAGTCGCGATTCCAGCGCGCCGTGCGGTTTCCGCCAGACGATCACTGGGAATGCCAACCGCCTGCCAGCGCAGCGCAACCATTCCCGCAAACAAGCAGTAAGCGCTCAGAACCAGAGCGAAGATCAGGGCGAAGCTTCCAAACAGCGGCATGAATTCTGGCGGAACGAGTGGAGTTCCGGAAGTCACAATTCTACCTGCTTTAAGGCGAATTGCGGCTCGGCAAATGCTCTTAACAGCTTTGAATTACAACGTGACTGGGATTACTTTCCCGGTCCGGAACCGTCCACCGCAGACTGCACCAGATGAATGAGCTCGACAGGAGGACAGGGCTTTTGCCGGAACAGCACGTTCATCCCTTCGTACTCCTTTTCCACTTCGGGCATGCCGCTGATCACGATGACCGGCACCTCAGGATTGATCTCGCGCAGCATGTGCACGAATTCCGAGCCGGTGGCATGAGGCATGATGTGGTCGGTAACCACGACGCCGATTTTCTGGGACTGAGAAAGGGTGCGAAGGAGGGCAAGAGCGCTGTCGGCACTGGTAGCGACCTGGACTTCCATTCCCGCCTGGTTCAGCACCATCTGCCGGGCCGAAAGCTGAATCGGATTGTCGTCGACCAGAAGAACGGTCTTGCTCAATGCTCCTGCCCTTTCGCTAAGAGATTTCCTCGCTACGACGCACGGCCGCGCAGTTCCGTCTCTGCACGGAACCAGTCGTCCATATGTCGGCCATCGGTGCCTCCACGCTGGACATAAAGTTCGTAAGCCCGGCGGCGAATCTGCTCTTCGCTCACGCTGGGATGAACGCTGGAGTCGGTCGCGCGTGACATGCGCGGCGTTTCGTTCTGGGCTGCTCTGTTTTCTGCAGCTGAACTGGTTTGCAATATTGAAGTTGGGACTTTTTGAACGGCGGCAGCGGCGGTGCCGTTGGTCCCGGCATCACCGTTTGTGCCGGACGCCTTCCTACTGGGACTTTTTGCTCTTGGCATGGATGATCTTCTCCAATTTAGGGGGTTAATTTGGATGTTGAGCGCCCATCGGCAGCGCGAAGATCACAACGACCTCCACAGATGGCACAACACAACACTCTCATTCTAGCAATGCTGAGTTCGGAACGGAAAAGAAGTTGAGGTGGAAAACGAGGTCCATTGCGACTCTTAGTTCTCGCGAGCAACTTGGAATTAAGGAAAGTTGATGGATGAGAAGTAAGAAAGCGAGTGAAATCATGGCCGCGGACGGTCGTGAGATCCGTAGAATCCGTCAGATCCATGTCGGGTTTGAAGTAGTTAGTGAAAGTCATGCGACCGCGTAGCTGCCTCCGTGATCTCAAGCTTGGCTACTCTCATCGCCTTCACTGAGATCACCTTCTCGATGTTCTGCAGAATGCCTTCAATCAGAAGGAATCGCTCGTGAATCACCAATAGCCGGTTCTGGTCATAGAGATCGGGCGTGATGATTGCGTTGGAGATTCCAGTTTCATCTTCCAAACTCAGGAAGATGAAGCCATTCGCCGTGCCCGGACGCTGGCGCGCGATGACACAGCCCGCAATGCGAACCAGTTGTCCGTGCCTTATTCCCTGCAGGTCAATCGCGCGTATGACCCGCATGCGATTCATCTCCTCACGGCGATACATCATTGGGTGTGGACCAACCGTTATCCCAGTGCCTTGATAGTCGGCAACAAGGCGCTCTTCGGCAGTCATTTGCGCCAGAGGAGAAGGCGAGTGGGGTTCGGCAAGATCAGCCAGCAGCGGACCTTCGCTCCATGCCGCGCGCTCGACTTGCCAGAGGGCGTCGCGGCGATGGAGAGAAGAACGAGAGTGAGACTTAGCAAAGGGGACCGCGTTCAGCCGCGCCGCGAACTCGACATTATTAAAACTGTCATCCTGAAGCGCTTCTGTTGCGCGAAGGATCTCCCGCGATGCTTTTGATTTAAATGCTGCCGGCATGGCTCTTCTACCATGAACTCCTCCTTCATGGACCAAAGAGCCTTGAAAGCGCGCTTCAGTCTGAGGCATTCCGGGAGATCCTTCGCGCAACAGATGCGCTTCAGGATGACAGGTGAATGGAGAGTTTAGTTTCTCTGGATCAACCTCATCCGTTGCATGGCATCCCGCAAAACCCTCGTCCAGACGATTCAACGCTCCAATCTGCGCCAACATGTTCAGCTCATTGCGTCTCAATTCGGGAGCACGGCGGACGAGATCGTCCACCGAAGTAAAAGGCCGCTGATTGCGTTCGCTCACTAACGCACGCGCCGCTTCTTCGCGCAGACCACGAACGTAGCGCAGGCCCATGCGCATCGAAATCTTGCAATTAGAACGATTGTGCGGAGCCGCTCCGCCGCACTCACATTCCAGTGTGCACGGCCAACAAGAACGCATGACGTCTACCGGACGCACTCGCAAGCCATGCCGCTGCGCGTCTTTCACGATCGTCGCTGGATGATAGAAACCCATTGGCTGATTGTTCAGCAGCGCTGCCGTGAACGCCGCCAGGTAGTGACATTTGAGATAAGCGCTCGCATAAGCCAGTAGAGCGAAGCTGGCGGCGTGTGATTCGGGAAAACCATACAACGCGAAGGAAACGATCGATTGCACAATCTCGTCCTGCGCTTCGCGCGAGATCCCATTTTGGGTCATGCCGCTCCGCAGGCGGGTTTCGATGGCGGCCATCTTTGCCTGCGATCGTTTGTTGCCCATAGCCCGGCGTAGCTCTTCGGCTTCGCCTCCTGTGAAATCTGCCACCACCATGGCCATGCGCAGAAGCTGTTCCTGGAACAGCGGCACGCCGAGCGTACGCTTCAGCACTGGCTCAAGCGAGGGATGTGCATAGCGAACGGGCTCGAGATCCTGTCGCCGTTTCAGGAAAGGATTCATCATCTTGCCGACTATTGGGCCAGGTCGGATGATCGCCACCTGAATGACGATGTCGTAAAACACTCGCGGACAGTTGCGCGGTAGCGCCGCCATCTGCGCCCGGCTTTCTACCTGAAACAATCCGACTGTATCGGCTTGCTGGAGCGCTTCATACACCGGCTTGTCGTCCTGCGGAAGCTGCGCCAGATCGACCTTATCGCCGTAGTACTGCGGAATCAGCTCGATGCAAGCTTCCAGCACAGCCATCATGCCCAGGCCAAGCAGATCGATCTTGATCAGCTTCATATCGGCACAATCGTCTTTATCCCATTGCACGACAACGCGTCCGGGCATGCTCGCAGGCTCAAGCGGAACTAAGGAGCTGAGCTGGCCCTGGCAGACGACCATGCCGCCGGAGTGCTGGCCGAGATGGCGGGGCAGGTCCTGCACCCGCAACGCGAGATCGAGGAATTTCGAGATGCGCGGATGACGCAAATCAAATCCGGCATGGCGGAATTGATGCTCCATCGTATCTGTCGGTCCGCGCCATTCCCATGAGCCGACAAGTGCAGAGAGGCGATCCAGCGTTTCGGCGTCGAAGCTGAGCGCTTTACCCACTTCGCGCGCGGCGGAGCGTCCGCGATACGTAATCACATTGGCGGTCATTGCGGCGCCATGCGCTCCGTATTTCGCGTAGAGGTGCTGGATCACGCGCTCGCGCTGGTCGCCGCTGGGGAGATCGAGGTCGATATCGGGCATCTCGCCGCGCTGCTCGGAAAGGAATCGTTCGAAGAGCAATTCCATACCAACCGGATCGACGGCAGTAATGCCCAACGCATAGCAAACGGCGCTATTGGCGGCTGATCCGCGGCCTTGCACAAGAATGCCCTGTTCCTGACAGAAGCGCACGATGTCCCATACGATGAGGAAATAGCCAGACAGATTGAGGTGCTCAATGAGCGCCAGTTCACGTTCGATTTGCCGGCGAGCGCGCTCGCGCAGCTCCGGAGGCTTCTCTCCATAGCGTTTGTCCATACCTTCGCGAGTTCGTTCGCGCAGGAACGACATCATCGTTTCTTCAGCACCCACGGGATATTTCGGGAACTCGTAACCAAGATCTTCCAATGTAAATTTCAGCCGCTTTGAGAGGACTTCAGTGTTCGCGATCGCCTCCGGAAAATCGGCAAAGAGCTGTTCCATTTCGGCAGGCGTGCGAATGAATCGCTCAGAGTTGATCGCTAGCAGGCGTCCGGTATTTTCGAGTTGACGGTGATGGCGAATGCAGGTGAAGACGTCGAGGATTTCGCGCTCGGCTGCGGTTGCATATGAAACGCCATTCGTTGCCAACAAGGGAAGACGCAGCTTGCGTGCGATCGCAACAGCCGCCTGATTGCACGCTTCTTCGCGGCGATCAAAATGGCGCTGCAATTCAACAAAGACATTCTGTGGACCGAAGATGCGCATCATGCGCTCGACTGCGCGCAGTCCTTCTTCGTATCCGCCACGCGCCAGTGCCTCGGCCAGCGGACCTTCATCGCCGCCAGTGAGGCAAACAAGACCGCCGGCATGTTCTTCAAGTTCTTCAAAGCGCGCTGCGCTTTCTTCTTTCTTGGCGCGCAACTTGGTGCCAGTGATGAGCCTGCAAAGATTTTGATAGCCGGTGCGCGATTCAGCCAGCAGCGGATAGCGCGCCGGTCCAGCTTCGCCGAAGAGCGTGTCATCGATTGTGACTTCCGCTCCGATGTGTGCTTTGATCCCGCACTTCTGTGCGGCTAGATGGAAGCGCGGAGCGCCATAGACGCCGTTGCGGTCCATCAACGCCATCGCCGGCATTCCGTAATCGGCACACACGCCGATCAGAGCTTCGGGTAAAGAAGCGCCTTCGAGGAAGCTGAATGCCGAGCGGGAATGGAGTTCTATGTACATCTTTGTCTATTTGTCATTCCGAGCCGTTGGTTTTGCGGCGAGGAATCCCTACTGTATCCATGCTTTTTCGGTTCAGTAGGGATCCCTCACTTCGTTCGGGATGACAAACCGGCTTCTAATCCAGAGTTGATTCCACATACCATTTTGCCGAGCTTAGATCGCGATATACATGCACGAGCCATGGGCGAAATTCTTCGGTGCGGAGTTCGAGGTCCCATTCGTCGCGCGTCCATGCCTGCTCGGTCCACCATCCGCCGTTGTTGCGCCATGGACCTGCTACGGCGGTGACCTGATGCGGCTGTCCTTTCACAAACACACGAACTGGTACGCCTTGCTTGATCTGCACTTTGGCTTCGAGCGGCGGGCGAAAGATGCGCAATGCGATCTTCTGCTCTTGAGGATCTTTGTCCTTCTTTGTGACTGACGCTTGTGGATAAAACGGACGCATGCGAAATGCGTCGGGAGCATGCGTGTCCAGCAATTCGGGCGAGCCTACGCGATCGTCGCCTACAAGGCCACGCAGGCGAGCAAGCGTAAGTTCAAGGCGCTCGGGAGCCAAGCCGCGAGGCAGGAATAGTCCGGATTGCGCAAAGCGCGGCGGCGCTGCTTCTGCGGCGAGGAACAGCTTCTTCACTGGCCCTTGCGGCGGATGAGCAGCAAGTTCAAGCTGCAGCAGCTTGAGGAATGTCCGGCTGTCCTGCATTGGGACTGGAAACTGCAAGGTGCGCTGATGGATCGAGCGACTTGCCGCTTGCTCTTGGGTCGATTGCTCTTCATGCCCGGTTATTTCCAACGTAACGCGTAGTTCCGTCGCGGCAAGAGCGCGCGATTGCAGCCGCGCACAAAGGCGTTCGAGCATGCGGTTCAAAACGAACATCAACGGATCGAGCAATTCGACCGCGTCTTCCAGCTCCATGGCCTCTTCGAATTTTGTTGTCGGCTCAACTGGCACCAGCGTTCGCTGCACGCATCCACGCGCGAGCTTCTGCAGGCGCAAACCTTCTTGCCCGAGTCGCTGAGTGAGCGCGATCGTTGGTAGTGCTGCGAGAGAGCCGAAGTCGCGAATGCCCCATCGTTCAAGCGTTTCCAGCATCTCTTCCGAGGGTCCAAGCAGCGAGACTGGCAACGAACCAAGCCGTTCCGCTTCGTTTTCCGGAAGAATGACTGTTATCCCGGAGAATCCGCGCGCTGCATGCATGGCTGCGTCTGCATTTCCGGCGACTGCTACATTCGCAGTGAGTCCGACTTTGGAAACACGCGCGGAGAGCTCGCGCGCAATGATTCTTGGCGGCCCTAGGAGGCGATCAAGTCCGGCGATATCGAGAATGACGGTATCACCCGATCTAGGTTTGCCATCATTGCTCGTGAGCTCTCGATTCGTATCTTCCACACGCGGAGAGAAGGCGTACGCACAGTCGAGCACCGCATCGCGTGCAGCAGCTTCTTCAGCAAGCGACCTGCGCCGCAGGTGCACGCCCGGACAAGCTTCTGCCTGAAGCTTAGTCATTCCGGCTTCGATTCCTGCAGCGCGCGCCTTCGTGTTCGCAGCAACTACGGTGAGCATGGGTGGAGTACCGTCGAGAACAGCAACTGCCTGCTCGCGCAACTCAGGCGCGGTGCGCAGAAGAGCCTCGACCGGGAAATCGGGAACGTAGATGCAGGCAAAAAGCATTACAGTTTTGTCATCCCGAGCAAAGCGAGGGATTCCTACTGAGCCAATAATGCATGGGAGGCGAGAGGGATTCCTCGCGCAACTGCAGCGCTCGGAAGGACAGATTCTCCAGCTGGAGGAAATTTGTGGATATTCATAAAGGTTCTTGAACGCGTGACCTGCAAATGCACGTGAACTGTGTTCAGCAACCGCGCATGCGGCGTACTCCACCGCTGCGGCATGGTGAATGACGATGCTCCAGGTTGTTCAAACGGGATTGCGATTCCTTCGGCAGTCACGCGGAACAAAGGAGCTGGATTGCCAGCATGCGCTCCCATCACAGCTCCATTTTGGTCCGAAGCTTCGCTCCAACTCGCTTGCTGTGCGGCCAAGTCCATCACCAATGTGGCGCAACTCTTTGCGTGCGGATGTTGCTCGATCACGATGAACGCTGTCGAAGTGTTCTCTACCGCGCGTCGAAAGCGAAACCAAGTGGTGAGTGGAATGCGACGCACGGCTGCAATCGGAATGTCTCCAAGATCAAGAACGATGAGCCCAAACCCGCCCGCCTGGAGCAGGAGGTCGGTGGCTTTGAGAGCCTGAGACATAGGATCGGATGATCGGGTCATTGGGTGATCGGGCAAAGTGCAGAGCGATGATTGGATATCATCTTGCTGAATGTCAGAAAAATGTTCTTTTGCCGAATGCCGAGTGCCGAATGCCGAGTGCCTCTTTACTTCGTCCGATGACCCGATGAACCGATCACCCGATCCTTTGCACCGGACCCACAGCAGTCGTCCTAGCTCCACCTCCGCACTTGCAGCCGATTGCGGATCGAAGGCATCACTGGCATCAACCAGCGCACAGGTTTCATCTCGTCGTATGAATTTGGCAAGGATCTGGAGCAGGATGCTGCTGCGTCCCGATGATGAAGGCCCGCAGATTTCCGTCAGGCAGCCAAGAGCGATGCCGCCGGTAAGCGCGTCTACTGAAGCGATGCCAGTGAGAATCCGCTCCGGCGAAGGTCGCTGGACAGGGGTAAAAGCGCGAGGAATACGATGTTCCAGCGCCTGTTCAAGTCGTGTTCGCAGCTCCGTTGCAGCAGTCATGTCGAGGATATATTTTCGTTTTTTATTCGCCTACAACTGAGATTCTGCGCTACAGATTTTGAGTTGTCAAGCTGTGGAAATTCAGTCCAGGTATGTCGTTCTGTGCAATCGTCGATCGCGGTCTTTTACCCATCACACATGCCAACTTCTGCCAATTTCAGGAACTCTCGATTCCCATTGACTTGCCCTTCAGGGCAGCAGTAATGTTCTCGCCAGTTACCCCCAAATCAGTTATGCACTGCAGGCGAATTCTCGCTTACGGCGAGGACACCCTCGTCATCTCGACCCGCGCGATGATCCTGAGCCGCGCCGGGTACGATGTCACTCACACCACCTATGTCTCCGAGCTAATTCCGATGCTGCGCGGCATCTTCTTTGACATGCTGCTGGTCGGCGATTCGATGCGAACGCCGGAAAACGTAAGGCTGGTGAAGCGCCTGCGTGAACACTTCCCTGAGTTGCTAATTGTGATGGTGCAGGACGAGAAGGAAGATCGCGATCCCTGGTCCACTGCCTTCGTCAGCAGCAGCCCGGAGCAAATGCTGATCTCAATTGGTATTGTGCTCGAAGAACACAGCCGCAAGCCTATAGCCAGCGAAGAAATCCCGCCGCAGCAAAAAGTAATGCATACCGCGGCTGGACGATAACCAAACAACAGGCAGCAAGAGTAATCACGTGGACGCTTCAAGCACCGATCAATAGACCCGAACTCTCTTGATCCGGGTTGAACCGCGCTGTGAAGGATCTGCGCAATCCACATTGAACCGTTCTGACGTATTTATTAACGACGAAAGCGGCCGATAAATCCCGCCAAGAACGTTCCAAATCCCATCAGGCCCAGTAAAGGAAGAACGGAAGCAGTCTGCGGAAGCTGTGCGCTGCTCGATGCAGTTCCATTTTGGCTCTGAGCCGCAGAATTCGTAGCTTCCGAACCGGAAGTTGCGCCGGCCTTCGTCTGATCTGCCGTATTGCTGCTCGTAGCAGAACCCTGATCGCCACGCGGAGTGGTCGACGTTCCCGCCACATTGGGATCATTCTTCGGAACCGTGCTCGAGTTGTTGCTCGGATCTGTGGCTGACGGTGCGGTCGCTGAAGAGCTGGAGCCCGAACTTGCATTTGCCCCTTGATCGCTCTGCGGCAGAGCCGAGCTGCTGTTCGCGGTGCTCTGCTTTGGATTGGCAGAAACGCCTACTCCAGTTGAAGCCCCTGTGGCGTTTGCTTGCGCTCCCATCTGATCGTTGCCATTCGTGCTGTTCTGGTCAGTGGGGTAAGCGTTGTTCGCGCCGCTGTTCGTCGAGCTCTGGCTATTGGAACTTGGCGAACTCGGATTGGCTGAGTTGCTGCCGACTGAGCTCGTGTTGCCCGACGTTCCGGTGGCGCCGGTCTGACTCGTACTGCTCTGATTTGCGCCTGCTGGATTTGTACCGCTCGTGGTCGTCGAGCTCTGATCGGACGGAGTGGTCGAGCTGCTGCCGGCTGATCCGGTAGCAGTTGCAGGATTCTGACTCGTGCTGGTGGGACTGCCGTTCGTGCCGGTTTGACCTGTGCTGGTGGTGGTTGCTTGTGTCGAAGAGCCTTGATCGCTGGCTGTTCCCGGTGTTCCTGCTGTTTGCGCTGCGGCGAAACTCAATGCCAGCAGCAGCGCTGGTGAGAGATACCATGCCTTCTGCATTGAAACT
>DATEKE010000375.1:0-4299 GCA_035277605.1 Terriglobales bacterium | reverse complement strand
GACGTCTTTGACGTCACTCCAGCGCATCTGTTGTGCTTTAAGTCTGCCCGGCGAATGCACTTTGCCTTCCTCAAATCCGGAGTGCTGATGGCGCTTATAGCGCACACACTCATCGGCATCTCGCTGGTTTGGGACAAGGTGCTGCTCAAACGGCCTGAGACGAAGAATCTGGTGAACTACGTCTTTTGGCTTGGTGCCATCAGCATCTTTGGCCTGGTGCTGATCCCATTTGGGTTCAAGATGCCCCCCATTTCTGTTGCGGGGCTCGGATTTGTCACGGGCGTGCTGCATCTCGTGGCCGTCTACTTTTACTACGACGCGCTGAAGCGAGGGGAAGCGAGTGAGTCGCTGGCCGCCATCGGTGGTTTCAGTCCTGTGGCTACCGCCGTGATCGGCTATTTCCTTCTCGATCAACCATTCGCAGGTGGAAAAGTGATCGCATTTGGCTTGCTCACGGCCGGCGGATTTCTCATGTTCCTTGCCGAGGAGATGAACTTTCGTCGCATGATTGTTCCCATGGCGCTCTCCTCTGGATTGTTTGGCCTCGTCAATGTGCTGCAGAGGATTGTTTTCAAAGAAACCAACTTCGTTACGGGTTATGTCTTTTTCACTCTCGGAACCTGCGTAGCTGCATTCGCTCTGCTGATTCGTCCGAAGTGGAGGATGCAGATATTCAAGCATTCCGAAGAAGCGACACCGCGCAGCAAATTCTGGTACTTCGTCAATCGTTTCATTGACGGTGTCGGATCCTTCCTCATCTTCTATGCGATCAGCCTCACGCATCCGGCGATTGTGGATGCGATCTCCGGTGTACGCTTTGCGATCATCTTCATAGGGGCCCTGCTGCTCACGAAAATGCGTCCCCAATGGCTCTCCGAGGACTTCACCGGGCGCACGCTGCTGGTCAAAACTCTGGCAACTGCCAGCATCGTGGCGGGAATGGTTTGGCTTTCCACACATGGCGGACATCAAGAAGCAGGAGCAGCAACTGCTCAGCTGATTACTCGCCCGCACACTGCACTTTCGTGTCGGGCACCGGTAAGAATTCCTGATGCCTTTTCGCGGAATCCAGTGCTACCATCGCTCACCAACTCAGGACACAACTGATCGGAAGCGGAATCGCGAAGCTCAGATGTGCGGCTCGCGATTTTGCTGCGCACGCGCTCGCGATCTGACAACCTGCGAGTGCGCGCTGCCACCCAATCGAGTAAGTGTTCCTCCGAGGGGCCGGGAGCCAATTGCATGCGAATGCGCGTGAGCTGTGTAGTGTGTTCTTTTCTGATAAGCGGCATCGCGTTCGCACAGTCGTCGGCCTCTCACAAAGAATTGTCAGTACAGGAACGCCTTATCTATTCGTCTCACCAGCGCCTGCAATGGGAGGCAGCTCAGATGTGGAACCCGCCAGTGGTCCCCGTCACAGCCGAACCCGCGCATCATTCAATTCATCTTGAGCAACCTCCTCTCACACCTCCGCGCATTCGCCGTGAATGGCTGCGACCTTCACCAGAAGCGGCAACTCTAGATTCAAATCCAGATGTCGCCGATATCGTCGGAAGTTCTTCGTACTTGCCTAAGGAAAAGCAGTGAGCCTGAACTGGCTGTGGCGATACCTTCCAATCCCATCCGCCTTCCGTCGCGACGCATGAAAGATAGATCTGCATCTTCTCCGAGTAGCAGAGACATCGACTGAAATTTGTTTCCTAAGTTGGACGGTTGCTCACAAGACTTGAAGAAGACTCCTTGTTTTCATGCAAGATTTCGTTCCTGTAAGCATGTCTAAGCTCTTTTGACTGCTATGGCGGCGAGGCAAGAGCCAAGCGAATTCGTCACAAGCCTCCTTAGCAGACGAACTTTTCGGTCTGACTGGCAGGTGATTGTTCCAATCGAATTCAAACACGATGTGTTTGCAGCGGCGAGACCTGGGCGAGTGTCGTTTCGTGTCCGGCGCTGCCGAGTGATGAAAGTTCAGGAAGCCACAGTGTAAGCATTTCAGACGAAGGTCTCGTGGTTCGTAGCGGGAGGCTTCTATCTACGAAACCCGTATTAGAGACTTCTGCCAAATTCTCTTCCTGAGCGGTCTTTCGAGCTCTGTTGTGTTACACTGCTGCCCACGTTCAAACGGCTCACTTGTTTGTTTAACCCTAATCCGGTTAAGGGTTTAGCTGTTGAAGGTTGCAGCTTCATTTACGTGCGGAATAACGCGCGTCTGTCTTGCGCGAGTGGTGTAATGAAAAAATTCTCCCCCGCCCCTGCTGTCTCCATTTCCCTGGTTATCTTTCTTTTTGCGTGTTCCTGTTTTGCTCAAAACAACAATGTTGATCCATACGCCGAAGCTCGTGATCGCGACGCCACCCTGCAGGCTTATCACTCGGTCGGCCAGACGCGAAGCACGACTCCAGATGCCGATGCGGCGCTGACTTCTGACGTCATCATCCAACTTCTACAATCGGAGCCGGCCCTGAAGCTTCAGGTGAAGCGCGTCCTCATCCAGAAGGCTCTCGATCAAGGCAGGCTTTTGGCGGAGGAGGATCTCGGCGATAACGATTTATATGCGCTGATTCGCGACGATCTCAACATCCGCAAGATAGCGAGCGACGAAATTGAGAAGCGGCACTATTTACCTCTTCGTCCTACCGACGAAGAGGCATTCGAAGCGCGTATGCGCCAGCTCAGGCTGCAGCAGCTTGAGATCGATGAAGCCCATCAGCGCGGCGTAACCGGTGAGCAGGTAAAACCTGGAACACAGACGGCCAGTGCTCCCGCTACCGAGAAGCCGAAACAATCTCCGATTCCTTCATTCACCGATAGCGGGCCTTCTACGTTATCTCCTGATGATCGCGATTTGCAGCGCATCAGCCCGAGCGAGCTGCCGCAGTTGTTGACTGCCTCAGCGCAATTGGACGGAAGCGGAGCCGGCCTGGGGCTTGGAGGACGATCGTCTTCGTCAGCGAATTCAAGCGAAGCGTCGCTTCTGATTCCTTCGATTACGCCCGAGCCTGCTTTGCCGTCCGAGCGGGAAATCCTGTCAGGCGCAAATCAGCCGGCCGCGTCAGCTCCGCGCAGTGTGCAATCTTCCGGCGCAGTGGATGATTCGGGCCGCGCTTTTCGCAAGCAGCCGAATCCCTATGGAATGGTGCCGTCGCTCTACGACTTGTATGAGCAGACGCCGGCGCAGGGTAGAAAACTGGAGCGATTTGGCGCGAGCGTCTTCGCCAAGGGCACCGGCAACCTCGACCAGCTCCCGATGGATGTTCCGGTCGGCCCTGACTACGTCATCGGGCCAGGAGATGGACTCAACGTCGATCTCTGGGGGTCGGTTTCTCAGCGCCTGCAGCGCGTCGTGGACCGAGAAGGCCGGCTGTCGCTTCCCGAAGTGGGGACCGTTCTCGTCGCGGGCAAGACTCTCGGCGAAGTGCAGCAGACGGTGCAAAGACAGCTCCGCGATCAGTTTCGCGATGTCCAGACCGACGTCTCGCTGGCCCGGGTGCGCACGGTGCGTGTGTACGTTGTAGGCGATGTCGCCAGCCCCGGCGCTTACGATGTGAGCTCGCTTTCAACTCCTCTGAACGCGTTGTATGCGGCCGGTGGGCCGACTGCTCGTGGCTCCATGCGCCTGGTGCGGCACTATCGCGGTAAGCAGCTCGTCGAAGAGCTTGATCTCTATGATCTGCTTCTTCACGGCGTGAATTCCGATGTGAAGCGGCTTGAATCTGGCGATACCATCCAGGTTCCTCCAGCTCAGCCCGAAGTAGCAATCGATGGCATGGTGCGCCGGCCGGCCCGCTACGAGTTACTCCATGAAACTTCGCTCGATCAGGTGCTCGAGCTCGCCGGTGGTGTGCTTCCTTCCGCCGCGCTGCGGCACATTGAGATCGAGCGTGTGCAGGCTCATGACAAGCGCGTGATGTTGAGCCTGGATTTGCCGGAAGCTGAGGGAGCTACCAAGATCGACGCGGCGCTTTCCTCATTCAAGGTTCAAGACGGAGATAGCGTAAGGATCTTTCCGATCCTTCCGTATGCTCAGCAGGCCGTGTATCTCGATGGCCACGTTTTTCGTCCCGGCAAATACGGCTATCACGAGGGCATGAAGATTTCCGACCTGCTGCACTCATATGCAGACATGCTGCCCGAGCCTTCGCATCGGCACGCGGAAGTCATTCGTCTTTCAGAGCCGGATTTCCGGCCGACAGTCTTGGCGTTCAATCTCGATGACGCAATCAAGGGTGATCCCAAATCGGACCTTCTGCTTCAGCCGCTGGACACGATCCGCGTGTTCAGCCGCTACGATTTCGAGGATCC
>DATEKE010000374.1:0-4569 GCA_035277605.1 Terriglobales bacterium | reverse complement strand
CGTTCGATCCATGCCGATGCCGTTGTGATCGGCGCGATGCCATTGTCCCCATCCGTTGCGCTCTGACGACTCGATACCCGGTCCGTAATGCGGCCCGGTGATATTGGTCAGCGTGCCTGCGCCGAGTGCGCCGGTGTAGTTCTCGTAGATGTGCCATGAGGCCATCTGCATGTCGGTGATCGTGTTTACCACTTCGGGATCGCTGCCGAAGGTGAGCCGCGTCCAGTCTTGCGCGATGACTCTCGCCGTGAGGTTCGGATTCCATGCCAGTCGTCCGAAGCCATACACGTTAGCCATGGCGAGTGGGTGACCCATCCAGTTGGCGTCCATTCCCAGGTTGGCAACGCCGACGAACCCGCCGAGTGGCCGATGAAATGTGCGGCCGGCCACGATGTCCTTCGTCAGAGTGACGTGGTGGTTTGCGTGGAGATCAAAATCGAGCACCTCTTTCCACATTGTCGGCAGATAAACCAGATGTCGAGCCTGGCCGAGATACTCCTGTGTGATCTGCAGCTCAAGAGCTTCGTTCGTTTTTTCAAGTCTGCTGATTAAAGGCGAAACCGGTTCGCGCACCTGAAAATCGATGGGTCCGTTCTTGATCTGGATGACGACGTTGTCATCAAACTTGCCATCGAGCGGATGAAAGTTGTCGTAGGCAGCTTTTGCGCGGTCCGCCTTCGGAGCACGCCAATCGAGATGGTGGTTGTAGACGAAGGCGCGATAAAAGACGATGCCGCCGTGGGGCTTGAGCGCGCGGGCGATCACGTTCGCTGCATCGGCTGGAGTGCGGTTGTAGGTCGCGGGGCCGAGGCGTCCTTCGGAGTCGGCTTTCACGACGAATCCAGCGAAATCAGGAATCTGTTGATAGATGGCATCGACGCGCTTGCTCCACCAATCCGCGACGCGGGCATCGAGCGGATCGAATGTATCGAGACCGCCGAGCACTTTGGGGCTGCTGAAATCTACCGAGATCGAGAGCCTCACTCCCCATGGGCGAAAAATGTCCGCGATGCGCGCGAGTTGAGGCAGGAAGCTCTCGTCGAGAACATGCGGATTGGCGTTGACGTTATTTACAGTGCAGCCATCGATCCCAATCGAGGCCAGCAGGCGAGCGTATTCGGCAGCGCGCGTGAGGTCCGCTCGTACGGAACCGTTCTCGAAAAAGATTGAGGGTCCACCGTATCCACGCTCGATACGGCCATCGAGGTTGTCCCATTGATCAACCCAGCGGAGTGGAGCGTAAGGCTGTTGCGTCTCTTCCAGATAGTCGATGTTTTCGTCCAGCGCGATTTTCTGCAGCAGAGCGAAGATCCCATACAGGGCGCCGCGATCGTCGCCGCCCGCGACGATGATGCGTTTTTGGTCTCCAGCTTTCTTTGTAGCGAGCCAGTAGCCGTCTTCATGCAAAGTCGGCAGTTGCAAATCGGGAATCGCCGCGCTTACCGACTCCACTGTTCCCAGCACAATAGCTGAGCCGCCCGCAGGCAGCGCATTCGACGAGGCAAGCTTCTTGCTGAGCATGCCTTCGACACCGCGAGTCAGTTCCTGTTGGGCACTCTTGAGCAGAGCGGAATCGCCGAGCACGACCAGGTTCGAAGGCAACGCTTCGTACTGTTTCGCTTCCTGAGCAGATAAAGGTGCATACCGCAGCCAAGCCTGCTCGCCGGTTTCAGCGTGAATTGCGGCGGCAAACAGCAGAACAATCAGGAACAGTCGCAGACTTCGAGAAGTGGCAGGGCGCATCGTCAGTGAGAACCAAGCTCGCGGTGCGAAGCGGTTCTAAATCGCTTTAGACATTGTTTTGCACGCGAACTAAAGGGATGGGGCTCAGTAGAGCACTGCAAATCAGCGAAGTCAAACACTGAGAGGGGCGAACACGAAGGTCACGAAGGCAAACACAAGAGGTCACGAGATTTCGCTGCGATAATGCTTGGGCATGATTAACTTCCGTTTGGTTGCATCTACGCGTTCTACAGGCACTCTGCTGGGCGTTATTCTGTTGGTTGCTCACTATCCCGTTCTGGGACAAACGCCGTCGCCGGCGCAGCATCCGCCGCGCCCTCCGATGCCAACGCGCGATCCGCGGTCTCCCGGCTTTGTCACGGCGGCAGAATTGCCCGATGGGGCGGTGCCTTCGCCGGATGCGGACGGAAACTTCATTATCGGACCGACGCACAATCCGGCTCCAGAGATCGCTGGCGCACTTCCGGCGGGCGACGAGAATCTTGCAAACGGAACGGTCGTCGAGTTCACGATGAACTCATCTGAGAGCAAGATTTATCCGGGCATTGCGCGCGAGCCAAGTACTTTTGGCACGCCTGATCCTGCGGATCCGGCCAAGCTGATCGTGACCACCAGCCATCCAGCGCCTTACACGCGGAAGGTCGTGGTCTATGTGCCAAAGCAGTACGTATCCGGCAGCGTCGCCCCGTTCATTGTCGGAGCCGATGGTCCGGACCGGTTGCTCTTCCTCACACTCGACTCTCTGATTGCTCAGCACAAGCTTCCGCCGATGATTGCGATTTCCATCGGCAATGGAGGAGGTGACGCGCAGGGGAGCGAGCGCGGCTTGGAGTACGACACCATGTCAGGAAAATACGCCGAGTTCGTCGAGACCGAAGTCCTGCCGCAGGTCGAGGCCCAGGCTCACGTAAAGCTCACGACGGACCCAGATGGCAGGGCAACAACCGGCGGCAGTTCCGGCGCGGCTTGCGCGCTGATTATGGCGTGGTATCACCCGGAGCTGTATCATCGAGTTCTTTCCTATTCTGGGACTTTCGTCAATCAGCAATGGCCCTACAATGCGCAGACTCCGCACGGAGCGTGGGAGTTTCACGAGCACCTGATTCCAAATACTCCGCGCAAGCCGATAAGAATCTGGATGGAAGTTGGCGACCGCGACCTCTTCAATCCAAATGCGATGCGTGACAACATGCATGACTGGGTGCTCGCGAACGAACGCATGTCGCAGGCGCTTGCGGACAAGGGATATCACTACCAGTTTGTCTTCGCCCGCAACGCCGGCCACGTGGATCGCGCGGTCAAGCAACAAACTCTTGCCGAAGCGCTCGAGTATTTGTGGAAGGGCTACTCGCCTGCTTCTACCAAGAAGTGATTTCGACCTGTTATCTTGCCTGCATGTCCAATTCACGCTTGCGTGCTGTCTTTTTAATTCTGCTGATGGTGCTGCCTGCCGCCGCCAAAGAAGAAAAGTATGTAAAAGCAGGCCCGGTACAGCTCACCTCCGAAGGGAACAAGTGGGCGGAGAAGACACTTAAGAAGATGTCGCTCGAAGAGAAGATCGGGCAGATGATCCAGATTCGCGCCTATGCCGACTTTCTCAATGTCCAGAGCGACGAATATCAGCAGGTGCGCGATGCCATCAAAAAGTACCATCTCGGCTCGATCATTCTTACGGTTCGCGTCTCCGACGGACTGCTCGTGCGCGATCTCCCCTACGAAGCTGCTGCCGTGACCAACATGCTGCAAAAAGAATCGAAGCTGCCGCTGCTGGTTGCTGCGGATTTCGAGCGTGGTCTTTCGATGCGCCTGAACGAAACGCCGGCATTCCCACACGCGATGGCATTCGGCGCGACCTACAATCCCGAGTTCGAAGAGAAGTTCGCCGAGATCACTGCGCAGGAATCGCGCGCCATTGGTGTTCACTGGAATTACTATCCGGTAGCCGATGTGAACATCAATCCCAAGAATCCCATCATCAACACGCGATCTTTTGGAGAGGATCCGCAGCAAGTTGCAGCGATGGTGGCGGCCTACGTGGAAGGATCGCGCAAGTACGGACTGCTGAGTACGGCAAAGCATTTTCCCGGACACGGCGACACGGCGACTGACTCCCATCTTGGGGTGGCGATGGTCCCTGGCGACGTCGCACGTCTTGACTCCGTGGAGCTTCCCCCATTTGAGAAGGCGGTCGAAGCCGGAGTGGATTCGATTATGGTCGCTCACGTTACCGTTCCCGCTTTGGAACCGGATACGGACAAAGTTGCGACCACATCGCACAAGATCGTTACCGATCTGCTCAAGGACAAGCTCCATTTCCAGGGTCTCATCGTCACCGACGCTCTGGAGATGCACGGCCTCACCCGTCTCTATCCCGAGAACGGCCCGAATCCTTCTGGCCGCGCTGCGGTCGATGCGGTGAAGGCGGGCAACGACATGGTGCTGCTGCCTTCCGATCTCGATGGCGCCTACAACGGGCTCCTGCAGGCGGTCCGCAGCAAAGAAATTTCCCAGCAGCAGATCGATACGTCCGTTCTGAAAATCCTGCGCGCCAAGGCCTCGCTTGGCCTCTACAAAGCGCGGCTTGTCGACATGGAACAGATTCCGCACATCGTCAGTCGTCCCGAGAGCATCGATTTTGCGCAACAAGTGGCGGATGCAGCCGTGACTCTGGTGCGGGACAGCGGGCAAGTTCTTCCATTGCCTGCCACTGCACCACGAGTGCCGGGAACCAACCCGCAGCCCGGAGCGTATCGAGTTCCAGGGACTCCTTCGCCGGTAGTCGGCGTGATAATCACCGACGACGTACGCAGCCAGTATGGCCGCGTC
>DATEKE010000373.1:0-6036 GCA_035277605.1 Terriglobales bacterium | reverse complement strand
CATCTGCCAGGAACTTGCCGATCTTTTCGCGAAACTCAAGCCGTTTGAGATATTGCTGGAAGCCATCTCCACCTTCGCGCTTCAGCGGATGCGTTGTAAGGCGCTTTACATCATCGTCGTCCATGCGCACGAAGAGCGGTTTGTCCACGGGATTCACTTCGCGCATGTCGCCGAGCAGAACGATTTTGCCGGTGAGCTTGCCTTTGTACTTGTCGAAGTCTTGTTCCGTTTTGATTTCCACCCAGCTAACTTGGCCATTCACAGCGCCATTCGTCGATGGTGACCACGGCGACGCCTGCGCGATGAAGACTGCAGTATCGGGCGAAGTCATGCGCACCCACGTGTTGAGTTGCTGCCATCCCATGCCGAACTCGCCCCAGTCTTCAAGGTGGGCGTTGCTGCAGCCCATGGCTGTGAGTTGATCGCGCGTCCATTCGTTTGCGCGTTTCAGATTGGGTGAACCTGTGAGTCGCGGGCCAATGCCATCCATCAATCCGGAGGCGTACTCCATCACATGCGAGTGTTCGATAGCCTCATCGCGAATACTCTGGTACATGTCGTAATCGATGTTCTCGCGTTGCGGCTGTGTCTGTTCGTACGACGGGGTTGGGTTGGCGCTGGCGGGCTTCTTTTCTGCTGCTGCAACTGCAATCGCAAACAAGACAAGGAGGCCGATAAACACGTTTCTACAAGCCACAAATGAAGTCCTCATAACATCCTCATGAATCATGAATAAGGGAAGGTGCATCGCAGAGTAGCAGAAGCGTGTAGAAGGAACAATCAGGACACAACGATAAGAGGGAACGCGTCCGTTCGGTGTTCGGCAGACCGCTATGTGAGGTCTAGTCTACGCATTTTGTCCATGAAGATCGCGCGCCAGGCCGATTCGATCCCTTAGTACTAAGGCAAATCTGGCATCCAACGCAGGAAAAGCTGCTGTTATTCTGGCTCATATTCTCTCGAAAGTAGGCCTGATTGTCCCTCACGCTGCTTTGCATTGATGACGAACCAAACGTCCTCGCCGTCCGCAAGATGTTGCTCGAAACAGTCGGATATCGCGTGTTGTCGGCGCAAAGCGGACCGCAAGGTCTGGAAATCCTCACTCACGAGTACATTCACACGGTCATCGTTGACTATAAAATGCCGGAAATGACGGGCTCCGAAGTAGCAGCGAGAATTCGGCAGACGCATCCGGGCATGCCGATAATCATGCTGTCGGCTTTTGTAGATCTCACTCCGGAACAGCTCAAAGATGTGGACGCCTACGTGACCAAGGGTGAGTCGCCCGACGTGCTGCTGCGGACAATCGAGCAAGTGCAGCCGAGAAAGATTGCTCATGGCTGCTAGGCCTCATCAGCCCTCAGGCGCTGCCAAAGTACGCACGGCGCATCGCGTGCTTCTGTGCATCGATGACGACGAGACGCAGGTTCTCATGCAGCGCGCGTTGCTGCACTCCAAGGGATATGACGTGGTAGTCGCCACCGGAGGCCGTGATGGCCTTGCGGCATTCTCGAATTTTCATGTCGATCTGGTGGTCGTGGACTACCGCATGCCCGATCTTGACGGCGGCACCGTCGCGCGAAAATTGAAGGAGAAGGCGCCGCACGTTCCGATTGTGATGTTCACCGGCGTGGACGACATTCAGCCAGAGGCGCTGACGGCAATCACGTCGCTCGTGAAAAAAGGCGAGTCCCCGACCGCCTTGAGCGACGAGATTCAGCGATTGCTCGCTAGCTGAATTGTCGCTACCGCATGTGGTAGCGGACGCGTGAGCTACCCAGTCGTTACTGCGACCGATACTGACTGCCTTCCGTTTGACCAGTGCCGCTCCAAACCGCTAAAATCAAGTTCTTACGCGCTAAATCCCACCCGATTTAGGCATTTCAGCACTCCGGAAAAGGACAGAGTTCAAGGAATGGCAAACCATTTTTCTGCGCTTAAGCGCGCCCGTCAGACCGAAAAGCGTACGCAGGTGAATCGCGCGAACAAATCCAGACTGCGTACCGCGCTGCGTTCGCTGCGCGAAGCCATCGCCAAAGGCGATCAGAAGGGGATTCAGAGTGGGGTCGGCGAGACCGTCTCGGTCATCGATAAAGCAGTCCAGAAGGGGACGATTCACAAGAACACCGCTGCCCGTTATAAATCCCGCCTCAGCGCGCGTATCAAAGCCGCAGCAACAAAGTAGAGTTTCCCTGACCGTCGAGAAAGCAGCCAGTCTGGCTGCTTTTGATTTGCTTTCAAATCCACACCATCGCGACAGAACCGCCGGCGGTTCTGCGCATCTGCATTTGCTTAGCCTCTCACTGCAGTCTGATTTGATCGCGACAGACCCGATCCTATCGGCAATAGGCATTGCAGTGGACATCCTTCGCAATGGGCTACTCGGCCACAGTGGTCCTTTCCGACTTGCACGATCAATGCGTGGAATTCGTTGTAGTGATCGGCAAGCTCGATCGCGGGAAAGCCTGAGGCGAAGGTCGCCTCTACTTGATTCCTAACTTCTTCGTATTTGACGCCCGCCTTGGTAATGCCATGGCGCTCAAAGATGCGTTTCGTATAAGCGTCGACGATGAAGACCGGCAGCTTGCCCGCATAAAGCAGGATGGCATCGGCGGTCTCGGGGCCGATCCCGTTTTGGGATAGAAGCTCTGTGCGGAGCGCATCGACTGACCGCGCAAACATGCGACTCAGAGAGCCTTTGTAACGGTCGTCAAGATAAGCGACGAACATCTTCAGCCGTGCGGCTTTTTGCCTGTAATATCCTGATGGCCGGACGAGCTGCTCGAGATCGTTGAGCGCGATTTCGCGAATGCCGGAGACGCTGAGTATCTTCGCCCTTCGAAGATTCTTCAGAGCCAATTCGACGTTGTTCCAGCTCGTGTTCTGCGTGAGAAAAGCGCCAACGATCACCTCAAAGCGCGTTTGTGCCGGCCACCAGTGAAGCGGTCCGTAATGCCGCGCAAGCGTGGTGTAAATGCGGGTGATCAGGTCGGAGGACTTCACTTACAACTAGAGTAGCGAAGAATCGGGTGATCGGGCCATCGGGTCATCGGGTGATCTGAAAACCGAAAACCCGACGCGGATCGCGCGGATGGGCCGCGGATAACCACGGAAACCTGAAGAAGCGAACGTCAAAAAAGAAAGTCATATTCCGCGTTGATCCGTGGGCGAAGCATCCGCGAAATCCGCGTCGGGTTTTGATGTTGCTTTCAGATCGCCCGATGACCCGATCCCCCGATGGCACGATCCTTACAGTCTTCCGCCGGCTTCCGCGACGATCTTCTCAGCTTCGGGAATTGGTGCGGAGGAGACAAGTACGAGCGACAGGCTATCTTTTTGGACAGAACCTACAGCGAAAGCATCGACGCGTTCCGTGGATGGGCCTCTAAGCTGGAAGAAATCGAAAACATGCGCAGCGAGCGATTTGGATGCGTCCTGGTGGCGGACGAAGAGGGAGATTTCATTGCTGCCGTCGGAGTAATCGAGGTGCATATAGCGTTTGCCATGAAGAAGGCAAACACGCGCCCCGACCAGATGGTAACCGGCTGGCACAATTCGGTCAGGAACCGAAGCATCGCCTACGATGCGCTTGGCCAGGGCCTGTACATCAGCATTTTCAGTTCGCCATTTTCGTGGTGATTTGGCGATCACTTCCTCTTGATGATCATCGGCTGCATCAATGCACAGAGCAGTGCGTTCGATGCGCCCTTTGGCATATCCGATTGTGGCAATGACAACAAAAAAGAGAGCAACGGCAGCGGCGATTCCGTATCGCCACGACAGCAAAATGGGATGGCGAATGGGCGTGATTGATTCGCGCAACGCGGCGCGAACATGGGCTTCAAGTTGACGGGTCTGCAAACCTTCAGAGGTGACGGCGTGACGGATGACACGGTCGAACTCGGATTCAGCTTTGAGCTTCGCACTGCATTCAGGACAAGCGTCGAGATGCTTGCGCCATGCAACCTGATCGATCTCGCCCGAAAGATATGCCTCGGTGACGCTCTCGCTTTGTGAACAGATCATAGTCTCGCCTTCGCTTTCATGTACCGGGCTTCACGTCTTGCCAAATCGTCTCTCACTTGAGTGCGCGCCCGCGACAACCGTGACATCACGGTACCGATCGGAACGCTCAAAATTTCCGCAATCTCCTTGCACGAGAAGCCCTCGACCGCGAACAGAATCAGCACGGTGCGATAGTCTTCGTTGAGCAGATCGATCGAATTCTGTATCTCTTCCGCGGTGAAGCGGGTTGCCGGGGCTTGCTCGCGTCCGACGTTATCTGCGTACTGCTCAGGAAAGAACTGGATCGCCTCTTGACGGACCTGTTGATGGCGCGTGTTCCAGCAGTTAAGCATGATGCGAAACAGCCACGCCTTACAGTTCGTGCCTGGCTGAAAACGATCAAAATGCCGCCAGGCGCGGAGCATCGCTTCTTGAACGAGGTCCTCTGCGATGGAAACATCGCGCGCCAGACGAACTGCGGCCCGCAACAGCGCGCGCAGATGCACCAGCGCGAGCTGCTCAAACTGCATTTGCCGCGAATCGCCTCCGTCCAGGATGGAGCCTCGCAACGGACCAGCCGTCAGTATCACGGGAGAGCGGCCTTGTCCTTCGCAAGTCTAAATCCGGTACCGGGGCCGTTTCATCCATTTTGGTGCGAAATTGCGGGATGATTTGGACTTGCGGTCGCCCTCGGCCGGGGATTGCCGGGCAGGGTGTTATCAGAAGCTGAATCCCAAATAAAAAGAGCAGGCGGTGTGGCCTGCTCTTTATGGTTTAGAAGTGGGATGTTACCAACCCCAACCGCGTCCACGATTTCCGCCAGCGCCGTAGCCTTGCTGATATCCCTGCTGGTAGCCCTGACGATAGAGACCTTTGTATTGGTCCTTGTTGCCGTAGATTGAGCTGTATCCTCGGGAGGCATTTCTGTAGTTGTCGTCCTGAGTCGGGCGATAGCTGTGGCCCGTTGCCCGGTCACTCTGTCCATCGCGGATGCCATCCTGGTACCCGATCTGGGAGGCTTGGCCCATGCCGCGTCCGTTATACCCACCGTAGTAGCCGCCGTTGTTACCGTAGTACCCACCGTTATTGCGGTACGGGCCATAATACCCGTTGTTGTAGGCGCCATTGTTATAGGCGCCGTTGTAGCGGCCATTGTTGTTATACCCGTTGTTGTAATAGCCGTTATTGCGATTGCGCCAGTTGCGATCATGATCCCGATCTCGATCATGATCCCGGTCGTGATCCTTTTTCCAATCTCGATCATGATGCTTGTAATTGTCGTGATCGCGATCCTGCGCGCTCGCCTTCACCACGCCGGCGGTGCTTCCAGCGACTGCCAAAGCCAGTGTCCAGAGCAAGTGCTTTCTGAAAAATTTCATCGATTTGACCCTCCCTCCATCTGACCGGCAGCGCTCGAAGAGGTGCACATCCCGAGCAGCCCTCTGCCGCCTATGGGGTTTTCTAGTACTAGAAACACAAGGGACGGAAACGAGTTGCGCTCTCAGAGCACGAATCTGGCACTGTTGTAACTCGCTGAAGCATTATGACTTGCATTTTCGCGTGCTGAGTGCTTTCTTGCACGAGGACTGCCCGAGGAAGCCGAGCAGCAATGCCGGTCAGCAACTCCCGTTGCCAGCAGAAACTCCGCTGTGTTTCTCTGGATAACAACGTTTGCTGGTCGCTCTTGCGTTTGCTGAGCCCCATGAAAGTCTTCCTCACCGGTGCCACCGGATTCGTCGGTTCTCACCTGCTGCGTCGACTCTTGAGCGACGGACACCAGGTACGCGCTCTGGTGCGCGCCAACAGAAGTATTCCGGACCAAGGCTGGGGAACTCTGGAGCAGGTAGAGGGAGATCTGAGTTCGAAAGAGTTGGCCGGGTACATGGCTGCATGCGATGCCACGATTAATCTGGTTGGCATCATCTGCGAGCAGGGAAGCAGCACGTTTGAGACAGTGCATCACCTGGGTACCCTCAGCCTGGTCAACGCAGCCCGCAAAGCTGGAGTTCACCGATTCGTGCAGATGTCAGC
>DATEKE010000372.1:0-3119 GCA_035277605.1 Terriglobales bacterium | reverse complement strand
TGCGCGCGCGAGCCGGAAGTTGCCGACCTTGCCGACCTCCTCAACAAGATGGGAGCGAAGATCCAAGGCGCGGGCACATCGACGATTCGCGTGAAAGGCGTCGAAAAGCTCGGCGGCGCCAAGCATCGCATCATTCCCGACCGCATCGAAGCCGGAACCTTTGTCGTCGCCGGCGCAATTACCGGCGGAGATTTGATCGTTGCCGGATGCGAGCCCAAGCATATGGGCGCGCTGCTCGCCAAGCTGCAGGAGTGCGGCGTGAAGATTCGCACTGGCGAGGACTCGGTTCGCGTGCAGAGCGACGGCAATCTCACCGCTGCGGATGTAATCACCGAGGAACATCCGGGATTTCCCACCGACATGCAGGCGCAATACATGGCGCTCACCACGCAGGCGGAGGGAACGTCGGTCGTCACAGAAAACATCTTTGAGAACCGCTTCATGCACGCGCAGGAACTCGTGCGCATGGGTGCGAACATCAAGATCGAAGGCCGCCGCGCAATTGTTCGCGGCAAGACTCCGCTGAGCGCCGCGGCTGTGCTCGCTTCCGATCTGCGTGCATCCGCATCGCTAGTCCTTGCTGCGCTGGTTGCCGATGGCGAGACGATTATCGATCGCGTCTATCACATCGATCGCGGCTACGAGCGGATTGAAGAAAAGCTGCGCGGAGTCGGCGCGCAGATGAAGCGCATCGGCGAGATGCTGCCCAAGAAGAGCGGACAGCTGGCCGGTGCGCTGGCATAGCGGGCAGGCTAATGGTTCATCTCCGAGTCTGAACTGGCGCGCTCTGCCGCGCGCCCCAAGTCCCGCGTTTTGAGCGGGGCGAACGAGCCCACCATGTAGCGAAGCGGAATAGTGGGACGACTTCACCGACTCCGGAAACATGCAAAACAGAACCGGGCGGTAGCCGGTGGGTCGGAGATCGCCGAATGGCGAGCTCCGAGTGCAACAATACTGTCGCCATTGTGGAGAAACGCGGCCGCAACACACGCGGCTGCCCCACCGCGTACCGGCGCCGGTTCTGTCACCCTGGGCTTCCATCAAACCACACCGCATGATTCCTAAACCATCTATTTCCCACTTTGGGTCTGAACTTCCTCTTGACATTTGGCAAAATCCGGGATAGCACAGGAGTATGGGCTCATTTCCCAATTCCGGAATGAGAAGTTCGAATGGACGTGCTTCGCTTGTCGAAGTGGAGCTTGGGGTAACCCCAGAAATAGCTGGGGTAACGCCGTGGAAATTTCGGGGTTACCCCGTGGAAAACTCGGCGTTACCCCGTGGAAATTTCGGCGTAACCCCAGGCCCAAAAACTATTGGAATTGTCAGGGAAGCGACTTCGCGACGGCTGAGAAGGTCACCTGTTTTCTTCAAGATGGCGGCGTTTTGCGCTGCAGTCATTGCTTCGTTCCTGATGCTGGAACGGCGAATTTGCCTATGAATCTTGTGAGTTTAATCTTGGCGGAACACCCACCGGCCAAGGCGGACCAAAATTCAGCCATTTACTTCCGCAGCTTCAAAAACGGTGCGCATCCTGCCATCAATGAGATTCCGAACTTCGGCGATGGGACATCGCTTGGATTCTAGAGATCCCTGATGAGATCAGCATGAGATATTCCTATGAGATTAAGAGAGATTTGATGGGATCGCAGGAGATCGACAACTTGCGAAGCGAGCATCGGTGACTCGCGAATGCGGTCTGGATGGTAACAAGCGGTCACGAAGTCGTGGGTAGTGTCTTAAAGCCACTACAAAGTCGTGCCTTCCGTTGCGTCTGCACTCCTCCGTGATTTACGATTTTTAATTCACCTTGCGCGTGCGGTCATCGCAGGAGCCTGATCGCAGGTTTTCTCTCTAATTCATTTTATTTTTACCGCCGGCATGGCGGATACAGGAGAGCACTTAATGGCAATTAAAGTAGGCATCAATGGATTCGGACGCATCGGACGCAACGTTGTTCGCACCGCGCTGAATCATCCGAGCATCGAGTTCGTCGCCGTCAACGACCTGACCGACGCGAAGACACTCGCGCATCTGCTGAAGTACGACTCGGTTCTCGGCAATCTGAAGGAAGACATTCATGCTACCGGCGACTCGATCCAGATCGGCAGCAAGAAGATCAAAGTGTTTGCGGAACGCGATCCTGGCAATCTGAACTGGGAATCAGTTGGTGCGCAGGTGGTCGTCGAATCCACCGGTAAGTTTACTGACGCTGAAGCTGCGCGTAAGCATCTGCGCGGCACGGTGAAGAAAGTAATCATTTCCGCGCCGGCGAAGAACGAAGACATCACCATTGTGCTCGGCGTCAATGAAGGCAAGTACGATCCGGCGAAGCATCACATTGTCTCCAACGCTTCCTGCACGACGAACTGCCTGGCGCCGCTCGCGAAGGTCGTTCATGACTCGTTCGGCATTCAGAGTGGAACTATGACGACCATCCACTCTTATACCAACGATCAAGTCATCCTCGACTTCCCACATAAAGACCTGCGCCGCGCACGTGCTGCCGCATTGTCGATGATCCCGACTTCGACTGGAGCTGCCAAGGCACTGCACCTCGTGATTCCCGAATTGAAAGGCAAGCTCGACGGCTTTGCCATGCGCGTTCCGACGCCGAACGTTTCCGTCGTTGATCTGGTTGCCTTCACCGATAAGAAGACCAGCGTGGAAGAAGTAAATGCCGCGTTCAAAGCCGCAGCCAAGGGCGCGATGAAGGGAATCCTCGGGGTGGAAGATGGCGAACTGGTCTCGATGGATTATCGTGGAGATTCGCGCTCGTCGATTGTTGATTCGCCTATGACGCGCGTAGTCAACGGAAACTGTGTGAAAGTCATTTCCTGGTATGACAATGAATGGGGGTATTCCTGCCGTGTCCGCGACCTCATCGACTTCATGGGTAAAAAGGGCCTCTAGTTCGGAGCCCAGTATGCAGAAACTTTCGATTAAAGATCTGCCGATCAGAGACAAGCGCGTATTCGTGCGCGTCGATTTCAACGTTCCCCTTTCGGAAGAGGGACGCGTTACCGACGACACGCGAATCCGCGAAACTCTCCCCACTTTGGAATATGCCATTCGCAATCGCGCGAAGGTGATTGTGGCTTCTCATCTTGGGAGACCGA
>DATEKE010000371.1:0-3896 GCA_035277605.1 Terriglobales bacterium | reverse complement strand
TGACGTTGCCGGGATTGATGCGGTATTTCGCCAGATTGCGCGCGCACGCAGGATATTTCTTCAGGAGAAGGTGGCCGTTATAGTGAAAATCCCCGATCACGGGAACGTGAATGCCGATGCTCTTGAGACCTTCAACGATATCCGGCACAGCCTGCGCCGCCGCGTCGTTATTCACGGTTACACGGACCAATTCGGAACCGGCGCGAGCCAGGGCGGCGACTTGTTTGATTGTGCCCTGAACGTCGGCGGTGTCGGTGTTAGTCATCGACTGCACCACGACGGGGGTATCCCCGCCTACGCGCACGTTGCCGATCAGAACCGCCGGAGTCTTCCTGCGTTGAATCTGTGACATGGAAACTTAAGTTTAGCAAAACCCGCGCCTGATGCGGCTCCCGCGATTCGGCGATTTCGCAGCAGTGAACAGTAGTTCACTGCTGCTTTCTGAACCGCCGGTGAAAGCCGCTAGTTCGCCCTAAGTTACCCTACTTTGCGGCGCGGCTGCTCGCTCTCACGATCTACGTTCACATCGCCCTGGCGGTCGATCTTGAGCTCTTCGTGCTTCACATCTCCGCCAACACGCTGCGTCTGCTGTACCTGGCGCTTGCCGACATTGACTTCCTCACGGACCACAGGCTGTTTCTCGACGCGAACTCGATCTTCCTCGAGGTTGACCGTGACTTCCTTGCCCGGCTCGAAGCTTCCTGTTCTGGCTTGCTGGGCGTTGACCGGATGGCGCTCGATGACTACTTCTTCTCGCGTAACCGGTACTTCGACCTGCTGATGTTCGGTAACAACATTTTTCTTCAGCGTCACCGAGCCACGATGGACGCGATCCTTATACACGCGGAGCATTTCGCCGAGAAGTTGAATGTGCTGTGTGCCTTGCTCGCCGCGAACGGCACTGGTCTGAGTGACCGCGCCTTTGGAAATGTCTTCAGCCCCGAGATTGTGAAGAATGCTATCTGCTTCTCGCGAGCGAGCGCCCGCATTTACGGTCACGAGAATGCCGCCGCGATACAACGAATTGCGATAGAAGCTTGCATCTGCGTCGCGCAGTCCCATGTGCTGGAGCACGTCAAGATCGTTGCCGCTGTCGTACTCCTGGCGCTCGTTCGGCGAAAAAAGAGAGCGGATCTTCTCTGTAACTCCGCTGCGCGTGTCAGCTTTGCCATCAGAGGCGATGGCTACTCCGATGTCCTTCTTGGAAAATCCGGCGGCTGTCAGAGCGTCGATGGCACGCTCAGCCTGAGGTTCGCTGCGGAATAGGCCGGCGGCCGTACTGCCGGAGGCGATGGTTGATTGCTGGTTCGGTGCGTTTACTTCACGAGCCATACGGAAAAAACTCCTTTGCATGTAATTTGGGTGTTGACGGCCAGAGTTTGAGCTTTTGCTGGAATAGTCGGTGTGATGCGGGCCTCCTCAACACCTATGCCCGCCTTTACTATCTTTCGCGAGTTCAACCCCGAATGAGAAAGACCGCGTGTCTCGCGTTCGTTGCATCTCATCAGCTACGCACGCAAGCTCACATTTCACACAAAGGAGTCGCTATGAGTGGCGACGATCTTCGCGCACACACCCTGCACACGTTTGAGGCGATCACCTCGACGCTGAAACACTGGTTTGAAGCAATGTCCTCACGTCTCTCACATCGCGAGCACGATCGCGAGTACATTCGCACTGTTCCCGGTTCAACTGTTGTAAGCCAGACCGATCAGCAGCACGTCGTCGATCTCTTCGGCGAGAGCATTCGGGTGGACAAAGAGCGAGTAGAGCAAGGCGAGCTTCTGATCAGAAAAGAAGTGATTACCGAAACTCAGATGATCGCAGTTCCAGTTACGCGCGAGGAACTCGTCGTTGAACGCCGATCGAAAGATGGAAGAACGCTCGAGGTATTGCGAGGCAAGCAGGCCATCAGAATTCCTGTGAGTGAAGAGCGAGTGATCGTCAGCAAACAGACCGTGCTGAATGAGCAGGTAAAACTTTCACGGCGTCGGATTGACGAGAAGAAAGTCGTGTCAGTCCCGGTGACGCATGAAGAGATAAGCATTCGACGAGAAGGTGATGCGTCGATCAACAAAGAAGCAGCGTAGAAAATCATCCGGGAGTTGCAAACTCGTAGCGTCTTAAGAGAAGCAGATTAGTGGCACGGCGTCGACCTCAGCGGTAGTCTCGCGTTGTTTTTTTGAGACGCTCTCAATCATCTGTCATTCTGAAGCGCTTCTTTTTGCGCGAAGGATCTCCCGCACTGCCTCGATTTGAAATGCGCTTCCCGGGCTCTTGGCCCATGTACATAATTTGTCGGCGAGAGCCACGCCACAGCATTTCAGACTGAAATATCGCGGGAGATCCTTCCGCCAAAAGAGGGCCTTCAGGACGACAGGTTTTTACCCGGTGTTCTGTCAAACTGAAGCCCTAAATCCTACCTTCTTGTTGGTTGAGATCGTGCCGCGTGTCCCAGCCGTAATTGCAGACCCACCAGATACGAGCGCCCCGGCATGCGCACGCCTTGAATCTCTTCATATCCGGTGTTCGTGACATTGCTGATCTGCGCATACGGTTGCGCCCAATGAAAATCACGGGTGAGCGCCATCTCGACCAACGGATACGGATCGGTTTGGTACCGCTGCGTCATGCCCGCGCGCAGGCGAAAACTGATCGCATGCGGCATTGAGCCCAGCCAATTGGCTGTCACCTGATTGATGGGGTAATTGAATACGTACTGCGATTGCAGCCCGGCAAGATTTTGCTGTGCTCCGTACAAGCCGGTATACGCCAAAGCAAGCGATTGGGCGTTCGCAACCCGCGCGCGAATCACGCCTTCAAAGCCGGTGAAATTAATGTCCTGAATGTTCACCGCCTGCCAGACAGACGCTGAATTGGCCCGGACATAATCGATCACATCGTGCTCGCGGCGTTGAAATACCGCCGCACGGGCCGCCCAGCGTGAGCCGGAGGCCCACTCCACTCCGCCTTCGAATCCCACGGCGGTTTCGGGACGCAGGTTCGGATTCCCCACGTTTGCGGGATCGTGATAGTAGAGGTCCGTATACGAGGGCAAGCGGAAGGCGCGGCTGATCGAGCCTTTCAGTCTCAAATTGGAACTGATGGCAAATCCGGTGGTCAGTTCAGGAGTGAACTGCTTGAGCGATCCGCTGAAGAATTCCTCGCGCACGCCTCCGGAAAGCGACCAGCGGCGCAACGCACGTGCATCGAAGTCCACGTAACCGGCGCCGCTAGTGCGCGAATGATTGCCCAGGTTGTTACTGTCGATCGCATCTTCGAAGATCTCAGTGCCGTAATACAGCCGGTTGTTCTCGCTGATCTTGTAGCGCGCGCGAATCGCACCCTGCCAGCTCTGAGTGATGTGATTGTTCTCGTACACTTCAGGATGATCGCGCAGCAGGATGAACTCGTCGGTATGGCGGCGATAAGCGAACACAAGCTGCGTGGAGTTTGCAATTTCCTGCGACGCCGCAAGGAACCATCCTTTCGTTCGCTCCCAGGAGTTGAAGTTGCCGTAGAACTGGTTAGAGCCAAATGGCCGGTCGCTCAATCCGAGCAAGAGATCGCCATTCCCTAGGGCCGATTTAAATCGGGTTTCCGAAGAGCCAGCGAAGTTGCGGTAGTCGCGATCGGGCATGAAGCCGGAAGAGAAATCGCGTGTGAACGCGAGCTGCTCGGACCAGTTGCTGCCAAGGAACGCTGCCGATCCATTCTGGGAATTGCTGCCGTAGTTGCCTGCCGCGGCTCCGATGCGCACCTCGCTCCAAATTGGCGGAGCAGTAATGAAGTTCACGGCTCCGCCAACCGCGTCGGCCCCATACAGGGTCGATCCGCTCCCGTGGAGCACTTCGATTTTTTCGACCGATTCAAACGGAATTGGGAGGTCCAGATTA
>DATEKE010000370.1:0-8124 GCA_035277605.1 Terriglobales bacterium | reverse complement strand
ATCTGATTTATGCTGTGCTATGCTGGCTCTCTTCGCGTTTCACTCGGTTTTTCCTTCGGTCGGGGCGTGGCTCAGCCTGGCTAGAGCGCCTGGTTCGGGACCAGGAGGTCGGTGGTTCAAATCCACTCGCCCCGACCACTTCCCTCTGCGAATTGGGTTTGCACCATTTCACGCGGCGACAGATTGCTCCTCATTTTGTAGCCCATGTAGCCCAAGTAAGGCCGACTTGACTTCGGGCAGATCGAAACCCAGGCTGACCTTCTCGGCCCATTCCTTCCGGTACTCCACATCTTCGAGAAGCTGCTTGCCGTATCGCGTGCTCATTTCGTCGTTCTCATGCCCCATCCAGTAATCAATGAGAAGGCTACCCATGCTGCGGGGTTTCCGGCAGGCCGTTCGTGGGACAGTGTCACAACTGTGCTAAAAGCAAGGCTATGTCCATCACACGAGCAAGGATGATCCGCAATACGAGATCAAGAGCGACAAGACCGATCACGTCGCTATGCAAAAGGCAAAGCATTGCGACTTGTTGGCCGGTGATTCGCGAATTGCTACTTTCCACGAGGCGCTAGCACCACGGCGGCTTCCGCAGTCAGCGGCAGGAAGCATCCATAAGCCGGACGCCGAATCGAGCCATTGCAGCCCTATCACGGTGTGGCAGCGATTGGTCGTTTCTCGGGCGGCCCATCAACTTTTCCAATGGAGTTAAGATCCACTCCGGTATGGATGGCCTCTTGCACTAGATCAGCCTCAGACGAGCGCTGAATCACGACAGCGTTTGGGAACAGGCCTCCAAAGACGACGAACAATACACCGGAAGCCAGAATCCACCGCTCACGGGGCAGCGCATCCGCCATGACGGTAAATCCTGTGCGGCGTTTGCCAAGGAATAGACGTGTGAACAAACGAAATACGCTTATGGCGTTCATTGCCGTGGCAATAGGCAGCAGCAGCCCGATGAGACGATGCGATGTGAGCGCTCCGTGAATTAAAAGGTCTTGAGAGCAAAAACCTAGCGTGCCCGGTAGACCAACCAACGCGAGCCCGAAAATCACAAACGATACTGCAAGGCGGGGCGCATGCTCGGCCAAACTGAGGTGCTTGCTTGCCGTCAGGTTCTCGCCAAAACGGACTTCGAGCAATCGCAGGATTCCGAACAGGGCTACAGTGGAGATCGCAACCACGAACCAATTCACGATCGCGCCGGCAATTCCTTCCGCCGTCCGGCTCTCCAGGCCGCTCAAGATACACGCGGATTGGCTGAGCGCCAGAAAGGCGAGCAGACGACGGGGAGAATTTTCCGCAAGCCCGCGGACCGCCACATAAAGCGCGGTTAAAATGGCGAGATAGGAAAGTACCGGAAACAAGCTATCCGTGAATGGAAACAATGGCACGATCAACTTGGCGACCAGCAGTGCTCCGAAATGCCCGTTAAAAAGGAGCGCCGTCGGGATTGCCGGACCGGTATCAGCCGCGTCTGCAACCCAAGCGTGCGCCGGGCAAATTCCCTTGCGAAGGATTACGGCAATCACGAGAAGTCCGAACGCTACCACGCCACCGGGGCTTTGACCCTTCAGGTTGCTGATGGAAATAATGCCAGTCCTGGTGGAGATCAATCCAACGGCGAGCGCAAGCGAGAGGCTGGATAATAGAAGAGCAGCCAGCGGACGCCATGCTCGAGCACGAAACCACCCGGTCCACAAAAAAGGGACAATGGATAAAATCCATGCTGCGAGCAGTACAAGTAAATTCCCAGTTGAATACGCCAAAAGTGTCGAACCAAGGAGGAAGAGGATTCCGGCCATCGTCGCTGTCGTGCAATCGCGGCGTGGAAGGAGCAAAATCGCGCCGAAAGTCAGACAGGAAAAGAGCAGCATCAACGCTTGGTATAAGGAGTCGCCCTTCGGCGCCTCCGCTAAAAGTACCGCGCTAGCAATGATTGAGGCGAATGCTGCTATACAACCCACAGTGCGCGCGTGCCGGCGATAACCCGATGCGAGTACAGCCGCAAACCACGGGACTCCAATGGAAACGTTGGTCAAAAGGGTCTTATGAAGAACCCATCCGGGCACGGACACTAGTCATTCCCCTGTTTCGTGGGACCGTGCAAGGAAATGCACGCCACATTACCGCGGCGGACCGTAATCCGGGACACACCGATACGGTCAAGCTTGGCAAATGATGAAGAGGCCTGTAGCAGAGGATCAATCACCCAACGATCCAGAATTGTATCGAGATGGCCGCGGTCAAAAGCCCAGCGATAGAGCCACAACTGGACTCGCTCAGGGAACAGACCCTCGATTCCCTGGCCGGTTGCCGAGACCTCGCCGCCGCCAATCGCGGAGTGCATTTGGTGGTAGTCGTGAAGCATCGATGGCGCACGCAGGAATTGCATCGTACGAAGGGTCGCATTTCCCAAAATATGCACAACCGCAAGCCATTTCCATCCGAATCCGATCTCGATAAACACCAGACCAACTTGCGTCAAGGTGGCGTAGGCAAGCGACGTCTTGGCATCCGCGCTGGCCCGCCCAACGATGGTGCCGTGGATCGCCGTTGTAAGACCAATGAGTATCACCAAAGCGGAAGCCAGGGCCGAATGTGCAAGCAGCGGTTGCGCTCGCAGCAGAAGGTATGCACCAGCATGGATAGAGATGGCTCCGTAGAAAATTGCGCTCGACGGGGTCGGTCCCTCCATAGCCCGTGGCAGCCATCCCGAAAAAGGAACCTGCGCCGCCTTCCCGGCCGCCGCCAGCAGCAGAAGGAGACATACGATCAACGCTCGCGTGCCCGTCAGAGTCGGGAAACCGCCATCAAACGACGCCCTTCCGGCCCAATGATGCATGGCGAACACGCCAACGAACAACCCGATGTCGCAGGCGCGATATATGCCGAAGACGCGAAGCCCATTTTCCACAGGAGCTGGCCTGAGCTGAAAAAATCCGATTAGCAAGACCGAAGTGATTCCCACCACTTCCCAACCCGCAGCCAGCAGGTCAAACGAACCTGCAGCGAACGCGACTAAGGATCCAAACGCGAACAGGTGCAGCAGAAGAAAAAATCGCAGGAATCCCGGCTCGCGATGAAGGTAGGTAGCCGAGAACTGCGCGATGAGTCCCGATAGCACCACCGCCAGCGCCAAGAAAGGTAACGAAAGTCGATCGCCGATCAGCACCAGCGGAAAATGATAGTCGCCGACCGCAAACCAATTGCCGAATGCGACGGTAACAGTTGACCCGGACGTGATGGTCCAGACGAGCGCAGCAGTTCCAAACATGCAAGCAGTGAACGTCAAGCCTGTAATCCACGAGAGGAGGCGTTCACCCGGGCTCCAACCCAGCAGCCATAGCAGGGCAAATACGGCAAATACCACGCCTGGAGCGAGCACCACAAAAACCAGAATGGCTTGCGAAAGATTCACGCCACTCCGTCTCCTGCCGTCGTTTCAGCCGTTTGAATCCAAGCCATCGGAAGATGCTGAAGTTTGCCCGCGTACCATTCATGTGACGAGAGCGCTACCGGTAGGCGCTCCAACGCCTCATGGAAGTCCTCAAATCCACTGTCCCTCCGCACGTGGACGCGTCCCGAGACCGGATCGATCGTTGCGAGTCGAATCCAACGATTGTCGACCAGTTGCTTCAGTGAAGCGCTCGCATTGATCGCTTTGTCGAGCTTGCTTGGGGTCGTCTCGATTACGAAAAGAATTCGCACAGGCTCATGGATTTCAACCATCTGCCACGGCAAACCCGTGCGCAGGTCGCTTGCGTGACCGTCCATCACTCCCATTAAGCTGGTGACATTGTGCGGAAGCTTCGTGCCGCATCCGTACCGGTCGTTGTCAACGAACGAAAAGTAATATTCGAGGCTGATCCCAGCGCAGACCGGTACGGCCGCAGCCAGCAGCGTCGAGAGGCTGTGATCATCGGGATCTTGGCTGGCATCATACGAAACTAGAAAGGCGCGCCGGTCGAGAAACAGTCCTCGCGTCAGGCTACGACGTCCGATGATGCAGATCGAATTCGTACAATGACCATACTCGGGCCTGGGCTGTGCCAAATGTTCGCTGCGTTCTTCTGCGTGGCGAAGCGCGTGCTGCCGGTCCGCTGTTCGTGGGAACGATTCGAATCGCCGCGCGCGTTCCAGTGCGTTTCGCGCCCTGGTTTGATCCAGAGTATTGCGAAGCGATGCCAAGTCTGGTTGATGGGTTGCGGGAACCGCATCGAGATCGAAGAGTTCTACGTCGTCGCTGCAAGTATCGTGATAGCCGCCGATGAACCAGGTGTCCTCGGGAATATCGATCCCTCTTTCCCGCAAGCCTTCGCGGACCTCGGGCCGGTTAGCCATTGCGGCAAAAAGCCGCGCGTTCGGTCCGCCACGACGCCCTCCGCAAGCTCCGCAATCGTGTGCTGACTCGTGCGGATTGTTAAGGCTGGTCGAACCATGGCCAAGGATCACCACCAGGCGAGCGAAGCCGTGTGTCAGCCCAGCCGGGCGCAACACACTGGCTACGCGTTCCGTCTTTTCCTCTGGAGCGAAGCCTGTCAATAGACCTGCCACCGCACTTTGCGATTGCTTCGTGTTTCGCATCAAAGTCAGCTCAGTTCTGGGCTCCGGGAGGAACTCCCTGTTCAGCCACTCACGAAGGAGAGCATAGCGTCGAGGTGCTAAGAGGTGACCAACAAGAGGAACTGCCGAGAGCAAGCCGAGCGCTGACGTGGAAAGCCAGCCCCGTAACAATGTCTTTGAAGAAACGAGCGAATTCCGCATCACCAGTCCAAGGACTCGCCTGCGCCAGCGACGGCTCTCTAGCAGCGCGCTGTCCTCGGCTCTAGGTTGTTCCACGACGGCGTGCTCGGGTTTGATTACCACGGGGCAGAGTGCTGCTCCGTGAGAATCGTCAATTCCTTTGTAGTCCACGGCCACGCCGAAGTAGCCGGCGGCACTGTAAGTCTCAACGCGAGGGTCGACTTCTTCGAGAGCGCGCCGCATCGATTCCTCCCGCTCGTCAAGGCAGAAGAAGACTTGTGCACGGGGTCTCCCGTGCTGCTCGAACAAGCCACGGTATTTCCTGTGGCTCGCCAGCCCGCGCAGAATCTCGCGTTCGTGCCAGCGCTCATAGGCAAGGTGGAGAATTCGCCGACGCTCCAGACCATTGAACGCTTTGACCTCATTGACAAATGCCGACCACTCGGACTCGGGTAGGCGATCGATTTCTCCAGCGGAAAGTCTCAACACGCGAGCGGCGTCGTAGATACGGGCGGCCCGGCTGAGACGCCTCTTCTCCTGCGTCTTGAGTGGACTCTCCTGCGGAACAGTCTCCGTTGCACCCATGCGCGATGCCACGCGGGACATCGTCAGCCTCACTGCTAGGAAGTCCATCAGAGAACAGGGGAGGGTTTTATGCGGGGCCAGAGTAGGATCTTTCTCAAGCCTATGCATTAACCCCGCCCAGCCCGGCAGTGCGAGAAGTTCGGCTTGAAGAATTTCAGGCCATTTCGGTCCTCCGAGAGACTGACTGTCCAGATAATCCAGGACCGCGTCTGCTGCTGAAAACGAAAGGCACTCCTGCTTTCCAAATTCGTCGTCTAGCCCAACAAGGTACTTGGGGAAGATTCCGCCGCGGCGTGAAAGCAATGTCCGGACGCTTTCATAAAAGCCTTTCTCGCGGTTTGGCATGGACCAATACGCTGAGCCCTGATCCAAGAACACAGAGCAGAGCCGAATGAGCCACGGGTGGATCACCTCGTCTACAGGTCGAGGCGGGCTTGGTTCTTCTTCGTGAGCTACCGCTCGTGCAAAGCAGGCATCGAACAGCGCGCGCAATGCCGGACGGCGAAAGTCCTTGGCCAGATCACCCTGTTCGGTGCGCCAGACAATCGTTGCGGCATCGAACTCCCTCACGCCAGGCGTAATCATGGCTCTGCGCAGATCGCTGCGATTCAAGCGTGCAAAGATGGGGGAATCGGGCTCCCAGTCGAGCACGGCATCGACATCCACGAGGTGGATTCGTCCGCGAGCCAACTCAGCTCGGTACGCCGCTTCACTCATGTAGGGCTCAGCGCCTAACAATTGCGCAGCGTGTATTACAGCTTCTTCGAAGCGTACGTGTTCAAAAGCGTGCAGCGTGTTGTGATGAACAAAGACACCAATCGGACCCTGCACAGGGAGCAGGTGCGCGGCATTTTCAACCGCCCGTCGGAGCCTCTCGGAGCGCGCCAAGTTAGGGTCACTGCCGTCAGTCATCGATGCGTCCTCATGCGTGATTTCGGCCGCTCGCTGGCCACTTCCCTTAACATGTTCACGGTGTTGTCGAGCTGAGCGTAGAAATAGCGGCGGAGGATGTCGAGGACCTCGATCAGCGCGCGATCGCGGATCGAATAGTAGACTTGGTTGCCTGCCTTTCGACTGACCACGATCTGTTTGGCTCGGAGAACTGCCAGATGTTGCGAAGCATTGGCCTGTTCGATGCGGAGCTTCTCAATTAGAGTTCCGGCCGATAGCTCGCCCTCGCGTAAGAGTTCGACAATCGCAATCCGAGTAGGATGCGCGAGGCCTTGAAAAATCTCACTCTTAAACCGCCGCAGCGCGTCGCTCATGTAGTCTAGTATATTCGAAACTCCGAATATGTATGAAAGGGCTTGTGCCTAAATCTCCACTCGGGATCGTCCGCAGTCGGAGAGAATGTGGGACTAGGACATCCAGTGCTAAGCCATTCGGGTGCTGGGGAAGAAACGGAAATCGCGAGAGCAGGCGGATTCCCCCATGGGACAAATTGTCCCCAAAGCGGTGTTTTCGTAGGCGCACCAGAACCATCGGAACCTACGAAGCGAAGTTCAAAGGCTATCCACCCCGATAAGGTCAGATCGTAGGAAACGACTCTCTTGACGATGGACTCGCCCGGCCTCTGAACTCCATTCGACGTGATCGCCACGTTTGAACGTCTTTGACATCTTTCGTTCGCTACCGAGCGTGTGATGTATCGCGCCAAGCAATCGTCAGCAGAAAAGCGCTGTCCATCATGCCCTCGACATCATGAGGAATATCGTGTTCTAACGTCAGCATCTGGCCGGGCACGAGCTCCACGGATCGCTCGGCTGTACTGAACCGAATTCGCCCTTTGAGGGTTTGGACTGAGATTCGGCCATCGGTTCGGTGTTTCTCTAAGCGTCCGCCACTTTTCATAATTATCAGCACCACGCGGAAATCAGGATATTTCGCAAGCGTCTTTGCCGTATGTCCCGATTGCCAGCGTCCCTCTGATCGAAGCTGCTGGATTTCGCGGTCAAGATCTAATTTCGAGAGCGGCGCACTGAGAGTTCCTGCCTCGTGTTCTCGCCCAGTTTGAGTACTTCCCTCTGCCATCGCGATTCTCCTCAAAGAGATTTTACTGCCGTTTCCAGCGACAGTGTGCGATACCGGAGAGCGAGAAGCGATGAGTCAATCAACGCAAGCGCCTAAGCCTCGAACAACGAGAAGGAAAACGGCATCGTAAACGGAGCGGGCGGTGTGCTGTGTCGAGCTAACGGCTAGGGGCGCGCCTGACTCGACAGCGATTGCCCACGCGATCTGAGCGCGTCGGCACAATCGCCGAGCATTTATCGATTTTTCTCGGTTTAGCGATTCGGAACTTATACCGAGCCCGGAAGCTTGAACTGTTGGCTGTCGATGTTTTGTAGCCCACGTAGCCCAAATAAGCAGAGGGATTGCACAGGCAAGTGCCGTCAATTCAACGGATTTGGTTTGATCCAGACTGGTTCGGGACCAGGAGGACGGTGGTTCAAATCCACTCGCCCCGACCATTAGAATCAACGACTCATATCACACGAGCGTGACACAAGAATCAGAAGAGCGGCTGGCCGGAAACCAGTCGTCGGCGTGGGCTATCGCTGCATCGTGGTCCGCTGGGGACGTTACCCGGACAATTTCCATAGGAGCCTTGACTTGGTTTCGGCCATCATCCTCCTGAGACATTTATGAGATGGCGATGGCTTCCAGTGATTCTGTCCTGCTTAGTTATGGCAGCGTCCGCGTCCGCCCAGATTCATCAGACAGCCGCAGAAGCGGCCCCGCCTGTGGCGGAAGCGGTAGGCGTTGAGCATTCACCGCGACTCGACGGGACGCTAA
>DATEKE010000369.1:0-16486 GCA_035277605.1 Terriglobales bacterium | reverse complement strand
AGGGAACTCCACTTTGCCGACCGGCAGCTTGCCGGAACCGATGACTACATCATCCATAAAAACCTCTGAAGGTGCTGGAGGGCTCGCGCAGACCTGAAGGACACGGACTACCGCATCATCGCGAGCGCAACCCTTCATTATAAGATGGCTCTAACCGACCACCCGATTCGCAAGGAGCCTCGCTTGAGCGACTTCATCTCACCTGCGCCACCCACAGTCAACACTCTCGCCGAACCCGCGCCGATCGAGCCTCAGCGCGAGCCCTTCCCGTGGCACTATCTCTACACCCTCGCGATGGTCGCGGCGATGATCTTTATGTCGTTCGCCGGAGCGCGTCAGCAGGGACAGTTTGCGGCGAATCGCGGGCACTTCATTTTTTATGCGCTCACTATCGGGACCGAAGTTGTTCTTTTCGGACTCACATATCTCGGTATTCGGTTTTCGCGCATGACTCTGCGCGACGTGATCGGCGGACGCTGGAACACGATGGAAGATTTTCTGCTCGATGTAGCCATTGCCTTTGGATTTTGGATCGTCTCCTATGCGGTCCTGATCGGACTTGGACTTGCACTGCATCTGGCCAAGCCAGGAGCCATCGATGAAGGAAAGAAAACAATTCAGCTCCTTGCTCCTCACGGCGGACTCGAACTCGCACTTTGGATCTGCATGAGCGTAGTCGCAGGCTTTGTCGAAGAGATCGTCTTTCGCGGATATTTTCAGCGCCAGTTTTCAACGCTGTTGCGAAATGTCTGGATCGGCATGCTCGCATCTGCTGCTGTGTTCGGTCTTTCGCACGCGTATGAAGGACGTCAGCGCATGTTGCTCATCTTCGTTTATGGCGCAATGTTTGGAACTCTCACGATCTGGCGCAAGAGCCTTCGTCCGGGCATGATGGCGCATGCATGGCACGACAGCTTCGAAGGAATCATCCTTGTGATCGCAGACAAACTGGTGAAGAGCGGCGTGATCAAGTGAAGTGATCGAGTGAGAATTCCAGCAAGCAGCGGCGAAAAATCGCCGCGTGAGTTGATCGCTCGTCGGAAAAGCGATGAGGTAGAACTCAAATAACAACTCACGTCAACCATTTTTTGCTTGACATCGTTTTTTATTGACTCTATACATTCAACAATTGCAACAAAACATCGTTGCTAACTCGATTGAAGAATCGAAAGGGAGAATAGAACAATGGCAACCAAGAAAGCCTCGAAGAAAAAGTCAAGCTCGAAGAAGAAAAAGTAAGAGCTGACAAGGCAAAGTAAAACGGGGGACGCGATCAGCGTCCCCCTAAATTTTTCCCCACCATTTCTCGTTGTCTCCGCCTTGTCGTCTTTTGATTGTCATTCCGAAACGCCTGCTGTTGGCGTGAGGAATCCCTATTGGTTCCGAGAATGTCTCGGTCAAGAAATTCCACGTTGATGGAGTCGGGAGGGATTCCTCACTTCTGCTCGCGCGAACCGCACGCGCGAGCATCCGTTCGGAATGACAGAAGAAGTGAACTACACCGCGTTGTTGAAAGGCTCACGCAGCCCATTCGCCACGTCGATCAAGTCCTGTCCCACGGTGCGTGTGCGAGACAGAGCTTCCTTCAACGGGATCGTCACGATGTCGGTTCCGCGCAGCGCGACCATCCTGCCAAAATCGCTGCGATGCACGGCATCGATCGCTCCAATACCGTAACGAGTGGCCAGCATGCGATCGAAGGCTGTGGGCGAGCCTCCGCGCTGCGTGTGTCCCAGAATCACAGCGCGTGTTTCGAAGCCGGTACGCTTCTCCAGTTCCTGCGCGATGATGGTTCCTATTCCGCCAAGACGAACGTGGCCGAATTCGTCCTTCTTTCCCTTTTCGGCCACGATCTGGTCGTCGAGCCCGGCAGCCAGGCGCGCGCCTTCAGCGATGACGACGATGCTGAAGTAACGTCCGCGAGCGTGGCGTTGGCGGATCGTCTCGGCGACATCGTTCAAGTCGAACGGACGTTCGGGAATGAGGATTACATCGGCTCCCCCCGCAATGCCGCTGTAGATCGCGATCCATCCTGAGTCGCGTCCCATGACTTCGACGACGATCACACGATTGTGAGCTTCCGCCGTGGTGTGAACGCGATCGATGGCTTCTGTCGCGATGTTCACAGCAGTGTCAAAGCCGAAGCAGAAATCGGTGCCGCTGAGGTCGTTGTCGATCGTCTTGGGCACGCCGACAACTTTGAAGCCAGCCTCATGGAGCTTGTAGGTAACCGACTGCGTATCATCACCGCCAAGCGCGACCATCGCGTCGATCTTATGGCGTTTCAGAGTCTCCAGACACTTCTGGATCCCGCCTTCTTTCTTTGCCGGGTTCGTGCGCGAGGTGCGCAATATGGTGCCGCCGCGCGGCAGAATGCCGGCAATGGCGTTCAGGGTGAGGGGCATCGTCTGATCTTCCACGACTCCGCGCCAACCTTCGAGGAAGCCGACGAATTCGTCTTTATGGTGAAAGATTCCTTTGCGAACCACAGCGCGGATGACGGCATTGAGACCGGGACAATCGCCGCCTCCAGTGAGGATGCCAATTTTCATTCACGTTCTCCGCTAGTGACCCGATACGGGTCGAGATTTCTAAAGACCGAGAAAATCGCGATTAGCCGATCGTCTCGATTTCGGAATTTTTCCGATCATCGGACAACAACAGCACGCAGAGTGGCGACATGTTTCCGTGCTCGTGGACATGCTGAGTAATGGAAGAAATATCTTAGCATCGCGGAATGTGGATGCCGCAGCAGAGGAAGTTAAGCACCTGTCAGCTCGACCAGCTCGGGCATCAGTCTTCCATTTTCGATGATCAGTCGACCCACCGAGATCGGCAAATTGAAGCGCTTCGGCCCAGCGCTGCCCGGATTGAAGAACAGAACACCCTTGCGATTTTCGATCAGGGGACGATGCGAGTGACCGAAGATCACGGCTGAAAATCCTGCTGCAGCAGGATCGAGGTCGAGTTCGTCGATGTTGTGAAGCACATAGATGCTTTTTCCCGCAATCTCGAAGACATTCGTCGAGGGAAGCTTGCGCGCCCATGGACTTGTATCGATGTTTCCGCGGACGACTGTGAGCGGCGCAATCTGTTTGAGAGCGCGCAGAATCTCCTCGCGTCCAACATCGCCGGCGTGGATGATTGCATCCGATCCGCGAAGCGCCTCTAATGCCTTCGACCTGAGCAATCCGTGTGTATCGGAGATGATGCCGACGATCATCCGGTTAGGTTATCGGATATGGCGAAGACTTAATCAAGCCTAGCTCCTTGTCTCCTGAGCCTTCGCTCGCTCGGATCAGCTCCACCCCCGCTCCCTTGAGCGCGAACGCATTGGTCAGCGCGGCAAAACGGCCAACTCTGGACCACTGGAAAACGGAGAGCCGGACGCCAGCGCCAGTATGCCGGTATTGGAGTTGTAGACATAAAGCTGATTGCTGCTGGTCGCGAACACATGATTCGAGTTGTCCCAGGCTACGTCCTGGAAGTTTGCGCCTGCGTTTTGCGCCGATCCGACGGGAACAGGTGTCCCATTCCCGTTCAGGGAAAAAGTCTGTACGCCGCCATCGCCTGCCACTGCGAGCAAGCTGCCGGAAGGATCGAAATTGATGGCCACTGTGTTTGCCGATGTCGAAGCCGTCTTCACTTGTGAATTTGAAACTGCCGTCAAAGTTCCATCGCCGTTGATCGTGTAGGTTTTTACGTAGGTTTCATTTCCGACCGATCCGGTGCTCGCGTATGCGAATGGTATCCAGACCACTGCCAGATAGCCCTTTCCCGATACGGCAAGCCCTTGTGGACAAAACGCCTCGCCCGGATTTCCTGTGGGCGGCAATGGTGTTCCGGGGTTGATCATGGTCAGAGTGCCGTCGGAAGCACGCCGCCATGCGAAAACTCCTTCAACTCTCGCACCACACTTTGACGCATATCCATATTGATTATCAGGCGAGAACACCTCTGGAGCTAATGGAGTCGATGGTCCTGAAAGGAATTGCACCGGCTGGGCGTTGGCACTGCTGCCGACGGCGAATACGTTTACGCCGCCGTCGATATTGGTGCCCACCGCCTCATACAGAAAAGCTCCCGTGTGATCGAGCGCCAGTTGGAACGCTATATCGCCCTGGCTGGGATCACCGGCCATGGCATTTGTTGTATTCGCGAGTGTGAGAGCTCCACTCGATTTGTCGATAGAGAAAACATCCAGATTGCTCTGACCTTGAGCGATCGCGTAGAGGTTGGCGCCATTCGTGACAATATTTATGTTCTGTGCCAGGCTTGCCGCATACGGCGAGCCGGGGAGCGAAGTCAGCGAGCCGTCGGAGTTCACTCCATAGCCAATGATTGCGCTGGTGCTGGCACCGTAGGCATACGAAACGAAGCTGTTGCTCGTCCCGCCACCCGAGCCTCCGCTTCCGGACCCGGATCCCGCTGAGCCGGATCCGCCTGAACCGGACCCGGCTGAACCAGAGCCTCCGGAACCAGATCCCGAGCCTGAACCGGAGCCGCTGCCTGTCCCCGGCGCACCTGCGGAAGGGTTATTAGCATTGTTCGAAGCGCTGTTGCTCGTACTTCCGCATGAAGCAAGAAGACCTACGTAGATACAGAGACAAAACGAGGTGAGTAGAACCGACAGAGTGCGCATACGGATGCCTCAATTGCTGCTGATGTGCTGTTTACGCACTCGGATGGGACGACCTGTACACGGGTTGCACTTGGTGCCTGCGTATGAGAGTTGCTGCGGGCCAACAAGTACGGGCGTCATCTTTGGAAACAATGCGATTACGAGAGTGCAGGACTAGATCGCCGGGTCAGGATCACAGGGTTGCTATGCCCTGGTAGATGTATGTCATGGGTCGAGGCCCGGGAAGATAGAAGTTGCGTTGCTCCGTCGTGCGGAAGCCTGCCGCTCGGATGAGGTCGTCGATCTTGCGGTTGAGGTGACAACCACCGGCAATGTGCTTCCACACTGGTGTCATGCGATCCTGCCATTTCATAACGCGGGGATCGGGAGAGCGCCCGTGCTCAACGAAGATCATGCTCCCATTTGGCTTTAAGACTCGCTTCATGTGCTGCAGGGCCGCGCCGGGATCTGGAATCGAGCACAATGACCACGTCATGACGATTGTGTCGATACTCGAATCGGGAACGGGAAAGCGTTCCTCCGCAGATTGACCGAAGAACGTGACGTCAAAGGGAAGATCCGCGGCCTTCTTCGCTGCCATTCGCTGCAGCTCGACCGAAGGGTCGATTCCATACACGCGACGAACTTGCGAAGAGTAAAAAGGCAAGTTCAAACCCGAGCCGATCCCGATCTCCAGCACGTCTCCACGAGCGCTGGGGATGCACTCCGCGCGCAGGCGGGACGCGCCCCTGTTCCTCATTGCAAGATCAATCAGTCGGGGAAGAACGTATTTGCTATAAAGCGGCATTCAGCACTCAGCAATCGGCGTTCAAGCTAAAGGAAAGGGGAAAGCACAACCTCGCGCTCGGTTCTCTTCAAGAAATAAACGTACTTCGAACTTGGAATTATGCTGGAGATGCCCACCAGAGGACATGCCCTTCCGGCTTTCTAAAGCAGGTGCTCCCCGAAAAACCTGTTGGGAATAAGGCTCCCGATTGGTATCGTCGCATCATAGGTAACCATTAGGATGTCAAGGAAGGTTACTGTTTATTGATTGGGGGGTCACACTATGAAGAAGTCGTTTCGATTGCTTATAGGAACAATGATTCTCGGAGTCGCGGTCGCTGCAGCCACGGTTTCCCAGACTCGGCCTGCATCTGCCGGCGGAGACCCGGTACCGGCATGCCCTCCGGGCGGATGTCTGATCAACTAGCTCCCGCTGAGACTTAGCGAGGTTGTACTTTCTGCTTGAAGATGGGCCGGGTGGAGGAATATCCTCCTCGCAAGCGAACTCGACCATGCCCGGCCTTACACTTCAAGCGGTTCTCATATGGTCGTCGTGCCCGATACTGCAGTTGTTGTGTGTCTACTTGCTGTATCGCCGTAAGCTACTGAAGCAATTTGCGTTTCTTGCTTCCTACCTTCTATTCCTCACGCTCTTGAATGCGATTCGCTTTGTTTGCTACAGCGAATTTGGTTTGTCTTCCTGGACCTATTATTCGGTGTACTGGGTAGGAACTGCGCTGGCGAACATTGCTGCCATCGCAGTCTTGTACGAACTCTTCTGTGCAGCCTTTAAGCCTTTCACGGGCCTGCAGGATTTGGCGAAGATCGTATTCAAGTGGGCTGCCGGATGTATTTTGTGTGTCGCCTCTGTTGTGTTCATCAGTAACGCAGCATCTGCCGGCGGTGCGCCCTACCATTGGTTGACCCTCAGTATTCATGACTTCGAGCGCACCGTGGGCCTGATGGAGTGCGCCTTATTGATCTTCCTGTTCATCGGGTCGCAACACCTTGGTCTTTCCATGAGGAACCGGGTATTCGGCTTTGCGCTCGGGTTCGGATTCGACGCGCTGTGTCAGTTGTTGGTCTACAGCACCTTGATGAACCGGGGAAGCAAGGTTGCGCTGGGGTCACAGTTATTGCCCATCGCGTACTACGTTTCACTGTTGATCTGGATCGTATATCTCGCGAAGCCGGAACCTTCACGCGAATCGATCCACATTCCCCTCACTTCTCCATTGCTGCGCTGGAACGAAATCGCTCTGCAGATGGGGCACACCGGTGGAAAGCTGGCGGTTGTTACTCCCGAGCCCTTCATGCCGCACGTCGAGCGCCTGGTTGAGCGGGTACTGCAGACAGAATTTGTAGAACGCCGACACGCCCGGGCGCACCTCTCGAGCGAATAGTTCACTCTGAAGAAAAGCGCTGGATTCTCACCCAGGCAGAACTCCGCGACAAGAGTGAGAAATCACTGCCGCCCCGAAGCGCCTTAGAGCGCTGGAATCCAAGTAAGGTGGAAATAGCCCGTTCGCCCAGACGTAACGAGGTTGCGCAGTAGGCGCCGATGGTACGCCAATAAGGCCGTTACTCTGTCCGCAGCGCCTGCATTACATCCACTCTCGCTGCGCGTGCGGCCGGCAACAGCGATGCGATTACTGCAGCAGCAAGCAGCACGAGCGCTGACGCTATCAGCGGCAGCGCGCTTGGCTTCTGCAGGTCGAAAAGATATGTTCCTGCCACGCGGCTTAGAGCGTAGCCGAGGATTGCGCCCGCTATCACCCCGATTGAGGCAATGATCCCTCCTTCCGTGACCACGCCGAGGAGTAAATTGCGAGGCTGAGATCCCAAAGCCAGGCGGATGCCAAATTCCCGAATGCGTCCGCTGACCGAAAAAGCTAAAACTCCTGCGACTCCGACGATCGCAATCGTCAGTGCAACCGCGGCGAATCCGCCGAACACAAACGTGTTCAGGCGTTCCGGAGTGAGTACCTCGGCGCGCACATCGTCGAGTGTGGCAGCGTGTTCGACGGGTTCATCGGCGGACAAAGTACGGATGATGCGCGTGACCGGTGTCACCAGCGCATAGGGATCGGTATGGGTGTGAATGAAGACCCGTCCGCCAAGAATGAGTCCCTGCTGGAATGGCGAATATACCGTGAGCGTTGCTTCAGGAACGATGTGTTCGTCGTCGATGTCCGCAGCGACACCGATAATTCGTCTCGGCGCCGGTGTGATACCGATAAACTTCATTACCGGATCGGTCCACATGATGTGGCGATTGATCGGGTCCTGATTTGGGAATATCCGTTGTGCAAGGGTTTGGCTGATGATGACAACGCTGTCCGTTTCCTTGCGATCCAGGTCATTGAAGTCGCGTCCAGCGAGGATGGGAACTCGCAAGGTTGAGAAGAATCCCGGCGAAATGGTTCGGAGCTGAGCGCGAGGTTCTTCACCTGCCGGCTGGATGTGACCTTCAGCCTCGAAGAGGAATCCAGAACCAAACGAGCCGGCGTCTCGCCATGGAACGATGAGGCCAAAGGCGGCGTTGTCTACACCTGGAAGCTCCCTGATTTGTCGCATCGTTTCCTGATAGAAATCGACGACCTGCTCCGGCGTCTTTCCGTAGGAAACCGCAGGAACGTTGATTGCGAGCACGTTGTGAGTGTCGAAACCAGACTGCGCCTTCTGCAGTGACAGCAGGGTCTTCAGCAACATGCTCGCGCCGGCTAGCAGAATGAACGACGCGGCGATTTGCGTAATAGCGAAAGCACGCAGCCGCTTCGTCGTGTTGCCGGTAATCCTCGGCCCGCCGCTTGCCAGACTTATTCCTTGCGAGGTGTTCGCTACCGGTAGACGAGGTACGAATGCCAGCACGACCGCCGCTATGAGAGCCAGTCCGGCACTCACCCAGAGCATGCTCGAATCAACGGTCAGATCGAGTGCGCGCACGGAGAACTTCGAAGCATAGCGGGCAAGAACGGCGACCATCGGCCGCGCACTCACGACACCAAGTGTTGCGCCTGCCACGCAGAGCAGGAGACTCTCCGAAAGCAGATTCCAACGTAGCGCCCGGTTGCTTGCGCCCAGCGCGGCACGAATAGCGAGTTCGCCTTCGCGGCGAACTGTGCGGGCCAAGATCAGGTTGGCGACATTCGAACAGGCGATCACAAACACGAGCGCGGAGGAAATAAGCAGCACCAGCAGCACGGTGCGCGCCTTCGAGGTGATCTGGTCACGCAGCATTCTCGCTTCGATCCCGAAATTTGCTTTCGCCGGATAATCTTTCGCGTGCTCCTTCATGATTGCGTCATGCACACTCGTCAGCTCAGCGCGAGCTTGATCGAGGGTGGCGCCGGGCGCGAGGCGCCCAAAGAGTTCGGTCATACGGTGGACGCGCCCAGTCACCATCGTGGCCGACAGGTGATGCGGACTAGTGACGATATTGCTGATGATCTCGGTCTGCGTTGGATAAGGTATGGAAGGTTCGAGCACTCCTACGATGGTTGCGGAACGCGTGCCGATTGAATCAAGCCTGACGGTTTTTCCAATTACGGTCGGATCACTTTTCAGCGCAGTCGTCCAGAACCGATAAGTGAGCACGATGGCCCCGGCGGCATTCGGACCATCATCGTGCTCGTCGAGCAAGCGACCAAGCACCGGCTTCAGACCCACTACGTTGAAATATGAGCCACTCACTACGCCTCCGCGCACTACGCGCGGCTCGCCCAGGCCGATCATGGTGAAACCCATGGTAGAAAAGTCGCCAAACTCGCTGATCGTCTTGACGCGGGCTTTGAGATCCTGGATTTCCGGTACGGAGAAAGTCGTGTTTTCGGTATCGAGGCCGTGCGCACTCTGGCGGATGTAGATCAGCCGATCTTCGCCGCGATTGACCAGCGGCTTGAGGAGCACTCCGCGAACCAGAGTGAAGATCGCAGCATTGGCGCCAATGCCGAGCGCCAGCGTAAGAATGACGGTAATCGACAGCCCTTTGGCCCGCATCAGCGAACGCGCGGCAAACTTCAAATCCTGGTAAATCAAGCCTGCATTAAGGGTCATAGCTGCATCTCCTGGCCGACTTGGCATTGATTCGACGTTTGTTTTAATGCCTTTCGACAAGCGTCTGTTGGGAATTTAACAAGGACGGTAGAAAATACGCGTGCAGGTTTGCCTCCCCACCAGACCGATTGCAAGTAATTGATTTCAGGAACTTATTCTCGCTTTGCACGTCGAGTCAAGCCTGCGTTTTGTTCACTGCCGAAGGATTCTGTTCAAAAACGCACAGTGGATCTCGGTTGGCAACCAGCCGTCGGCGAAAAGCTCACTGCTGACCGGCCCTCACCCGCCTTTAATGAGAGCCCTGGGGTGTGTATGTGCAGGGTCACGGCGATTTGTTCCATTTCGGAACCTTTAAGCGAAGCGAAGAAACGGAACGCATGAACTTGCATCGGCTCATTCATGCGCCGCCATTACGTCTCTTGATTGCTCTGTTCTTGAACGGACAGCATGCGGCGATTGTCACTCGCGGCAATCTGGAATGAAATGCAGCTCGCCGCGGGGAAGTTCCGTTCTGGCACCGAGGCGAAGTTGCCTGAACGCTCCGAATTCGGTACAAACGAAGCTGCAGTTCCTTCTTCTGTGATGAGTCAAGCCGGAATCCCAGAATCTCACCCGGTCACGGTGCTGCTCGCCGATGACGATCCCATTGTTCGCGAGGTTGTGCGCGCCAGGCTTTCTGGAGCGAACGAATTTCAAGTGATCGGTGAGGCTGAAGACGGCCGGGCTGCGCTGGATCAAATCGAGAAACTGCGTCCCGATGTTCTCCTGCTCGATCTGCTCATGCCCAATCTGCCAGGGATCGAAGCTTTACAGGAGCTGTCGTCTAAACGCAGTCAGGGACACACGATCGTCTTCAGTTCCGCCGCAGGACCACAGCAGATCGTGCAGGCCCTTCAGCTCGGAGCGCGTGGCATTTTGAGCAAGAATCGCATTGGCGATCTCGAAGCGGCATTACGGGCCGTGATAGCAGGGAAATATTGGGTGGAAGATCGCGAGGTGTCGGATGTGGGCACGCTCTTGCGCGAGCTTTCGTACAAATTCGGTAACACCGATTCCCGCCGCAGCTTTGGCCTCACTCAGCGCGAAGTTGAAGTGATCGGCCTGGTGACCGAGGGTTGCAGCAATCGCGAAGTGGCCTCGAGGCTGAGCATTACTGAGGACACGGTGAAGCGCCACCTGACCAATATCTTCGACAAAGTCGGGATGTCCACACGGCTGGAATTGGCGTTGTTTGCGCTCAAGAATAAGCTGGTCGCGGGGTCGGCAAGTGGAATATAGAGAACCGGGTTAACTGACTACGGCTCATTTCGGCTCCATACCGCCGTAGTCTGGCAATACAATCGGAAACACCGTGCCGATGAAGCGCACTGTCGAGAAGACGGTTCTTACTGGATTCGTCATCGTGCTGGCCCTACTCGGCATCGTGGGAGTGGTGTCGCAGCGCACGATTCACGGTCTCATCGATGACACTCAGTGGGTAAACCACACGCACGAGGTGCTGGAACTCCTGCAGCGCGTTTCTTTCCAGATTACCCAGGCGGAAGCGTCCGTTCGGGGATTTGTCATTACCGCGAATTCCCGTTTTGAATCGCAGTATGAGCTCGACCGCAGCGGCGTTGAGCCTCTTCTGTCGGAGCTAAAGATCAAGACCTCCGACAATCCAGCAGAACAGGCCAAGCTCCTGCAGCTTGAGGGCATTGTTCGCGAACGGTTTTCAGGTCTTGATGACGCCATCCAAACACGCAAAGTAGGCGGCCTGCCCGCAGTTCTCGCATTATCCAGAAGCAACCGCGGATTAATTTTGAGCGCGCAGATAACCAATGTAATTGGCGAGATGCGCAACGAGGAGAACGGTCTCCTGGCGGAACGCAATCAGCGAGAGCGCGAAAGTTCTCGCCGCGTGTTCCTCGTGGTGCTCCTCGCCGTGATGCTGGCGATGACCGCCGTCCTGGCCTCCGTCTTTCTGGCTTTTCGTGATCTTACCCGGCGGCGCGAAGTCGATCGTCTCAAATCGGAGTTCGTCTCTATCGTGAGCCATGAGTTGCGCACGCCGTTAACCTCGATTCATGGCTCGCTCGGCCTGCTGTCTTCGGGACTGCTTGGCGGTGAAAAAGGGAAGCGGATGCTGGAAATTGCGGTGAACAACACTGACCGGCTTATCCGACTGCTCAACGACATTCTCGATATCGAGAAGCTCGAATCGGGCGCGACTCAGATGAATCGGACGCTCTGCGATGCCGGCGATCTGATTCACCGCTCGGCCGAAGTGATGAAGACAATGGGTGAGGAGCACAAGGTCTCCATCCGCGTGTCGGAAGTGAAGGCAACCATCGATGCCGATTGTGACCGCATTCTGCAATGCCTAATGAATCTCTTGAGCAATGCGATCAAGTTTTCCGATCCGGGAAGCCAGGTTTGGATTAAAGCAACCATCGCGGGCGACGACGCCCAATTCGAGGTGACGGATCACGGGCGTGGCATTCCTGCCGAGAAGCGCGAGAGCATCTTCGAGCGTTTTCAACAAGTGGATGCCTCCGATTCTCGCCGCAAAGGCGGTACCGGTCTGGGACTCGCAATTACTCGCAGCATCGTTCTCCAGCATGGAGGGCGAATCTGGGTGACAAGCGAACTCGGTAAAGGCAGTTCCTTCTTTTTTACGATTCCGCTGGCGATTGTCCGGCGGGATGGTGGCGCGGTACTGAAAGCGCCCTTGGTCGGCCTGTCGAAAGGTCAAAATGGGAACGCCTTCTAAGCACATTTTGCTGATTGACGACGAAGACGACATTCGCGAAGTCGCCGCCATGAGCCTGGAAACCGTTGCTGGATGGCGCGTAACCTGTGCGAGCTCCGGCGAGGAAGGAATCAGGCTGGCCGAGCATGCCGCTCCTGATGCGATCCTCCTCGATGTGATGATGCCGGATCAGGATGGTCCGCAGACTCTGCGGCTCTTGCGCCAGAACGCGAAAACGAAAAGTATCCCCGTGCTTTTTCTCACGGCCAAAGTGCAGGCCTTCGAGCGTCAGCGGCTGAAAGATATTGGCGCGTCCGGCACCCTGGCGAAGCCCTTCGATCCCATGAAGCTCGCCGATGAGATTTCACAGACGCTCGGATGGTGAGAGACCAATGAGCTCATCGGAGGAGGTGGCCAGGAAACTCGATGAGCTCTGGCAAAGGTTCTTGCCTGCCATTTTGTTGCGCGTGGCGACCATTCAAACGGCCATCGAAAGCCTTGCAGCCGGACACCTCGATGGGGAGCTAAAGGCGAATGCTGCCCAGGAAGCTCACAGGCTCGCTGGCTCGCTGGGAACGTTCGGACTCGCCCGCAGCTCGGGAATGTCGTCTAAGATCGAGAGCCTTTTGTCGAAACCGGACTCGATCCAGAGCATGGCTGCTGAGCTGACAAAGCTCCTCGACTCGATCAAACGGGAGATTGAGAGCAGGTAGAGCCTGTCCTGAGTTTGACCTGTGCTGCGGTTCCACACTATAAAAACAGCTTTAGGAATGGCACGGACATGCGTCTGACGCCCGGCGAACCGAACATAGCCATAGAAAAACGATTTACTGCCTGCGATTTGAGCATCCGTGGCTAACCTCCGCAACCCGCAAATTGCGATTTTTCTATTGGTGAAACATTCCTCTATGTGAGAGCGTATAACACGACAATTTCGATTCCTGTCATCGAGCACGAACAATGGCGAAGCCCAAAACAGGCGGTATTCCTAAAAATCGCAGTATCAGCCTAAAGGCTCTGGCCGAGCACCTGCAGCTTTCGCCTACGACGGTTTCGCTTGTGATCAATCGCTCGAAGGGAGCCTCAGCCATTCCCGAGGAGACTCAGCGGCGAATTTTTGAAGCGGCGAAGAAGCTGAATTACCGTCCGAACTTTTATGCGCGATCGCTGCGCACCCAGCGTTCATTCATGATCGGCGTGCTGCATCCTGATCTCTCCGATTACGTCGCACTGCTCACGAGCGGCATAGAAGATCATCTTATGCGGGAAGGATACTTTTATTTCGCCGCCGGACACCGTAATAATCCTGAACTGATCGAAGAATATCCCATGATCATGATGGACCGCGCAGTTGAGGGCATCATCGTGATCGATACACCGCTGAATCATACTTTTCCGTTTCCTGTGATCGCGATTTCGGGGCACCGCAATGTTGAGGGCATTACAAATGTAGTGATCGATCACAAGCGCGCGGCAGAACTGGCTTTAGGGCATTTGGTGCAGTCGGGGCACCGCAATATTGCCTTCATGAAGGGGCCGAAGGTGAGCTCTGACAGCGAAGTGCGGTGGCAAAGTATCTGCGAAGTCGCCGATGCAATGGGTCTGGCGATGAAGCCGGAACTGTGTGTGGAGATGGAGTTCAGCACGCCATTTCCCGATATGGGATATCCGGTCATTGAGAAGCTGCTCGCGCAAGGCGGACGCTTCACTGCATTGTTTGCCTTCAACGACGTGTCGGCAATCGGCGCCATTCGCGCATTGCGCGATGCCGGCATGGAAGTGCCGGACGACGTAGCCGTAGTCGGCTTTGATGACATTCCCAGTGCCGCCTACAACACTCCCAGCCTGACCACGATTCGCCAGCCTCTCCGTCGCATGGGGGAAATCGCGGCTCAGACTCTGCTCGAGCGGTTGCGGAAGAAAGGCGCTGCTCCAGGCGAAGTAGCCGTCGAGCCAGAGCTGGTGATTCGCGAGTCGACGACCAGTCGTCTGAAGCCATCCAACTTGCAGCGAGAATCAGAAGTCACGGCCAAGTAGTTTCAGAGAGTTGCTGCACACAGCGCTGCTCTTGCAGGTTGTTCCGACAATAGTTTTTTTTGCAACAAATCGAAATTGAACAGTTGTCAACGGAATGTGTTCCGATGCCCGCTGCGCTCTCGCGGAACTTCCCGCCATCTAATGTGTTAAGAAACTCAGACGCCACTCAAAAACGTGAGTTATTTGGGAGGAGCAATGAAACTGATTCGCACTTTAACGTTAGGAGCAGCTCTGTTAACGACCTCAGCCTGGGCATTCGGCCAGGCCTATTACCAGCCGGTTCAGGGCCATGATCGCGACGATCGCGGCATTTATCGCCAGGGCTATCAGCAAGGGCAAATGGACGCGCGCAACCATCGCAGCTTTCATCCTGATGCGAATCGTTATCGCGAAGGCGATGATCGGCGCGCATATCGCGATGGCTACGAAGCAGGCTATCGGAGCGGCGGTGGGCGCGACTGGGATCGTGACCGCGGTCGCAACAGCGGCTACAACAACGGTGGATATTACGGCGGACGCGGCTACGGAAACATGAACTCCATCGCGCAGCAGAACGGCTATCGCGATGGCATGAACGACGGCCGCAAAGATCGCATGACCGGCCACAGCTTCCGTCCTACGCAGGACGACAACTACAAAAATGCGCCTGGCTACAGCTCAAACATGGGCGATCGCCAGCAATATAAGAATATCTACCGCCAGGGATATCAGCAGGGCTACCAGATCGGGTACAACGGGCGTTAGTAGAATTTGTTCTGAATCAGAGGCCGGCGAATCGTCGCCGGCTTTTCTGTGTGCACCCACTCTCAGAAACACGGTGCGAAAACAATTAGAATTTCGAGCCATGCTCGAGAAATATCGATTTCTTCTTCTCCTCATCTCTTTTGTTCCCTTCATTGCGAATGCTGAACCGGTAACTTTCAAACGCGCGATTGAACTCGCCATTCGCAACAGCACGGCCGTGAACTCCGCCGACGTAGATGTGAACCGCTTGCAGTCCACGTATCAGGAGGCACGCGACCAGTACATTCCGCAGGTGTATTTCGGTTCTGGACTTGCCTACTCGTTCGGCTTTCCGCTGGGCGAGCCATCATTATTTAAGGTGAGCTCAACCAGCCTGCTGCTCAACGAGGCGCAGCGTGAGTTCATCAAGGCCGCACGCAGCGACGTTCGCGCCGCGACCTTGAATAAGCAAGAAAAAAAAGGCCAGGTGATTCTCGAGACGGCGCTCTCGTACTCCGAGCTGGACAAGAACGAGGCATCGATCAACGTATTGCGCCAGCAAGAAGACGCGGCGTTGAAATTTGAAGACATCGAGCAGCAGCGTATCCACGGGGGCGTGGACGCGCCCATAGAGCTGACACGCGCAAAGCTGAACACCGCTCGCATTCGATTGAAGATCGCGGAACTAGTCGCCGGAGCCGACACGCTGCGGATGCGTCTCTCTCAGCTCACCGGCCTGCCCTCCAAGGAGTTCGAGACCGTGAGCGAGTCGATTCCCCGCCTGCCGGAAGTATCACAGGATGAAGATCTCGCAACCCGCGCCTTGAACTTCAGTCCGACGGTCGCAAGTGCGAAGGAGCTCGCCTCAGCGAAGCTGTTTCAGGCGCGAGGAGAACACAAGCAGCTTTATCCCGCCGTCGATCTCGTCGGACAGTATGCGCGCTTCACGAAATACAACAACTACGACCAGTACTACAAGACCTTCCGCCGTAATAACGGAGCGATCGGCATTGAGATCCGCTTCCCCTTTCTGAACAAAGGACAGAAAGATCACAGCGAAGCGGCCTATGCCGACGCTCTGCGCGCGCGCAAGGACGTGGACGCCGCGAAAGAGCAGGTTTCAACCGAAACTCTGAAGCTGCAGCGCAGCGTCGCTCAGCTGAGTGCAGCGCGCGATGTCTCCAAACTGGAGTACCAGCTAGCGCAGAACAACACGGAAGCGGTGCAGGCCAAAGTCGATGCCGGCCAAGCCACGCTGCGCGACCAGCAACAAGCGCAGCTCGACGAGAACGACAAGTACTCCACTCTCCTCGATGCTACCTATGAGCTTGAGAAGGCTCAGATGCAGTTGTTGAAGCAGACCGGGGATTTGGAGAAGTGGGCATTGTCGATGCATTAAGAATTGAGTAAACCGGAAGTACGGCGCGCGAGCATCAATTGTCTGCAGCAGGAAATTCGGCAGCGCACGTGAATGGGAATCCGCTAGTCACGAGCTATGGCTATGACGAGGTCGGGACCCGCATCTCGCAGAC
>DATEKE010000368.1:0-36441 GCA_035277605.1 Terriglobales bacterium | reverse complement strand
CGATGAGCTGACCCGACAGCCGCAGATCGTCGCAAAGCTCCCGTGCCCACGGCTTGGAAGTCAAGAAGGAATCGGGGCCAGCTTCAATCAAACAACCTTCAACGCGTTCGGTGCGAATCACGCCGCCGAAACGCGAGTCAGACTCGAAGAGCATGACCTCCAGCGGTGCTCCCTTGCGGCGCTCCTGCTCGAGGTAAAAGGCGGCAGTAAGCCCGGAGATACCTCCGCCGACGATGGCGACACGAATCATGGGTTGAATGGATTGGGAATGACCAGATTAGCTTAGACGAGAAATTTCCGGAAAAATGAGCGCTAAAAGGCGTTCTTCGTGATCTCGGCCTCTGTCCTCGTCACTGTCGGGTTCGCTCTACCTCGGGTCTTCACTAAGTCAGTTAGCGCCATGATGAAAGCAGGCGAGTCGTTCAACGATTCGGCCCTTACCACCTCAACGCCTACACGAGAGCCGAATTCGCGGAACGCGATATCGATGTCATAGAGCACCTCAACGTGATCGCAAACGAAACCCACGGGCTGAATCAGCACGCGTGCGTGCCCTGCATGTTTGAACTTCGTAATCGTCTCTTCTACGGTCGGGCCGATCCAAGGCCCGCCCGACATTCCCTGGCTCTGAAAAGCGAATGTCCATTGCTTTGGCGGTAGGCCAATTCGCTGCGCGACTAGAGCTCCCGTCTCCCTGGCCTGCTGTTCATAAGGATCGCCGTCGCTGATGGTTCGCGCCGGAACACTGTGCGCGGTAAAGATCACGGGAATGTCTCTGCCGAATTTCGCTCGCGCAGCCTCAAGCTTCTCGGCAAAGGCAGTAATAAGGAGCGGGTGGTCATGCCAGGATTCGATGAAGTGAATCGCGATGTTCTGGGCAGCGCCTTCCAGCGCCTTACGATAAAGTCCGACACTGGTACGAGAATTCTGTGGTGCGAGGCAGAGCGCGACGGCGGATGTGACACCATCAGCACGCATTTCGCTGACGACATCCGCGATGTACGGCTTCCAGTTACGCATGCCGACATACACCGGCGTTTTGAGAGACTTCGACAGAAGCTCGCCTTGACGCAAGGTAATTCGGGTAAGAGGAGATTGCCCGATCAGTCCGTAACGATGTTTTACTTCCTCGATTACCGAATCGGGAATGGCACGCCCACCGGTCACGTTGCGCAGGTATTCGGGAATTTCGGACACACTGTCCGGAGTTCCATGCGCGAGCAGTAGGACTGCGCTCTTATCCATGATCAATACGCCGCGATGGGATCTCCCGAACGCTTGCGGCTGAGGCTGTAGGAATGTACTTCGTCCACCAGCGCGAGAACATTTTCCACCGGAGTGTCGGGAAGAATTCCGTGGCCGAGATTGAAGATATATCCGGGTTTTCCTGCCGCTGATTTGAGTATCTCGCGCGTTTGCCTGCGCAACTCGGCTTCTGGTGCGAAGAGCGTCACGGGATCAAGATTGCCCTGGACAGCAAACTTACTGCCGAGCGTCTCAAAGGCTTGATTGATCGGAATGCGCCAATCAACGCCGACCACCTCTGCGCGGGTTTGCTTGATTTCATCGAGCAGCGTTGCCGTACCAGTTCCGAAATAGATGACCGGCACGCCAGTGGCTTTCAATTCCGCAATAAGAGTTCGGGTGTGCGGAAGAACAAAGCGCGAGTAATCGGCTGGCGACAAGCAACCCACCCAGCTGTCGAAAACTTGGATGGCGTCTGCCCCAGCCTGAGCTTGAGCTGCGGCAAAGGGCGAGAGCACGCGAATCAGCCTGCGCATAAGCTCGTTCCATGCTTCTGGATCTCGGTACATCAGGGTTTTTGTGTGGACGTAGTTGCGCGAGCCTCCGCCTTCGATCATGTAGCTGGCGAGCGTAAACGGAGCGCCGCAGAATCCGATCACGGGCAACTGATCGGCAAAATGGCGCGCGACGATCTGGATGGATTCGGCTACGTATCCGAGCTCGGCTGCACGATCGGTCTTGAGCTGCGCTATGGAACCCGCATCTCGCAAAGGATGCGCGATTTTTGGCCCGTCCCCTTCTACGAACTCAAAGTCCAATCCCATGACTTCGAGCGGAAGCAGCAGATCGGCAAAGATGATGGCCGCATCGACTCCCAGCCGCTCAGCGGCAGTGATCGTCACGTCCGCGGCAAGCTCCGGAGTCTTACAAATCTCGACGATCGAGTGTTGCTTTCGGACCTGTCGGTACTCGGGCATGTAGCGGCCGGCCTGGCGCATGAGCCAGATAGGCGTCACATCCACCGGCTGCCGGCGGCATGCGCGGACAAAGCGGGATTCCGGAGCCGACATTCAGTCGAGGTTACCACGGCGCAAACTTGAGTCAGAAGTGATGCACCATTCCGATTTCAGGAGCAGTGGCCAGAATTAAAGATTCAGGTTCGTAGCTCAGAAGCGCCCGAGCCTTATGCGCACGACGACCGGTGCATCGTGGAAGCGCAACCCTCGATCGGTTTCGTCGCCATTCAGCAGCCGGAGGGCTTTCCACTGCCCGTGATCGTAGGCGCCTTGCTCGGCGGAGAGTATTTGCATCCTCAAGCCAGGCAATCTGCCAGGCAGATGGAAGGCGACGCTCGCATCTACTGCGGTCACCAGAAACTCATCCGCTCCGAGCTGCGCGATCAATGCAACGCCGCGGGCATCGCTCGTGCCCGGCGGTTTGCGTCCGTCTGGCTGAGGAAAACCATACGAGACCGTAGCCTGCCATGAGCCGAAATCAATCTCCTGGCGCGGCTCACCCAATTCTTCGACAGAGGTCTTGAGTTTTCCCTCGAAGTTCCAGCGCGCAATTTCGTCGCTCATCGGCCCGAGCAGAGCAAAGTTGCGCGCGTGCCCTTTTGGAATTTCGCCTCCTGGAATGTCGCCTTCGGGATGATCAATCCCGAATGGTGAGAACCCGATAGCGCCTTCTCCGAGCGCATAGAAAAGAAACTTGGCGAAGTCGTCGCCGCGTCCTGTTTCGGGAATCCAGAGAGCGTTATCGGGGCGAGCGTAGGCGTGCACAGTGTCTCGATAAAATCCCGAGTCGCTGTTGTAGATGTCCGGACCGATCATATCGATCGCCGGAGCTAGCGCGCGCCATAGCCCAACGTACTTCTGCACCGCGCCGCCGCTGGGATACTGAATTCCGGGAATAGCAACACGCCGCTCAGGCAGCTCTGCCGGGGGGTAACTCAACCAGACATTGATGTACAACGGAATGGCAAACTCGGCTTTGCCGGCGGCGGCGATCTCGTTCACGTACTTGGCCTGGTAATAGAGCTCGAAGAGTTCATCTGCGTCAGGCCCAAACACCTGTGTCCATGTGCCCGCGGGTTTGTGAAAGAACTTCAGTAAATCCTGCGGGACTGGTCCGGCGAATTGCGTATTGGCTGCGGGAGAGAAGTCACGCACGCTGCCGATAATTCCAGATTCATTCTCTACTTGAACCAGCAGCACGGTGTGCTCTGCGCTATCGAGCGCCTTGAGGTGGCGCATCAACGAAACGAACGCAGTCTTATCGGCCTCGAGGTTTGATCGAGAGTTGGCCGAGAGCACGTCGATCGGTTCTCCATCGTTCTTGATGACGCGTGGAAAACGCTTTGTATCGGTCTTGACCCATTCCGGAACGTAATGCATGTTGCCGTTCTTCCACGTTCCGAACCAAAGCAAAACCACGTGCAGGTTGTGCTCGCGCGCTCCTTTCACCAGCGCGTCGACATTCCCGAAATCGAATTGGCCTTGCCGGGGCTCCATTTGTTCCCAGTAGACCGGAGCCTCGATGGTGTTGGCGTGCATTTTGGCGAGCGAATCCCAAACCTGCAGAAGTTCGGCAGGCCATGCGCTGGAGTTGTGAATCTGTCCTCCAAGAATCAGATAAGGATGTCCATCAACCAGCAGCGTCCAGCGGCCGTCTTTCTGGACCAGACGCGGCGCCTCAGCGGCTTGGAGAAATAAAGTCGTGATGATCAGGAGAACGAGGAAAGCCCATTTGACGGATGTGCGCACGCGATGACCTCGCGCACACTATATTCGTGCGAAATGAAGCCGACAAGATCGGAACCATCGGTAGTGCGAGTGTTGCGGGTGCAATCGAGGAAAGGAGATTTTGTGCGACTCGGAGCTGGCCTTCGGCCATCTCCGACCCACCGGCTACCGCCGCCGGTTCTGTCTAGCCACTCAGCAGCTTCTTAACCGTCTCGCTCACGACTTTTCCATCTACTCGAGTGCCTCGCGCGGCAAACTTGGACATCGCGTTCTTCATGACGGTGCCCATGTCCTTCATTGTCGGCGCTCCCATTTCGGAAATCGTCGTGCGGACGACAGAGGTGATCTCTTCCTGGCCGGCGGCTTTGGGCAGATAGGCTTCGATCATGACAATTTCGGCAGCTTCCTTGTCCGCCAGATCTTTGCGTCCACCTTTTGTGAACTGCTCGACCGAGTCCTTGCGCTGCTTGATGAGCGTATTCAGCACGGCCATGGCTTCCTGATCGTCCAAAGCCGCCCGTTTGTCGATCTCTTTATTCTTCAGCGCGCTCTTCACCATGCGCAGCGTGCTCAAGCGATGCTCGTCACGCGCTTTCATCGCGACAGTGATGTCCTGCGTAATGCGTTCAGGAATGGTCAAGGAGGCTCCCGTGCGAGGAGTTAAAAGCTCACTCAAGTATAGCGAGATGGTGAAGCCATGCAGGCTATTGCATGGTTCTCTGCGCGCGAGTTGCTCGCGCCGAAGATGCTACGCCGCCCAGATCCTCGAAACGCACGTTCATAATTGGATACTGTTTCCAGTCCTTGTAATCGAAATGCCACCACTCGTTGGGATAAATAAGGAAGCCTTCCGACTCCATGGCGCGGCGAAGAATCGCGCGATGCTGGCGCTCTTGCGCAGTGCCGCCGGGATAATCGGCAAAAGCGCGCTGCGTCATCTCGTCATAGACGCTGGGCATGGAGACTTCGCGCCCTGTTTTCAGGTCGTAGATGCTGAGATCGACGGCGCAACCCCGATTGTGCTTAGAGCCAGTGGCGGGATCGGCGACGAAGATCTTCTTGTCGTCAGGCGTAGCGTCCCAGAACATCTTGGTCACATACCACGGGCGATAGGCGTCATGAATCACGACTCCGTAGCCTTCCGTGTGTAGCTTCTGATTGGCCCGCACCAGCGCCTCGGCCGCGGGACGCTGTAGAAATGCCCGTGCCTGCGAGTACATCGGCGTGCTCAGGAAGTTATCTTTCGTGGCATATCGGATGTCGAGCTTTATGGTTGGATCGAGCTTCACCAATTCCACCAGGTCGGGATTCCTAAATTGGCCCGATTCCGCCGGAGGCGTGGCGTGCAGAGCTGTCGCGCGCAGCTCCTCGACCGGGTGTTGAGGTTTGAGGTGGAAAATTCCGTTGCTGATCTCCTGCGGCTCGAACTTCGCTGCGTGGAGCAGAGTTCCGCAAGAGATCAGCAAAACCAATACAAGAAGCCATTTGGGGGATTTCATGGCGCAGCCGCTCCCTCTGGCAAATAAATACTCCAAAATCATCCCAAAGGTTTCAATTAATTTTTGATGTCATCCTCCTCGCCTCCTGAAGGCGCTGGCGCCGAACTGGCGCCGGAATTGTCGAGAATAATTGCCGGAACCTCCTGCTGCCGTACGAGCTGGTTGAAATTGGAGAGGTCAGATTTTACCAACTCGTCCCATTTCGCAACCTGCTGATCGCTGCGTTGCTTGAGCATGTTGAAAACGTCATACGACTGCTGCGTGGGGGCGGCATCGGCTGAGGAAATTGAGCCAGACAACGCGACCAGTTCGTTGTTCAGGCGAATGGGATAGTTCAGGACATCCTGTCCGCTCTTGGCCTTCGACTGAATCAGCGCGTCCTGGATTGGATCAATCTTCTGCGTCAAGCTCTTGGCTGCATCGCGAACTGTCTTTCCGTGGTCATCCTTCGGCAGGCGCTTATCGAGATCCTCGATCTGCTTCTTCACACTGTTTATCTGGTTGATGGCTTCATCGACCTTGCTGACCTGGTCACGAACCTGCAGCAGCAGATCGAACTGCTTCTGCAAATCGGCTTGTTCCACTTTGATACGCGGATCTTCTTTGATCTCCAGCGGCTCCGTGTAGGATTTGCCGCGTACCGTAACACGCACCTGATAATTGCCTGGCACCGCGACAGGACCGCTGTTGCTTCCGCCCCAGAGAATCGCGCCGGGAACTTTTGTGGAATCTTCATAGCGAAGATTCCAGACGAAGCGATTCAGTCCGGCATTGCCAGTTGGATTTGGCGGAGCCTGACGCATGAAGCCCTCGCCGACTTCTTCGTTTTGCGATTCGGTAATGGTCGGCTGCTTCGGCGGGAAGGTCCGAATGACTTTGCCGGAAGCATCGAGGATCTCGACGGTTACATGTTCCTCTTTTGGCTTTTCAGCCGGAACCTGGCGGGTGATCTCCTGCTTTTGTGCTTCGGTTTTCGCCCCGGTAGGAGCGTTCGTCTTCGGGGTGCCTGGCTCTCTTCCTGCTGCGGCCTCCTGTGTAGCCGTTGCGGGCTGCTCTTCATTAGCAGCACCGGCGGCTTCGTGGCTTTCACCAGGCTTGGTAGGAGGATTCAGAGCGGTTTTCAGCGAGTAGTAGATGATCGCGCCATTCGGCGGATTCTGACCGACTGCCGCGCCGCGCCCGCCTCCTCCGAATCCACCTCCGAAGAAGCGGTACGCGCTTGATGGCTTGTAAAGAGTCACATCGGCATTGGCCTGCGACGGCTGATACTCGCGGAGCGGAGTAATGTCATCCATTACCCAGAAGGCACGCCCGTGGGTGGCGACGACCAAGTCACGATTGGTGACTGCCAGATCGCGCATCGAGCTCATGGGCAAGTTGCGCTGCAATGAGCGCCAGTGTGCGCCGTCGTCAAACGACACGTACACGCCGATTTCTGTTGCGGCATAAAGCAGGCCTTCGCGTTTCGGATCTTCCCGAACAGCGCGCACTACAGCTCCAGCGGGCAGATCGCCATTCACGCGCTTCCAGCTCTTGCCGAAGTCCGTAGTCTTGTAAGCGTATGGAGCCCAATCGTCGCTCTCATGACGATCGACGGCGACGTACGCTGTTCCGGCATTGAAATGACCAGCTTCGATAAGGCTGATGCGGGCGTAATGGAAGATTGGGCCATCGCCTCCGTCGGGCAAGTCCTTGGGCGTGACGTCTGCCCAGCTCTTGCCGCCATCGGTGGTTACGTGCACTAAGCCGTCATCGCTTCCCGCCCAGATCGCGCCTGCCTGCACCGGCGACTCGGCAATGGTGAAAACTGTCGCGTAGTACTCGGCGCTGGTGTTGTCCTGAGTGATTGGGCCGCCGGAAGACTGCTCGGTCTGCGGATTGTTGCGCGTGAGGTCGGGACTGATCTCCTGCCAGTGATATCCGCGATCGCGGGTCATCAGCACCTTCTGTGCGCCGTGATAAATCACGTTGCGATCGTGTGGAGAGATCACGATGGGCGCGGTCCACTGGAAGCGATATTTCAAATCAACATCGCCATGGCCCATGGGATTCAGCGGCCACGCATTCATCTCGCGCTCGGTGCCCAGGTCTTTGTTGAATTCGGTGATGCTGCCGTCATAGCAGCCCGCATAGACGATGTTCGGATCTTTCGGCAGCGGCGCAATATATCCACTCTCGCAGCCGCCGACGGGATCCCAGTCAACGCGATCAATCCCAAAATGGTTCGTCGCGCTGGCAATGCCGACGCTGGTGTTGTCCTGCTGCGACCCATAAATGTGGTACGGAAACTGATCGTCGACGATCACATGGTAGAACTGCGCCGTCGGCTGATTGTCCTGCGAGGTCCAGTGCAGTCCGCCATCGGTGCTGATGTCGGCGCCGCCGTCATTGGAATTGATGAGCCGCTTCGGGTTCGTCGGATCGATCCAGAGTCCGTGATTATCGCCGTGCGGCGTTGCAAGCTGCGTGAACGTCTTGCCGCCATCGATGGAACGGTACGACCCGGTGTTGAGGATGTACACCACATCGGGATTCTTCGGATCGGTAAAGACGTGCGTGTAATACCAGGCACGCTGGCGGAAGCGATGATCGTCGTTGACCAGGCGCCAGTGCTCTCCACCATCGTCTGACCGATAAAGTCCGCCTTTATCGGCTTCGATCAGCGCATAAACGCGATTGGGTTCTGCCGAAACCGCGACGCCGATACGGCCGAGAACGCCCGTCGGGAATCCATTGCCTTTGATCTGTGTCCAGGTGGTGCCGCCGTCGGCCGAGCGATACAGTCCGCTGCCCGGACCGCCGCTCACCATCGAATAAGGCGTGCGGTACGCCTGCCAGAGCGCAGCGTAGAGAATGCTCGGGTTCGAAGGATCGAACACTACGTCGATCGCGCCGGTCTGATCGTCTTTGTAGAGGACCTTCTGCCAGGTCTTGCCACCATCGGTAGAGCGAAAGACTCCGCGTTCGGTGTTGCGTCCATAGGCATGGCCGAGCGCGGCGACAAAGACGATGTCAGGGTTCTTGGGATGCACAGCGAGCCGGCCGATGTGCCGCGTGTCTTCCAAGCCGATGAAGTGCCACGTCTTTCCCGCATCGGTACTCTTGTACATCCCATTACCCTGCAGAATGTTGTTGCGAATGCAGGCCTCCCCGGTTCCCACGTACACCACGTTGGGATCGGATTCGGCGACAGCGATCGCGCCAACCGATGAGAACTTCTCTTTATCCGACATCGGTGTCCAAGTAATGCCGCCATCGGTCGTCTTCCACACACCACCGCCGACTCCGCCGAAGTAATAGGTGTTCGGCTCTCCGACAGATCCAGTCACCGCGAGCACACGCCCGCCGCGGAATGGGCCGACGAGTCGCCAGCTCAGACCTTTGAAGAGCGGATCCTCCTCTTCTTTCTTTGGTTGATCGGAAGGTGCTCCGCCTTGTGCCGCAGCAGCTGCGGGCTGTTCGGCAGTAGTGGTCTTTTTCGAAGTCCTCGACTTCGAGGACTTGGAACTTTTTTGTGCGAAACAAAAGGAGGTAAGAAGAAGTACACAGGAAATCGCCAGCACACGACGAAACGCAACGCTCATCGGCAGTAGCTCCGTACGGATTTAATTTGGGACCAACATGCTAAGACTTCGAGGTGAAAAGGGAAAGAGTGGGGACGAGCGACGCTCTTCGTCGCGTGTTGCGGAACGGAATCAGTACCGTTCGCGGTAGCGAATGGGTAAGTCATCCACCAAGCTGAGACACCCATCCGCTACCGCGGACGGTACTGACTCCAACAACGGTACCGACCTCATTTCCTCTTCCAGCGCAGGCCATCTTTGGTGTCTTCCAGGACGATCCCAGCATCGGCGAGCTGCTTGCGAATCGCATCTGACTTGGCGAAGTCGCGTGCCTTGCGCGCCTGTTGGCGCTCTGCAATGAGCGCTTCGACTTGCGAGTCGCTCAGCGTTGGCTCGGCCGTGACTGCCGACTCATCGACCATTCCTTCCGCTCGTGCCCACTCCAGGACCTGACGCGTCTTCTCCGCATCATCATCCTTGAGCACCGCGAATACCTCGTCGAACTGACACAGCGCCTGTTGCAGTTCGGGAATGTCGCCACGGAAAAGCTTGCCGGCGTCGCCGGCAGCATTGGCTTCGCGTACCAAGTCGAAAATCGCAGCCAGCGCTTGCGCGGTGTTCATGTCGTCTTCGAGCGCGGCGCGCATCTTCTGGCGCGTAGATTCGGCCAAGGATTTCATTTCGGGATTCGCCCCATCCGGAAAACTTGCAGTGTCGAGACGGAGCTTGAAGTTGCGCAGACGCTCCACTGAGTTCGCCGCCTGCTTTAAGCCATCAAAAGTAAAGTTGAGCTGCTTCTGATAGGGAACGGAAGAAAGCAAATAGCGGATCGAGGAAGCCTTGTGGCCCTTGAGCATCAGATCGCGCGGCGTGTAGAAGTTGCCGAGGCTCTTCGACATCTTCTGCCCTTCGACCAGCAGAAAACGCACGTGCATCCAGTACCGTGAGAACGTTTTGCCCGTCGCAGCTTCTGATTGTGCGATCTCGTTCTCGTGATGGGGAAAGATCAGGTCTTCGCCGCCAAGGTGGACGTCGAGCGTATCGCCCAGGTACTCCATCGCCATCGCCGAGCACTCGATATGCCAGCCCGGCCGTCCGGGACCGATCTCCGTCTCCCACTTTGCCTCACCTGGCTTCGGCGACTTCCAGAGCGCGAAGTCGCGAACATTATCTTTCTCGTATTCGTCCACATCGACGCGCGCGCCGTCGGAGATGCCGGTCATGTCTTTTTTGGACAGCTTTCCGTACTTGGGAAACTTGGCAATGGGGAAGTAATACGAGCCATCTTCGACCTTGTAGGCAAACCCCTTGTGCTGCAGGCGGGCGATCAGCGAAGCCATTTCGGGAATGTGCTCGGTGGCCCGCGCGATCTGCTCCGGCTTTTCCAGCGCGAGCATGTGCATGTCCTCAAAGAACGCCTTCTCGTATTTCGCGGCGTACTCGCGTACGCCCATGCCCTTCGCCGACGAGTTACGGATGATCTTGTCGTCCACGTCGGTGACATTCATCACGTGGTGCAGCTCGTATCCGCTCTGGCGCAGAAAGCGGCGGAAGAGATCGACAAAAACGAATGTACGGAAGTTGCCAATGTGCCCGTAGTCATAGACGGTAGGCCCGCAAGAGTACATGCGGATGCGCTTGTCATCGAGCGTCTTCAGCTCTTCGACCCGCCCTGAAAGTGTGTTGAAGACCCGCAGCCCCATGCAGTGAGTTGGAAAGGAAACAGAATCTTCGATTCTAGGGAGTGCGAGGGAAGAGGGTCAAATGAGGAAGGAAAGCTGCAAGCTAGAACTCTGCAAAGCGCGCCTCTCGCCGGGCAGGATGAACGGATCGGCTCTTCGCATGTAGCGGCGCGCATTATGCCTCAAGTAGCCGCCGCTCCTAAGGAAATGGATAAATCGATTCGACCCTGCGGTCGTTTTATTGCAAGCGCTAAATCCGGCTGCTCATCGGTCAAATTAAATTTACCAGTGAAACTGAATGACAATTGGCGGGGTTCAGCTTGGGGTACTGCCGTACCGTCAGACTTTTCTGCCCTTATTCGATAACCGCCGTATTCGAAAATGAAGCCGAGCTTAGCGCAAGCGAGAAACAAAAGATCCGACTCTGGCTTTACTCGAACCATCACAATCTTTCGCTCTTTCGTTAGCCGCTTCTGGTCGTTGATGTAGCCATTCAGTTTTTGTTTATACGTACCCATCCTTTCAGCGGCCTCGGCTGGTCTTATGAGACGGTCTTCCAGAAACTTCTCCAGTTGCTGTCCAAACTCGCGAGCAAACCCAGCTTCAGTGCCGTTGTCAGTGGTTCTAGGCATCGTGTAGTGTTGTAAAATATACTGTACTTGTTAAAAAGGTAAGTACATTATATTTTACCAAACTCAGCACACACAGACTCCTGCGACGGCTCGCTTTGCTGCAAAATGGGAGTGGGCAATGATGGCTACCATAATCGGTAACGAAGAAAAGTTGGCTGAATTGATTCTCTACATCAGCCAAAAGTGCGCCACTGATCCGAAATTCGGCGCGGTGAAGTTGAATAAAATTCTCTACCTCTCAGATTTTTTGTCGTTTGGTCACTGGGGCGAAGCGATTACCGCCGTCGAATACCAGCATCTGCGCAAGGGCCCTGCCCCGCGGAGACTAGTGCCGGTTCGGGACAAACTAAAGGAACAAGGGAAATTGGTGATTCAGCGTCTGCCGCTCAAGGGCGGTAACGAGCAGGTGCGCACTGTAAATCTTGAAGAACCGAACTTGAAATTATTTTCCGGCAGAGAAATCGCGCTAGTGGATAGCATCATTGAAGATTTGTGGGATTTGGACGCTGAACAAAGCAGCGAATTGAGCCATAGATTTGTCGGATGGAAGATGACAAAAGAGAATGAGAGCATTCCATACGGAAGCATCTTTCTCTCAGATGAACCGCTCTCTCCTGCTGAAATTGTTCGAGGCCAAGAACTAGCACGCGAGCTTAATCTCACCGATGATGATGATGCCGTATAACTATGGCATCGCGGGAGATCGTAGAAGACAAGCTTTTTGCTGATCAGATAGCGGGCTACAGACTTAACTGGAAGCGGCTGGATGAAGCCATGATGACGATGTATCCAGCCCTGCAAAACAGCCCTGAATTATTCCCGCGCGTTCCGGGTACCAAGCTGCACCGAATGAAACTCGTGGGGTTCCACGGTGTACCACCGCTTTCGATATTTTTCACTATCACCCCAACTCAAATCGTCATTAAAACGGCAGAATTGATCGATCTTGAGGAATAGAGCGACTGACGACCCATCTTTGCGATTGTTGAATCTGAACGCCAGCTCATCGGCATACGAGACAAGTGGAATGGCTCAACACTGAAGCAGATTCCACCAAGTCACGCTTAGCAAAGCCTATGACGTGCAACGCACCAGCAGCAGTGTTTGGTCGTCATCCTGGCGGCCAAAGCTCAATGAGAGCTTGCGGAGGCGGTCGAAAATCTCCGGCAGAGGTCGGTCGGCGGCTTTTTGGAATTCCTGCTTCAAAGGGTCAATTCCCAATTCGGCACCGTGACCATTGAAGACCTCGCTGAAACCGTCGGTCAGAAGGAGAAGAACGTCGCCGGGATCACATTGCAGTCTGGCTGCGGCAAAGCTCTGTTCCGGCAGGATCCCGAGCGGCATGTTCTGCGAATCGTATTCCACAATCGAGCATTGCACTCGGCTGTAGCGCAGCAGCGGTGGATGTCCGGCAAGCGAGAAGTTCACGCCGTTGCTCGCGCAGAACTGGAGCACTCCTGCGGTCACAAACATATTCGGCATCTTGAGCGGAAAGAGCGTGCGGTGCACCTCCGCGAGCAGCTCTCCGGGAGAACCTCCGTCCGAGAGGCGGCTGCGCACCGATGTCTTGAACATGGCCATCAGCACGCCCGAGGAGACACCATGGCCTGAGATATCGGCGATGTAACTCATCCATCCCGACGGATGCTCCACGATGTCGACTAGATCGCCGCCGACTTCCCCGCTGGCGACCGAAGCTCCAAACACCTCGAATCCATCGATCGTGCGTTCGAAGCTGGGGACCAGCGAGCGGTGAATCTCACGCGCAAGCTCAATCTCGGCCTGAATGCGGAAGTAGCGATTGCCCTCGCGACGGATGAAGAAGATAAACAGGATGTATCCGATGGCGATGGAAACGGTTGCACAGACGCCAAGCACCGTCATTTGCTTTTGCAGATCAGCTCTGTTTTGCGGCGGTGGATGATGGATGTTGCCCACGATGAAGAACGCGCCGGCGTGAAGTAATCCCCACAACGGCAGCCAGCGAAATTTGCGCAGGATCGATAGCAATGCATATCCCACGGCGAACCCGCCGTAGATACAAACGATCGCAATTGTGGACAGAACCGTTTGCCTGACTGGAACCATCAGGAGCTGCACGAATCCCATGGTCGCGAACAGCAAGAAGACACCGGCAAGCAGCGCGATCCGCGACGCTCGCGGCACACCTCGCCAGAACTCGCCCCGTTCGCGCCATGGCACTGAATTCTTCGTCCGGCTGAAGATAGCTTCCTCCTGATTGTGAGTACGCAATCTTATGCGGCGAGTGCCGCGGCGACAACTGCGCAGAACCTCGGGAATGCGAGAAGATCAGATGAACTTAGAAGGCTGCAGCGAGATGCGGGAATTCGTTGTTCATCACTTAAACCCCAGGTTCTGCACTGCAATTCATCCCGTTTCGGTCCGAGCACTTCTAGTTCACGTTCCGTATATAATCGCCGCACTATAACGATTTGTGGCAGGTATATACGTGATTCTAAGCAAATCCTCGATCAGTTCGTTCTTGTTCGCTTTGATTCTTCTTGCCGGTTCGGCAGCCTATTGCCAAGTTGGAGCCAAGCTCTCGGGACTGGTGCTCGACCCATCCAAAGCAGTAGTCAACGGCGCGACTATCACCGCCAAGAACCTTGATACGGGATTTACACGAGCCGTGGTCAGCAACGCTGCCGGGCGTTACGACTTTTTCTCTTTGCCGCTGGGCCGATACGAGCTGCGCGCGACGAAGAACGGCTTTGCCGAGGAGGTCAGGACGGGCATTCAGCTTGAAGTTGGGCAGGATGCGAGTGTCGATTTGCATCTGCGCGTCGGCCCCGTGGGAGAGCAGGTCACCGTCAGCGCTACTTCCGCATCGTTGAATCCTACGACTCAGGATATTTCCGGGGTTGTCGGAGAGCGCCAGATCAAAGATTTGCCTCTGAACGGACGAAGCTACGATCTGCTGCTCACGCTGAATCCAGGCGTCGTTAACTTCACGTCAGAGAAGACCGGAGGCATCGGCGTTTCCAACTCGACGACCGGCAACAACTTTTCTGTTTCCGGAAATCGGCCGCAACAAAATATCTTTCTGCTGAACGGAGTCGAGTTTACCGGCGCTGCGGAGAACAACATGCAGCCCGGAGGATCGAGCCAACAGCTGCTGGGAATCGACGGCGTTCGGGAGTTCAACGTTTTGCGTGATTCTTACGACGCGACCTACGGCAAACATCCGGGTGGACAAGTGGTCATCGTCACCCAAGCCGGCACGAATGGATTTCACGGTTCGGTCTTTGAGTTCTTGCGGAACAACGCTCTGGATGCGCCCAACTTCTTCGATCAGGGGGACGCACCGCCGTTTCACCGCAACCAATTCGGCGGCTCGTTTGGCGGACCGATCGTTAAGGACAAAACGTTCATCTTCGCCAACTACGAAGGATTCCGGCAGAGCCTGCACCAGACTTCGGCCGCGTTTGTTCCCGATTTGGCGTCGCGGGCAAAGGCGGTGCCCAGCGTTGTGCCTCTGCTCAATCTCTGGCCAACGCCCTCGGCAACGGATCCCGATTTCAACGGCATCGCCGAAGTTTTCAGCAGTCCGCTGCAGATGATTCGCGAAGATTTTGGAACTCTGCGACTCGATCATGCAATCACGAACCGCGATTCCCTAACAGCGGCCTACACGATCGATGACGGCGGGGACGTGACCGCAACGACGCTCAATCCTTACAGCAGCGACATTCTCGATTTGCGCGAGCAAGTGCTGAGTATTGAAGAGAACCATGCCGCATCTGCATTTGCGAATACGGTGCGATTCGGTTTTTCGCGGGCCGGCTATTTCTTTACCGGCGAACCCACTCCGGGAACACCTGCGGCCAGCGTGCCTGGATTCCTGGCGGGACGTCCGGTAGGCGCCGTGGTAGTGGGGGGCAGTGCAGCGTCGAATCCCCAGGCGCAGCTCGGACTGGCGGGAAGCAACAACGGCAGCAATCTGCATATCGCGCGCAACCTGTTCACTGCCGAGGATCGCTTTGCCTTCACGCGAGGACGCCATCAGATCACATTGGGTGTTTGGCTCCAGCCGTTCCAGTCGAATGAGACCATCGCACTCAGCCAGTTCGGACAGGCGACCTTCACGAGCCTGCAAACGTTCCTCCAAGGCACGATAGGGGGCTTTTTGTTCGACCCAAAGCCAAGTGAGATGAACTGGCGCTCGCTCTTCGGAGCATGGTATGCGCAGGATGCGATGCGGCTTACACCGAGACTCACACTCTCCTTGGGATTCCGCAGCGAGTTTTCGACCGGTTGGAACGAGGCGCATGGACGCGCCGCGAACTACACGTTTACCAGCGGCGTTATCTCGTCGCAGCCCCACACTGGGAATTCGTTTTTCACGACAAACAACGCGCGGTTCCTGCCCGAACCGCGGGTTGGCATCGCGTGGAGTCCGTGGGGAACCAAAACCGTCGTTCGCGCCGGCTTCGGAATCTACAACGACCTTCAGGACGCGCTCGGGTATCGCGCCGACCAAAACGCTCCGTTTAATCCCGTGTACAACGTTCCAAATCTGCCGGTTGGGTCGTTGCCGATCAACCCCAATGCTCCAGTGCCTAACAATGCACTTCTGGTGCCCGGCGGCGTGCAGCCGGACATGAAGACTCCCACGCTGATCTCCTATTCTTTGCGCGTCGAGCGCGAGTTGTTAGCCAACACAACGCTCACGCTCGGATATGTCGGATCGCACGGATATCATGAGTTGCTGGGGCTTGATGCAAATGAGCCGTTCCCAGTCATCTGCCCGGCTGCGCCGTGCCCGGCGGTTTATCCCGCGAACTTTCCCGCTCCACTTGCGGGACAGCCAGTTCCTGCCGGCGCCTTTTTCGTTCCGACGAACGTAAAGCCTACTCCTTCGATCGCGAATACGTGGACGTGGTTCGCGCTGGGAACAAGCTCTTACAATGCGCTGCAGGCGGACGTGAAGCACCGTCTCGGGAATTCGCTCATGCTACGCGGCGTCTACACGTGGTCAAAAGCCCTCGACGACGGCGATTCACTCAACCAGACGACTGCGGGAAATGCGCCCGGACTGGTGTCGAATCCATTCAATCTCCGCGCCGATTGGGGACCCGCGACGTACGACGTCAGAAATGCGGGAGTCATCAGCGCGACGTGGGATCTTCCCTTTGGGCGCGGACATCACCTGCTGCACGATGCTGAGGGAGCGATGCAGACGATTCTTGGCGGATGGTCGGTGAATGGCATTCTCACAGCACAGAGTGGATTTCCTTTTACGCCGCAGCTCAGCTATAACCCTTCGAATAACGGCGACACGCGCAATCCTGTGCGTCCGTTTGTGAATCCGAACTTCAATGGATCGGCCAACACCGGGAATCCCTCGCAGTGGTTTACTCCTGCCGCGTTCCTTCAACCCCCGCCAAACAGCGGTTTCTATGGAAACCTCAGCCGGAATAGTTTGACCGGACCTGGACTTGCAACCTGGGATCAGTCCTTCGTGAAGAACACGAAATTGCGCGAGTCGCTCGACCTGCAATTTCGCGCTGAGATTTTCAATCTGCTGAACAGGGCGAATTTCAACACGCCCAACTTGATCGTCTTCACTCCGTCAGGCGTGTCTGGAACCGCCGGCGCGATTACCAGCACTTCGACTTCCTCTCGACAGATTCAATTTGGGTTGAAGTTGTTGTGGTAATGCTTTGCGGGAGCTTCATTTCCGGGCTATTGCATCGACGACAACTTGCGCCAGATACATCGTTACATTTCATTTAGACTCAACAGCTTGCATCCAAATAATAACAGCGGAGTTACAATGAGCCGCGGCGCGCGTTGACGCGACGCTTGCTCAGCGTAGAAGCTCTAAAGAGTCGTTCGTGAGAGCAACTACCTCCCAATCATTGGTTTTTCTTTTTCATCCATAAGGTTCGAGGAAAATGGAAATGGCTGAGCGTCGAATTCTCAATTCCTGGAAAGAAATTGCAAACTATCTTGGTCGGGGAGTGCGCACCGTGCAGCGCTGGGAAGCACAACTCGGACTTCCGGTGCATCGGCCGGCGGGCAAGGACCACAGTGCCGTGCTTGCGTTCTCATCGGAACTTGATCAGTGGCTTGATAGTCGTCCGGTGCGCTTCGCCACGAGCGTGATTGCCGAGGGCGCGCCGGATCGCCCATCCGCCCAGGTACAAATTCTGCTGACCCGAGCAGAAGGCGTCCTGCAAAGGCTTGAATCCGTTCTCAATCGGTCGGATGAGATGCAGCGCAAGCTGGCTGAAGCGCTCGACGTCCTCGCTGAGAATGAGAGCGCCCGCCGAGAGCTGCGCAATGTGCGCGCGCGCAGGCTAGAGGCCGGCGCGGCTTAAGCAGAACCGTACGTTTCTGTCATTCCGAACGCCTGGTTCTGGCGTAGGAATCCCAATCGATTCCTACACTGTGAACTTGAGCACGCACTCTCACCCAAACAGTCATCTTCGTGGTAGGGATTCCTCTCTCCCGCTCACGCGAACCACACGCGTGAGCATACGCTCGGAATGACAAAGAACACCCCATCCAGCAGCCCGCAGTTTGCCCCCTCCTTTCCACTCGTTTACATTCATTAATGTCGCAATACTTAGGATTCATCGATGTCTTCCATGACGGTACGTCCAGCCTTGCGTCCAGGCTTTTCTTCGCCCGACGAGCTCTGGCAGGCGGTTCTCAAACATATCCGTTACACCCTTGCACAATCCCGGGTGGACCTTACGCCCAAAGCGATTCTTCGTCCGCTGGCGCTGGCGATTCGCGACCGCCTGATCGACGGCATGCTCGAAACAGAAGAGCGCTACCGAACGACAGGAGCAAAGCGGCTCTATTACCTCTCAATGGAATTCCTGATGGGCCGTGCGCTCAGCGACAACCTTTGCAATTTGCAGCTCACGCATCTGTGTCGCGAAGCGCTGGCAGAGCACGGAGTGGATCTTGATGAGGTTCTCGAAACCGAAGTGGATGCTGGATTAGGAAACGGCGGCCTCGGTCGGCTGGCAGCGTGTTTTCTGGAATCGATGGCGACGTTGGGCATGCCAGGGTTCGGCTATGGCATCGACTACGAGTTCGGGATGTTCACGCAGGAGATTCAGGACGGCTACCAGCGCGAGAAGCCGGATCGTTGGAAAAAATACGGAACGCCTCTGCTCATTCCGCATCCTGCGCTCTCAGTCGAAGTTCCCATTTATGGGCGCTGCGATGTTCATGCGCGCGATGCGAAGTGGACGGATCAGAAGCTGGTGCTTGGCGTACCCAGCGATTTGCCGGTTGCTGGATATGGCGGACGAACCGTCAATTACCTGCGACTCTTCGCCGCGCAGGCCTCGGAGGACTTCGATATCCAGATCTTTAATCGCGGCGACTACATTCGCGCCGTCGAACAGAAGATTGCCGGCGAAAATATTTCGCGCGTGCTCTATCCGTCGGACCAGGTGAAGTCAGGAAAAGAGCTGCGCCTGCTGCAGGAGTACTTCCTCGTGGCGTGCGCGCTGCGGGACATCCTGCGCGGCTTCCTGGCCGACAATTCCGATTTGGAACAGATTCCTGACAAGATCGCCATTCAGATGAACGACACGCATCCGGCGCTCGCCGTTCCCGAAATGATGCGGCTATTGGTCGACGAGCACGGGATGGAGTGGAAGCGAGCGTGGGAGATCACACGGGCGACATTTGCCTACACCAATCACACGCTGCTGCCGGAGGCGCTGGAGAAGTGGCCGCTGCCGCTGATGGAGTATGTGCTGCCGCGGCACATGAACATCATCTTCAACATCAATCACAACTTCCTGGTGAAGGTGGTGCAATCCGATCCTCTGGATTTCGAGCGGCCTCGGCGCATGTCGATCATCGAAGAGGCCGGCGAGAAACAGGTGCGTATGGCTCTGTTGGCGATTGTCGGCAGTCATTCGGTGAATGGCGTTTCCGAGCTGCACAGCGAACTCGTGAAGAAGACGCTCGTGCCCGATTTCGCCAAGATGTGGCCGGAGCGCTTCAACAACAAGACGAACGGCGTGGCGCATAGGCGCTGGATTCTGAAGGCGAATCCTGGGCTATCTCAATTGCTGTGTCGCACCATCGGCGAAGAGTGGATCACCGACTTCGATCAGATTCATCTCTTCGAGCCCTACGCCGGCGACGCTGCCATTCGGTCCGAGTTCCGCGAGGTCAAACGCGATAACAAGCAGCGCCTGGCAAAGGTGATTGCGCAAACATCAGGCGTGCTCGTCGATCCCGAGTCGATGTTCGACGTGCAGATCAAGCGCTTCCACGAATACAAACGCCAGCTTCTGAATCTGCTGCGTATCACCTACGACTATTTGCGCATCACCGAAGACGGCGAGACGCTCACCACACCGGCAACCTACGTGTTCGCGGGAAAGTCGGCTCCGGCGTATCTGGCGGCAACGCAGATCATCAAGCTCATCAACAACGTCGCGCGCACCATTAACGCGGATAAGAGAGTGCGCGATCAGATCAAGATTGCGTTTGTTCCCGACTATCGAGTGTCGCTGGCAGAGATCATCATTCCCGCAGCCGACCTGAGTGAGCAGATCTCAACTGCCGGAATGGAAGCTTCCGGCACGGGTAACATGAAGCTGGCGATGAACGGCGCGCTCACGATGGCCACGCTCGATGGCGCCAACATCGAGATTCTCGAAAAAGTCGGCAGCGAGAACATGTACGTCTTCGGGCTCACGGCCGAACAGATTGCGGAGCGCCAGTCGCGTAGCTTCCAGGCACGCGAGATCTACGACGCCGATCCGCGCATTCGTCGTGTGATCGATGCGCTATCTTCCGATCGTTTCTGTCCAACAGAATTCGGCCTGTTTCGCTGGGTATACGAGACGATGGTCTATCGCGATCGCTATTTCCACCTCGCCGATTTGCCGTCGTACATCGAAACGCACGAGCGCGCGCAGCGCGATTTCACCGATCAGGAGAACTGGTCGCGTCGAGCGATGCTCAATGTCGCGCGCATGGGAAAATTCTCGAGCGATCGCACCATTCGCGAGTACGCTGCGGAGATTTGGCACTTGTCGGGCGAACGGCAGACTGCGGCAGTGTGAAGAGAAGCGGCACTCGGCATTCGGCACTCGGCATCCGGCCTATCGCGGTTCTCGTACTTTCATCTCCAGCGTACCTAACCAGGAGCGATTTGGATTGTCGATCTGCGGTGCGATCAGCTCCTCTGAGTGCCGGAGGCACGTCCGCCTGAGGCGGATGCAAGCCCAGGACGAAGTCCTGGGCTTGCGTGGAGATGAATCGAGTGCTGGAGGCACGGCATCCTAAGATGCTGGCGTTCTCTATAATTCTCTTATCGCATGAAATTTCCACAGCGCTCCAATTCCGCGAATCCTCGACCAAGAAACACTCCGCGAATCCGCTCGACAACTGTGCTCTGTGTGCGTCGCGACGGCAAAGTTGTGATGGCCGCAGACGGCCAGGTCACGCTGGGCGAAGGAGTCATCAAGCACACCGCTCGCAAAATTCGCCGTCTTTATCAGGATCGAATTCTTGCCGGCTTTGCCGGCTCAACTGCCGATGCGTTCTCGCTCTTCAGCCGCTTCGAGGCAAAGCTCGAGCAATATCATGGCAATCTCGGACGCGCCGCCGTGGAACTCGCCAAAGACTGGAGGACCGACAAGATCCTGCGAAATCTGGAGGCGCTGCTGATCGTGGCTGATCCAGGTCAGACGTTTCTGATCAGCGGTGCGGGCGACGTAATCGAGCCGGACGAAGGTATCGCTGCCATCGGTAGCGGCGGATCGTATGCACTCGCGGCCGCGCGCGCGCTGATGAACAACACCAATCTCCCTGCGCGAAAGGTCGCCGAGGAATCGATGAAGATTGCCGGTCAAATCTGCATCTTCACCAACGACCGCATCACCTACGAAGAGCTGACGGCAGCCCCGCAGGCAGTCGGCGCTGAGCAGGACGGCGCACAACACATCTGATTTTGCAGGAGCCTCCGTTCCCATTGTGGGACGAAGAAAATCTTCAGTCTCCACCATGCGAGAGCGCGGCGGTACGTTCCAGTTTGTCCCAAGAGAAGGCGCGGCCATCGATCGCTCGCTTGATGGTCTTGAAGAGCACCACCGAAAAGACCTGGCGATAGGTAAAGCGCTGAATCCAGATGTCGGCCAGCAGCCAGTAATCCTCATGCTGGCGGGGGTCGCGACGCTCCAATGCAAACGCCAAACTCGACGCCAGGAAATCGATCACCAGAAAACTCAAGAAGTAGATCACCAGCTTCTGGAAGCTGGCGGGATTTGCCGCGTAAGGATGGAAATGGCGATCAAGCAGGTACCAGACTGCGCTCACGACGAACATCACATCGATGAATGGCGACACGAGGGGAAGAAAGATCTGAAAGACGACGATATTCGGCAGTGCAAACCAGCCGAAGCTGCCGCGGCGCAGAAATGCACCGCGGTGCTTCCAAACTGCCTGCAAAATTCCGAACGACCAGCGAAAACGCTGGCGCATTAATCCGCGAGCGTTCATAGGAGCTTCGGTGTACGCCAAGGCACGATCTTCATAAATGACGCACGGACCCATGCGAAGAATGCTCATGGTGAGATCGGCGTCTTCGGCAACGGTGTTGATGTGGTAGCCGCCGGCCTTGCGTACCAAATCGGTACGCCACGCACCTAAAGCTCCGGGAACTACCGTGACCGCGCCGAGCAAGTCGAGAGCGCGACGCTCAAAGTTCTGGCTGGTGATGTATTCCAGCGCCTGCCAGCGCGTCCAGATATTCACGCGGTTGCCGACTTTGGCGTTTCCAGCGACAGCCCCGATATTCGGATCGGCAAAATGGGGAATCAAGCGGGCAATCGCTTCACGGGCGATTACGGTATCGGCATCGATTCCAACGTAAAAGTCTTCTGTCACATGCTGAAGTCCGAAATTCAGAGCCTCGGCCTTTCCTGAATTAGGTTTCGTCAGCACCAGCACTTTGCCAGAGGCAATCTCTTTCTGAAATCTCGTGCGCGCGATCTCGAGGGTGCGGTCCTTCGATCCGTCGTCGATCACAATCACGCGCAACTTCGGATACTGCGAGGCGAGTACGGAGCGAACGGTCCGTTCAATGACCTTCTCTTCGTTATACGCAGGAATGAGCACCGCAACCGGCGGCTGAAAGCTGGGATCGAGGTTCTGTGACGAAGAGCCACGAATTCGATCGATCGTGGCGAGTGCTCCGATTACCAGCAGGCGTCCGCTCATGAGAATGTCGCCGGCAAAGAAGATGATCTGGATTCCGATCAGAATGATGCTGAACATCCAGAAAGCCAGATTATCGACGCGAGCGGCCCACAGCTCGCGCGAGGTCGCGAGCGGCGGCATGACCTCTGCGCGAGTTTGTCCGATGAGGTCCGAAACGGGAACGATCTGGTAACCTCGCTCGCGAACGCCATCGATAATCATCGGCAGCGCCTTCACCGTGTGCGAGCGATCGCCTCCGCCATCGTGCAGCAAAATAATGCTGCCGCCGTCCCCGAGTTGATCGAACACCCTCTGCGCAATTTCTTCCGGCGAAGGGCGCGGATTCGGATCCCAGTCGTTGGGATCGATCTTGTCGCCCACCGTGATGTAACCCATGTCCTGCACCGTCTGGAGAGGACGTACTTCTTCCGCAGTGTCGGGTTCCTGATCGACGGAGTAAGGCGGGCGGAAGAACAGCGGTTTTACGCCGAGCTTCGCGGCGAACAATCGCTCGGTGACATTGATTTCTTTTTCAAAGCGCCATGCCGAAACTTCGCTCACGTTGGGATGCGTGAGCGTGTGATTACCGATCTCATGGCCCTCCTGGTAGATGCGCGTCACCAGTCCCGGATTGTTCTCGGCAGGAATACCGATCAGGAAGAACGTTGCTTTTGCGTTCTTGCGCTTGAGAACATCAAGCATCTGCGGCGTGTAGGTGGGATCGGGGCCATCGTCAAAGGTGATGGCAACTTCTTTTGGCTTGTATCCATAGGCCGTAAGCTCGTATGGATTGGGCAGCTTAGTGAAGTGCTCACCCGTGACAAGCCGAGTGCGCGCGTCCACCGTTACCGTGCGTGTTCCCGCGGCAGGACGCTGCGTGATACGCAGAATGTCGCCTTCACCTTCCGTGGAAACGTCTGGTCCGGGTGGGACGTTGGCAAGTTTCGTGACAGGATCGGAAGCCTTCGGACGGTCCCATATTTCCCAAAGCGAACGATCTTCGGATCCAAGCCTCCACAGAGCAAAAGTTCGAATGCCGAGGTCACGCGCCGCGCGCATTTCATTGATTGCCGTAATTGCATCGAGAAACCAGATCTGGTGATGCGTGCCATCATCTTCCGCGAAAGCAATATGCGGGTTCAGCGATGTCGGATCGACCTCGACTGGCACGTCGGAATCTGACGAGCGAATCCATGCATCCTGCACGGAAAGATTGCAGACCAGAGCATGATTGCCTTCCGGGCACTCGATCGGTTTGTCGCCCCACTCGTAGCCGTAGTTGCCGATAGCCACGATCAGCTTGTCTCGCGGAATGAGCTTAAGTGCTTTCTGAATGTTGCTGACGAAGAATTGCTGGCTGGCAACCGGTCCGGCTTTGCTCTCCGATTGGTGCTCGTCGTAATCCATGAGGATGAGACCATCGGAGTTATCGGCCAGGTATTTGTAGTTGAAGTCATCATCGTCGGCAGGGACGTTGATGTACATCTTCAACCCGCGCGCGTGCAGGTCCGAAGCCATCTCCGCGATCAACGCGTTGAAACCGGGCTGTGCCGATGCGGGAAAATCTTCAAAATCGACGGAGACGCCGCGAAACTTATCATCAGAGGCAAGAAACGTGAGCAGTTGCCGGCGGAAATTTGCGCGCCCATCAACGTTGGCAAAGAAATCGCCGACGTTCGGCAGCCATTTTCCTCCGGCGGGATCGAAATTGTTCACTAAGGGAAAGACTTCGACATCGGCTTTCTCGGCATGAATCAGCGGCATCACCTGATCATCGACGCGGTGAATGGAAGTGCCGCGAACGACGTCGAACATCTCGTTGGTGAGCGGATCAGAACCCTGGATGCGTCCGTCTGGCGTGAGGACGTGCAGCCATTCCGGATAGAGAAGATCGACCTGTTTCAAATACTCTTTGAGCGATGAATAGCTGCCCTTGTCCCAGGTGACATAAAAGGCCGCGCGCAGCCCCTCGTCCTCATTCAGCGTGATTTCAGAAGGCGGCTTGTTCGTCCTGCGATGTGATCCCCGAGCCGGACCGGCCGGACGCCGCCCTTCGCGAATCGCCTTAAGCCTGTCCCGAATTGGCTTATACGTATGCCGGGTCTCAGGCCAGATCGTCTGTGGCAAGAGCTCACTGCGGAGCGCCGTGTACATAAAAACGACGATCACAAACGTCGCTACCAATCCTCCAACGTTCAGCAGGATCCGCAAATTCCGCCAGCGCTTGCGTTGTGGATCGTAGAAAACTGGATTGGCCATGGAAGAGCAGGGGGCTGATCAATCGTAAGGCGAAGGGAAAACAGCGTCAAACGAGAATAGTTTCGAGTTTCCGGTTTCAGGTTTCGGCAAAGCCCATACAAACCGGTTTCGAGTTTCGGCAAAGCCAATCCTCAGCATACTTCTTGCTGATCGGGCTTTGCCGAAACTTGAAACTCGAAACTTGAAACCGCTTCTTACGGTCTGAAGTTCATCACAATCCGCGTCTCGGCTTCGATTGGCTTTCCGTTGAGCATGTACGGCCGATAGCGCCAATCGCGCACGGCTCGAAATGCCTCGATGGCGAGCGCGCGATCGCCGCTCACGAACTTTACGTCTTTGAGCTTGCCATCGGTTCCAATGACGGCGGACAGAAGCACGGTCTCATCAATGCCTGCGCTTTTGGCGAAATCCGGAACCACCGGATCAACGCGATGCAGCAGCTTTGCCGGTGTGAGTTGAGCTGTTGCCCGAGCATCGACATTGGGAGCAGATCCGCCAAGCGGAACAGCTTTGGACGGACTGAGTGAGGCGATAGTTTTCGAACGGTTAACCGGGGCGGATGTCGCAAGTGGAATTGCCCTCTTCAGAGGGAACGAGGATTTCTCAAGCTTTGCGCCAACGGTGTTCTTAACAGGTGGAGTGGTCACAGATATCCGAGCCTTAGCCGGCTCCGCTGCAGAGATCGACAAGCCGTTAGCGTCTTCATGTAGCTTCGGCTCACCGGTTTCTGCGGGACTTCTGGTTTCCCCCTTTGGCACAACTGCGGGTTGAGCGCTTGAACGCGCGAGGCGCGAAGTCATGTGCCAGTCAACGATATCTCCCATGCCAATACCGAGAACGGTGAGTCCGGCCATTAGCAGGAGATAATTGCGCGGCTTCCAGTGATTCTCATGTGCTTCGTTCCGTTCATCTTCTGAACCTTGAGTCGCAGGCGAGGACATAGTCGATGCGCTCTCTCCTGTTTCACTGCGTGTTTCGTTATGCGCCTCAATGGCCTCGCCTGTGCCTGGATCAGCAGAGTTCTGCGCGGTGTCGGCAGGCACAGAATCATTTTCCTGCTTTGCTTCCTCAAGCGTATCGGCGCCTGGCAGCATTTGCTCGACCCGCTCGGTTACCGGAAAAGGAGTGTCCTGGGCTGCGAGTGGTGCGGCTGGACTTGGTTTGCGCTGCTGAGCGCCATAGATTTCAGCCGCTACTTCTGCAATTGAGCCGAGCAGAAGAACGTCGCCGCCTTCAAAGTTGCCCGCCAGCGTCGAGAATACTTCCAGGATCCCCATTACCTCCTCGCCGGCCGCGATAGGCACGATCAGCAGGGAGCGAAATTCGAGCCGGCGGCAGAGTTCGGCGTCAACGCGAGCATCTTTTTCTGTGTCGGTGATCGACACGATATTGCCTGAGCGATAGCACTCGCCGGTCACGGTATTGTCGATGCTTAAAGGAGTTCCAGCCGGAGGCGCGTTGCCGCTGCTTGCTCGACAAATCACGGAATCGTCGTCTCGCAATGCAATTGCGGCGCCGCTTGCGCGGGTGCGATCTTTCATGCGTTCGGCGAGCAGATCGAGCGCGCCCGAAAAATCCAGGTTCGCGCGGGCAATTTCCTGCCGCAGTGCCGAAGCATCGCTTCCGATGCCTGCGCGGATGGGTTCTGCCGCTGGCTGCTCCGCGCTGGACGAGGATTGCTTCTCGTCGTTCTTGAGCCAGCGCTTCAGGACCGCGCTTGAGTCCGGCTTAATGCGCGTGAAGCGGATACCGACGCGGCCCGATCCGTCGCACCAGGCGACGATTCCGCTGGCTTCGATGATGGAATTGGCGTCGGGAAATTGAAAGCTGAAGAAGGTGGCCGTACCCGGTTCAAGACGCGAACTGCCGGAGACGCTCAGGCCGCCTTCGCCGATATCGTGCAGCCACATCTCCTTGCCGGGCAGCAGTTCGATCGGGACCGGCAACGGCACTTTCTTGCGCAGAAAGAGACGCTGTTCGCTCATGGGCTCTTCCAAGGCAGAGGGGGAGTGCACAGAAGAACTCAATTGGCTCCTCAGCCGGTGGTTATGGGAACTGCTTTGCCGAAGCCCACGGCGTAGGCGTTGCGGCTGGCGTGGTTGCCGGACGCACCGGTGTTGCGCCGAACGACGCTGCGGCAGAATTCGCGGTCACCGCAACCGGACGCGGGGTCTCCGCATTTTCGTCGAGTAATTTGGCGGCAAGGCGAAGCGCATCCAGCTCTGTATGGGCGCGCTCGATCTCTTTTTCAAAGCGCTCGACATCGGCTTCCCGCTGACGAATCAGTTCGTAGATGTCCCTCACGGGGATCTCCTGATAACGATGAGGTGAGACTACTTGGCATCATCCATCAGAATCGCGTGCTAGTAAAGAGAGAAGTGAATGGTTTTCGCTAAATAGAGGAGATGTGAGTTCAGGCGGACCGGAGTTAACACGAAGGTCACGGAGGTTTGAAAAGAAAGGACACGACGATTTGCAGTTCTCCGTGACCTTGGTGCTCAGACTTCGTGTCCTTCGTGTTAACCCCGGTCCTGCAGCGCAGGCACACCCGTTATAATTCGCGCGCCAATATGAAAACCATCTTTCGCCTTCTCGCTCTCTCGATCATTTTTTGCGGTTCTCAGGTTTTTTCGCAGCAACCCGCTGCAAATTCCAGACCGGTTGTCATCCGCGCGGCTCACATGCTCGATGTAAAGACCGGACGCACGGTGGACAATCCCGTGATCGTCATCAACGGAGACCGGATCACCAGTATCTCTGGGTCTGCGCCTGCGAATGCGACGGTCATTGATTTGTCCGCTGCAACGCTTGTGCCTGGCTTGATCGATGCCCATACGCACATCATCGGTAAAGGAACGAACTTCGGTTATCAGGAGCTGGCTGAGTCAATCCCGTCAGCAACGCTCTGGGGCGCACGCAATGCCCGCGTGACACTCGAGGCCGGGTTCACCACGGTGCGCAACGTCGGCGCGAGCGGGTACGCCGATGTCGCGCTGCGGGATGCGATCAATGATGGTCTTGTACCCGGTCCGCGGATGCTGGTAAGCGGTCCTCCGTTGGGCATCACCGGCGGGCACTGCGATGACAATCTTCTTCCGTATTCGTATCACGAAACTGCAGAAGGAGTCGCAGATGGCATCGAGAACGTGCAGCACAAGACGCGCGAGGTGATCAAGTACGGCGCCGACGTGGTGAAGATCTGCGCGACCGGCGGCGTGCTTTCAAAAGGTGACGATCCACAAGCTTCGCAGTTCACGCTCGAAGAAATGAAGGCGATCGTGGCCGACGCGCATCGTCTCGGGCGCAAAGTTGCCGCGCACGCCCATGGAGCGCAGGGAATTCTTTGGGCGACCGAAGCCGGCGTGGATTCCATCGAGCACGGCTCCTACATCGACGATGCCGGAATCGCCGCGATGAAGCAGCACGGAACGTATCTCGTGCCGACCGTTTATCTGCAAACGTGGATGCTGGAGAACGCGCAGTCCATTGGACTGCCGCCGATGTACGCAGGCAAGATGCGGCAGATCATCGGCATCGCCCGCAAGAATCTCACGCACGCTTTCGCCAGTGGAGTGAAGGTCGCGTTCGGAACTGATGCCGCCGTCTATCCCCATGGGCTCAATGCCCACGAATTCAATGAGTACGTCCACATGGGCATGACTCCGCTGCAGGCGATTCAGACAGCAACCGTAAATGCCGCCGACCTGCTGGGATGGTCCGACCGTGTTGGCAGTCTCGAGCCTGGCAAGTTCGCCGACATCGTTGCCGTGAGCACTGATCCGACAAAGGACGTGACCACGCTGGAGCATCCGGTCTTCGTGATGAAGGGCGGAGTGGTGTACCGGAACGAAACAAGAGCGGCAGGCGCCACCTCCCGTAACGCTGGAGAATGAGGCTACTGCGGGACTTGCTCTGACGTTTCTTCCGACCGCTGGCTTTCGTTGCCGCGCTCATCAACAGCCGAGACCGCATAAACGTATGTGTTTCCTGCCGTGATCGCGGGGTCGTGGTATGCCGGCGCTTTTACCGGCTGAGGATTCAGCTTCACAGCGGCTGAGGCAGGCTCCTGCTGTAAACGGCGAAATACGAAGTAGCCGGAGAGATCGCGATCGACGTCAGGAGTCCAGGTCAGATCGATTGCCGGAGGCTGCCCTGCTACAGCGCCGGAGAATACCGCTTGCAGTCCGGTGGGAGTTGCCGGGGGGAAGACGTCGTGAGCAAACAGCTCTTGAGGATTTGAGGCTGCCGCATCGAACGTGACCGTTTCCCCATTTGGAACTCTGGCGGAGGCGGTGACGGCCACTCTATACTCGTAAGTCTTCTCCCAGGCAAACGTATCGTCGCGAAGCTCAATATTAGCGGCCTCGCCTGTTTCGGACAGGTCCAGCGCTCGCCGCGCCACGACGCTCTCTTGTGCGGCGCTATCTTTTTCGCTCCGGCGCAATTCCAACGTTTGCTCAATGCTCCCATTGCGAGGCGTGACGTTCGCAGTAACGAGTACTGTCTCCGGCGTGAGGCGGATCAGAGGCGCACCATTCAAGCTGGAAACCGTCGCGGTCGGAACCTGCACCTGATTGGAAAAACCAGCATTCCGGCCGCGATCGTTGTCGACCTGCACGGCATAAGTGATGTAGTCAGTGGGAGCAGTTCTGTCGGCTGGAATCTGGACCGCGACACTTGCAGTTTTTTGGTCTTTCGAAGTTGGCAGAGTCGAGAGCGGCGCACATCGATCGATTCGAGGTTGATCCACGGCCGAGCAGACTTTGCTCTGTCCGCGATGGCGAAACTTAGCTCCGTCAGTGGTCTCCGTTGCCACGGTCCAGGTGAGTTCGACCTCGTCTCCGCTGCGAACGGCTTTCAAATCCGAAACCGGCTTCGCAAGATTCAGCGATGGCGGTTGCGGAGCGCCCGGCGTTCCGCAAGCGGCCATGAAAGCAACCAAGGGCAGCACCAGACAGAACCGTTTGAGCGCGCGCATGCGAAGCAAAAGCCTATCAGACGGCATTCCCCGCTTCCTGCTTGGCATTGATTTTTGTTTGGATTGAGCATACTCTGCCGTGCGCTTCCCTCTTTTTCGCTCTCAGGCCCCGAACATCTTCGGCCCATCTCTGGCAAATCAGGCTCAAGCTGCAAAATTTCAAAAAAGGAGAAATTTAATGCGCTTTCCAAGATTTACTCTCGCAACGCTGGGACTCGCGGCCGCGGTGGTGTCCATCGCGTGGCTGGCGTCGTCGGCCCGAGACGATCGAGACCATGACAGAGGAGACAACGACAGCAGAGTCGAGCAGGGCTTTGATATCGCTCCAGTGCCTCTGGATTTGAAAGGAAAGAATCGAGAGTTAGTTGGACTCGGCAGTTATCTGGTCAACGCAGTCGGTGGATGCAATGACTGCCACACGAACCCACCTTACGCTGCGGGTGGCGATCCATTCATGGGACAGCCAAAGAAGGTGAACGTCGATTGTTATCTGGCTGGAGGTATGCAGTTCGGGCCGTTCACGTCGCGCAATCTCACGCCGGAAAACGGTCTCCCTGAGGGTCACACTTACCAGGAGTTCCTCACGATTCTTCGAACCGGAAAAGATTTCGATATGGCTCACCCGCAATTCGGGCCGTTGCTGCAAGTGATGCCATGGCCTACGTTCCAGAGCATGAGCGATCACGACATTCGCGCGATCTACGAATACCTGCGCAGCATTCCATCCATCGCGCATCCTTGCACCGGCGCTTAGAATTCCACGGCGGCACGAGAGTTCAAGCTCGTGCCGCGCCTTCCGCAGCCCGTTGCCTGTTGCCTTGCCGCCCGCGCTGCTCTTCTGAAGACGCCTCGATCGATTCGCCTCTAAAACACGCGCTCCTGCCGCCGCAAATTACCGAACGTCCCTATATTGGCAAGGCTGAAGGCAAACCGATATTGGCTCTCATTTCGCACCGGTCCCAAAACGAAACGGCGGTATTCGAAATTCAACCCGCAGCAGTCCCAGTTGTACGAAGTTTGAACCGCGGTGTACTGCACTGAGCTGAGGTTCAGGTCATAGCCGACATTGCCGGCCAGCGAGAATCCGCGGCGCGAGGGATTGCCGAATCCGCTGGTTAGGCGGAATTGATTGAATTTGAGAATCGTCGGCAAAGGATTCGACAGAAAAACCTCGCCCGGAGTATGCAGGAGCGCATGATTGCCTCCTACAAAGAATGCTCCCACGTGGTAGTCGAAGAAAACGTTACTGGAGTTGATCTGACCTTTTTTGATGTCATAGTCCAGGAGCCATTGCAGGTCGGTTCGTTGACTTGTGTGAATGCGTAAACGCGAAGTAACCGGAGAAAATATCCTCGGTTCGGTAAGAAACGCGATTCCGGAAAATTCCGCCGTCGTTTGCAGTACGTTGCGCACGCCCGGGACCACCGCGCCTCCGAAGTACGGATCGATAAAGTACTTCTGTGCGACCTCCCAACTGAGCAACTCCGTCGCAGTGCGTGTGCAGGAGGCGTCTGCCTTGGCCGGATCGCAATTCTCATTTCGCGGTTTGAGGTAAATGCGGTTCGTGATCGCGTACTCCACTTCATTGGTGTCACTCAAGATATCGGAGCTGTCGAAGCGAATCACGTTCAAGAAATTATTGATGCCGCTTACATAATCGTAAGTAATCCGCGGCTCAATCGTGTGTTTCAGCGCTTTGCCGAAAATACCTTTTTCGTAGACCTTTTCCAGGCGGGGCGGACGGATTTCCAGTTCGCCTTCGAAATCCTTGCGGTTTAGCGGATTGTTCAGCGTGGTTCCGATGCTGAAAGGAGTCTCCGGCGTCTTGTGCTGGGTGTAGTAAGTGTCGCGAACGGCGACCGCAGGTCGGAACGTCCAGCCGCGCAGGAACAAGGGCAAGGACAATCGTGGGTGCGCATCGAGTCGCCCAACGAGATTGGCTGAGCTAAACGTTGGGCTGCGACGGGAGAGCCCAGTAGCTTCGGCATCGAATCCAGCAAGTAAAGGTGTGTTGAACAATTGTCGATCGACAGAATCCGCATCAATGCTGGGCACATGCAGGATGCTGAACAGATCGCCTTTATTCGTACTTTGAAAATTCTGATACCGCTGCGCCAGAGCACCAATGAAGTATCCGTTGTAATCGCGATTGACGAATACGTCGGACTTTACCTCCGAGTTCACCGCCGCGGTGAAGTTCTCCGCGAATGCCTGACGGAATAAGTAGCTGCTCAGATATTCAAGGTTCGCGACTCCGCGAATGTTGTGCGGCAGATTCTGTTCGGCCTGGAGGTGAACATCCTGCCCACCCTGATCGACGTGAGCCGGACCAGCTCCGCGATCGACGACTCCGAAGTACGTAGCAGCGATGAACGAGTCGGGACCGGTTAATTCGCGAAAATTCCCGTGCTGGGCATAACCGCGCTTCGATAGATATTCAAGTCCGATGGTCGCATCGGTGCTGCGATTGATGGCCCAGAAAAACGAGTCACCAATGATCGTCCCCTTCACCGAAGATTGCCCAAAGCTGGGAATCAGGAACCCCGACTGTCGCCCGACGTTCTCAACCGGGTGTTCCACAAACGGGAAATACAGGATCGGAACTCGCATCAGCCGGAACGTCGAATTGTGCAACTTGGCGAGATCTCCGATTTCGAAATTCACGCGCTCGGCGCTGAAGATCCACTTGGGATGCGGAAGTTCACAGGTGGTGATGCTACCGTGGCGAATGGTGAACCGGTTTGGTCCAACCTTGTCTACTTCGCGTCCGCTAAACGTGAATGGGTTCGAAGTGGTCAGCATTGCCTTACGCGAGCCGAGCTTTAGGCCCGTCGTGCCATGAACGTCGAAAAACTTTCCGGTGCCCTCGACCACGTTGTATTCGGCGTGCGTGGCTTGCATGTTGATGTTGTAATCGCCGCCAACTAGCCTCACATGTCCTGTGGCTGTCGATTCACCGGTGTCCTGGTTGTAGCTGATTTCATCGGCGTAGAGGACGTAATCGCGAAAATCAATCTGAGCCTCGCCGTGCAACATGTAGGTGTTGCCTTTTTGCTCAAACTGATTTGCGACGATATAAACCGGTTCGCCTCGATACTTCAGCATCGCCGACGCGCGTCCCTTGGGCTCCGGCTTTTGTGCCTGCGGTTCCTGTGGAGCTTGCGTTTGGGATGCGACACTTGCACTGAGATTGGTGAAACCGAGAATTGGAACCAGCAGTAGCACCTGACAAACCGCGAGCGTCGTGTTAACAACAAGATTGCGGCGGAAAATCATCCGAATCGCTGAACTTAGCACGCAGGATGGAAGGCGTGCAAAAGCAGCAGCCGCTCCGCTGGGAACCCTACCGATATGGCTTGTCCGCGATGTGGCAGTGATTGCACCTGCGCCTGTGCCGGCGATCCTCTTCCCGTGCAGGACTGGCGCCGGCAAGTTTCTCTTCAGGTCCGCGCGCACAATGCACGCAAACGTCGCCGACTCGATCCCGACGCGCCGCTGCTGGATTTCGATGCAGAGCCGGCAGAACCGGAACGAGAGATTGAGTCGACCGAGCCGCGAACATCGTGGTGGAAACAGGAGACAGAAAGCGCTGCTGCCGCAAGTCCGATCATAGAGCCGGTTCCCGAACCTGTAATCTCAACGCGAGCCGAGCTGGAGCACCCACCGGAGCCATCGTTTCCCGCTGACCCGGTTGATTACATTCCCGACGCTCTGGCTAGCGACTTCTATGAACGCGAGCCCTTGGCGCCTTTTCCGCGAATCAACGCGCGCGTTAAGAACATTCTCGAATTCCCGCGGGCGCAATATCACGAACTCGCTGAACCTGTCAGCGATCAGCTACGCATCTTCGAAGCCGACGAAGAACTTCCGCCGCCTCTGCCGAACCCGCTCAGTGCAATCGAAATCGCGCCCGAGGAGCCAATACACATCACGGCGGAAGAGCTCGAAATTCCGCTGCAAACTGCGTCGATGGAGCAGCGCGTTTATGCTTCTGCAGTCGATGGAGCGATTATGCTTGCCGCGATCGCCGTTTTCGGCGTTGCTTCCCAGTTTTTCGCTACATCGCTGCCGATGACCAAGCCACTGATTGCCAGCGCTGCAATCTGTATCGTCCTGCTGCTGGGGATTTACTACTTCCTGTCGCTTTCGTTCAGCCTTAGCACACCGGGAATGCAAGCCTCGGGACTGCAGCTTCGCACGTTCGACGGACAAGCGCCTTCGCGGACGCGCCTGCGTTGCCGCGCAATCGCCACCGCACTCTCCTTCGCCGCTTTAGGGATGGGCTTCGCCTGGGCGCTGATCGATGAAGACCGCCTCTGCTGGCACGATCGCATCACCCACACTTATCTCGCGCCAAAGTCGACGGCAGAATAGTTTCTGAGCCATTTCGCTCGTCGGAACAATTGCTCCTGCTTTTCGCCTCGGCGCTGCTGCTGATAAAATGTTTGTTTCCAGTCAGAACTAATCGCGCCCTTATTGTTCATTCGCGGCGCTTTTCATTGGAGAGAAAGCAGAAATGGCATACGTAATCGCAGAACCCTGCATAGGCACCAAGGACACGGCGTGCGTCGATGCATGCCCGGTGGACTGCATCCACCCTAAGAAGGACGAAGGTCCTCACGGCGAAGCGCAACAACTTTTTATCGACCCGGTCGAGTGTATCGACTGCGGCGCGTGCGTTCCCGTCTGTCCGGTGTCGGCCATCTTCGCCGCCGACGATCTGCCCGACAAGTGGAAGGAATACGAAGGCAAGAATGCGCAGTACTTTGGCCGCTGACGCTCTCACAGCATTGTCTCGACAAAACCCGGTTGCGGCCGGGTTTCTTGTTTTGCAGCCCTTCTTTTTTGTCATTCCGAAACGGATGCTCACGCGTCTTTTGCGTGAGCAGGAGTGAGGAATCCCTACGGGCTTATACAAGCTTTGGGAGAGATTCTGGAAGTCGATAGGGATTCCTCCGCCAACATCAGGCGTTCGGAATGACAGAGCGTCATGTTCGGAATGACAGAGCGGCATGGAAGCTCAACGAAGTGCTGCGTTCCTGGTCGGCGCTTAGGGATAATTTAGAATCCCCCCGAGGTCAGCGCCGTGTTAAAGGAGTCAGAAGCCATCGTGCTGCGGACGTATCCGCTGCGGGAAGCTGACCTGCTGGTGACGCTCTTCACCCGTGAAGAAGGCAAGATTCGCGGCGTAGCCCGCTCGGCGAAGAAATCAAAGCGCAGATTCGGAGGAGCGCTCGAGCCGCTCACACGGGTTCGTGCCTATTACGATCAGAAGGCCGGACAAGAGCTGGTGCGACTCGACTCCTGCGACGTAATCGAGTCGCCGCTGATGCACGCTATCGACTATGAGCGCTCAGTCGCGCTCGCGTACTTAGCCGAAGTTCTCGACGGCCTGCTGCCTGATCATGACGCAAACGACGCCGTCTTCCGTCTGACGCTCTCGGTGCTGCCGCGCATCGAAGCCGGCGAAATCTGGATGCCGCTCACATATTTCGATCTCTGGATCACACGCCTCATGGGCCTGCTTCCCGATTTGGGAGCCTGCATCGTATGCGGCGACCAGTTGAACGGCTCAGGCCGCGTATATTTTCACGCCATGGCCGATGGCCTGATGTGCGCGACGCATAAGCGTCTCGCCAGCTCAGAGATGTCGTTAGCGTCGCGTCAGCTCGCGGCCGAGATGTTTCGCGCTCCAGTGGATGCGTTTGCGAGCGAACCTTGGAAGCGCCAGCGCGGCGCCGACCTAAGAAAGTTTCTTGCTCAGTGCGTCGAGCGCCACATCGAAGGTAAGCTGGTAACCAGCGTTGCATTGGGCAAGTTAGACTGAGAACGAGCTGCTAAGCTGCTGAACTTCTGAGCTGCTAAGCTTTGAAGTCTCAGTACCGTCCGCGGGTAGCGGATGGGTCTATGCAGACTGACCTTGCCGTTCCTATCGGTAATGGAATCTCTGAGCTGCTTAGCAGCTTAGAAGCTTAGGAGCTTAGAAGCTTTTTTGCCCCTCACTTTCCAAGACCTCATCCTTAAGCTCCAGACCTTCTGGGCCGACTACGGATGCGTGCTGCAGCAGCCGTACGATCTCGAAGTGGGCGCCGGCACGATGTCACCCGAGACATTTCTACGCGTGCTTGGACCAAAGCCGTATCGTGTTGCGTATTTGCAGCCATCTCGGCGACCGGCCGACGGGCGTTATGGCGAGAATCCCAATCGTCTTTATAAGCACACACAGCTTCAGGTGATCCTGAAGCCGCCTCCGGACGATGTGCAGGAACTCTATCTGCGCTCGCTAGGCGCGATCGGGATTGATTTGCGCCGGCACGACATCAAGTTCGAAGAAGACAACTGGGAAGCCCCGACACTGAGCGCGTGGGGAGTGGGCTGGCAGGTCATGCTCGATGGCCAGGAGATCACCCAGTTCACGTACTTTCAGCAGTGCGGCGGCGTCGACCTGAACCCGATCTGTGCGGAGCTGACGTATGGGCTGGAGCGGATCGCGCAGTTCCTGCAGGACCTGGATTCGATTTACGACATCGTGTGGGCGCGCGATCCGGAAACGGGTGGCGTGGTGAAGTATGGCGATGTGCGGCTGGCCGATGAACTGCAGTTCTCGGTGTACAACTTCGAGACGGCGGAC
>DATEKE010000367.1:0-3291 GCA_035277605.1 Terriglobales bacterium | reverse complement strand
GAACTTCACATACTGATCGCCTTGTCCGGGAAGATGTGCAGCCAGAGTGACGTTGAACGGCTTGCCCGGCTCAAAGTCCGTGAGGTCAAGATCGATATTGTCATAGACGCTGCGGCTCTGATGCTTCTGCTCGTCGGTGACTGCGACCTGTCCATTGGTTATCTTCAATTCCGCCAGCGAAAGCTGCTGGCTCGGCTGATTCTCCGCCGGCTTGCTCTCCGGCGTGCTCGGAGCCGTAGGACTGGGCTTGGCTGTCGGCTTTGCTGCAGACTTCTGCGTTGGCGCCGGTGCAGGAGCGTTCGCGGGCTGCTGTCCCAGGCTGGCGAAGTTCCATGTGCCTTGTGCGTTGCGCACGAGTTCTATTTTGGGATTCATGAGCTCCAGCGAACGTAGATCGACTTGGTGCCTCAGCAGAGGCAGCAGCTTCGCGCTCACGGCGAGATCGGAAGTCGTGGCGAACGGTCGTCCGGTGTGAAAATTGGGATCTTCTCCTATCTGCACGTCCGCGACGCGGATGGAAAGCGGCACGATCTTCAGCGACATTTTGCCGAGCGACACGTCGCGGTGGAGTTTGTCCTGCAGCTCTGCCTGAATCTTGTCGTGATACTGGTTCACGTTCACCAGCGACGGCAAAGCAAAGATGAGAATGACAACGATGACGGCAATTGCGATCAGGACACCGACTAGCTTGCGCATAAATTCCTCTTTCCTACGCCGTGCGGTTCCAGAAAAACTGCTTTTAGCCGGCGATTGCGAGCTGCCACAGACGCACGAAGACTCTAAACGAACGACCTAAGTAATTGGAAGGATTGAGCAGCAGCACGGTTGTACTCGGAAGCTTCAGTTTGTCACTCGGCCCGCCTGCTCTCGGCATGAGGAGTTCCTGCCAATGAACATCTTGTACTCAGCAGGAATTCCTCATTTTGCTCGCAATGACAACTGTCTATTTGTACGAAGCTCCCGGCGACGCGATCTGGTCGTATGACACATTCGCCGGAATGTTGTAACGAGCCATGATGTCCTGCATCCTGCGGGCGCTCTTCTCGATATCGTCCGGATCCTTCTTGTGACGAGCTTTCATCCATTTTTTGTAAGCTTCGTCGAACTCGTGCTGATCGGAGCTGGAGAGCCGCTGCCCCTGCGCTACAGGAGCATACGCCGGATTCGGATACGCTGCGGCGTTCCCTCCGCTCGCAACCTGAGCGAACTGCACCGTAGAAGGAATGTTGTACCGCGCCATGATCTCCTGCATCTTGCGCGCGCTTTCGTTTACGTCGTCTTGGTCGTTTTTGCGCGTCGAGTCCACCCACTTCGAGTAGGCTTTGTCGAAATCCTTCTGGTCATCGGGCGAGAGTCTCTGTGCATAAGCAGCAGGGTATGCGGCGTTTGGATACGCCTGTTGCGGATAACCGGCTGCCCCTCCCATCGAGGCCACCTGGTCATACGAGACGGTCGATGGAATGTTGTAGCGCCCCATGATCTCCTGCATCTTGCGCGCGTTCTCTGAAATGTCATCCTGATCGTTTTTACGTGTCGCGTCGACCCACTTGGAATAGTACTTATCAAATTGGCTCTGGTCCGAAGCCGACAGAACTCGATGCCAACTCTGCGACTGCGTGTAAGCGTCTTGAGCGTGCGCGCGAGACGGCGCGCCAACCGCAATGCATAAGAGCAATGCAGCGAAGATAGATAGCGGTTTCATTCTGGTTCTCCTCCGAAAGTCTGTTCTGGGCGCGTGCTGTGTAATCTTGTGCGTCGATTAGCGCCTTCCTACTTAGAGGATTGAGCCGTGCGCGAAGATGACTGCACCGCGCAGCAGCACGCGAATTCCAAACTGGTCTGAGTAGCACGTTTCCAAATCGGAGCTGAGGACGAGATGCTGGAAGTTCGTTTTTCGAAGGTTTGAAGATGATCGGGAAGTAGATTTGGCGAAACGCCGCGGTTCGATTTCCTAAACGCCCTTTTTCATCGGCTCCCAGATGAACTTATGAATCTGCAACCCGAGGCGCGCGCTGAGACCATCGGCGAGCATCCACTCAACCAGTTCGCGTGGATCGAGCAGGCAATTGCGAGCGTCGCGAGCAGGCCCGGCATCTTTGCGGAAGGCTGGAGAAAACAGAATGTTCCGCGTCTTCTGCTCGAGCTGATGCTCGCGCACGAAGTTCCGGGCGAATTCGTAATCGGCGCGATCGGCAATGACGAATTTCAGCTCGTCGGCCGGAGTGAGCGCATCGAGGTTGGAAATGCGGAAGCTGCCACCTTCTCCCGATGCGGGACACTTCACGTCGACGATCTTGTGGACGGCTTTCGGCACGTTCTCCAAGGGACGTTCGCCGCTGGTCTCGATCAGCACCTCATAGCCCTCCTCGAGGAGCTTCTGCATGAGCGGCACCACCTCGCGTTCCTGCAGCATCGGTTCGCCACCAGTAATTTCCACCAGCTTGACTGGAGCAAGTTTCCGGACGCGGCTCATCACTTCATCAATCGTGGATTTGTATCCGCCCGTGAAGGTGTACTCGCTGTCGCACCACGAGCAGCGCAGATTACATCCGGCCAGGCGCACAAAGATGCAAGGCAATCCTGCGAAGGAAGACTCACCTTGGACGGATTTGTAGATTTCGATGAGATACATGGGGCGTTTCAGAGAAAGGCGTTTCAGAGGAGCGTCTCAGTTCTTTAGCGGAGACTTATAACTAACCAGTAACCTGCAACGCTGTTATTGAAACGCTTTTTCAGAAACGAATCTCCGTGAAACGATTTTTGTTGAAACGCCTTCCCGTATTACTCCGAATACCGCGCAGTCGTCGTATCCGTTTCCCAGATTGTGACTTCCTTCACGCTCACGCGGCTTGAGGTAGAGGTCTTCAACGCGGAATTCGTCTCGTCGTAAAAATACTTCGCCAAGTTCTCAGCGGAGGGATTCAGCGTGGTAAACGGTGCTACATCGTTAATCATCTGGTGATCGAGACGTTCGATCACCGGCTTCATGACTTGCTTCAATTCTTTGAAATCGAGCAGCAGGCCGGCGGCATCGAGTTCGCGGCCCTGCAGCGTGATGCGGACTTTGTAGTTGTGCCCGTGCGGGTTCTCGCATTCGCCGCGATAGTTGCGCAGATAATGCCCCGCCGCAAAGCTGTCTTCAACGGTGACTTCGTACATGTGTGAGTTAATTCGCCTGTAAAAGGTTCAGAAAAGGGCTACTACAAGTATAGCGGCGAGAAAGCGGTTAACGTGGAGCCAGGCGCCCTCGCCCGGGCTTTTTTGGTTGGAATACCAGCAAAAAGCAGGAAA
>DATEKE010000366.1:0-5649 GCA_035277605.1 Terriglobales bacterium | reverse complement strand
GGAAGGATGTGAGGAAAGCCAAAAGATTTTTTGCGCTCAACAGTTCTTTAGCGTCCTGAGCTTTTCTTCTGTTAACCTGCTTCCCTTTAGAAGAGCGAACACGAAGGTCACGGAGGTTTGAAGGCGGAGGTCACGAATATTTTCTTATGACCTCTGAAGTCGGCTCTTTGTGACCTTTGTGTTCGCCTTTCCTTATGCGGAACCCGCTCGCTTTCATCGCTGAAGTCGGTCCCGGCCAGCGTCGCACGCTTGTAGCTGCTGCGCTTGGCTGGATGCTCGATGCCTTCGATGTAATGCTCTACTCGCTCGTCGTCGCGCACATTATGCGCGACCTGCACATGAGCAAGCAGAGCGCAGGACTGCTGAACACGCTCACACTGCTGGCGTCAGGAATCGGCGGGGTGCTGTTTGGCTTTATTGCCGACCGCATCGGACGGACCCGCGCGCTGATGCTCAGCATTCTTACTTATTCCGTTTGTTCCTTCGCCAGTGGACTTGCAACATCGGTTCTCGTGCTTGCGGTCATTCGTTTTTTGCTCGGGCTTGGCATGGGTGGCGAGTGGAATACCGGCGCCACGCTGGTGGCCGAAAGTTGGCCCACATACTTGCGTGCGAGGGCCGTGGCCGTGGTGCAGAGCTCGTGGGCGGTGGGCTACGCGCTTGCTGCACTTGTGGCTGGCATTATGCTGCCGAGGACTGGATGGCGATACGTGTTCTTCGTTGGCGTGCTGCCCGCACTGGTCACGCTGTGGATTCAGAAAGACGTTCCCGAGTCGGAACTATGGAAAGAGCGCCGAGAGGCAGATTCAACCGGCAATGCCGGCTCACAGCTGCGTTTCCGCGAGCTCTTCGTCGGGCCATATCGCCGAAAAACGCTGACGCTGCTGATCATGAATACGTTCGGCATGTTCGGTTGGTGGGGGCTGTTCACCTGGATTCCGCCTTACTTGTCACTCCCAGTGGACCAGGGCGGGCGCGGCTTTGGGGCGCTGAGTACGACCACGCTGCTTGTGTTCCTCAACATCGTCGGAATGGCTCCTGGCTACGCGAGCTATGGATGGGTAGCCGACCGGCTTGGACGGCGCCCTGCGTTCATGCTTTACACAATTTGTGCCGCTCTGTTTGTGCCTGCGTACGCTGCAGCGCGACAGCCGTCTGTGCTGCTTGTCCTCGGGGCAGTCGTAGCCTTCTTCGGAACCGGCTTTTTTTCTGGATCGGGAATTATTGGGAGTGAGCTTTTCCCGACCAGCGTACGTGCGCGCGCTCTGGGGCTTACTTACAACGGCGCTCGCGCTCTCAGCTCGGTCGCGCCGTTTACTATCGGGCGCATTGGACAGCAACATGGACTGGACTCGGCGTTTTACGTATGTGCGTTGGCGTTTTTCATTTCGGGCATGATCGCGATTTTCATTCCCGAAACCCGCGGCGTTGAGTTGACGTGAACCGCCGGCATCCTGCAAAAGGCGCGGGACTGATCCGTGGTTGCAGCGTACCCAGCCTTATCACGCCTGGCTGTTTCCTATCGTGCAGCAAACCGTGCGGGACTGGCAGCACCTTCCCACGTAAGTGGCCCGTATGGGCAAAACTCGCTATTCCCAGCTCATGGTTCCTTTGCTCCAGTCGAAAGCAAGGCGGTGAGCGCCAATGGCTACCGGGCCCAGCAGTCCATCGAAAGGAGCAACATCGTTCGGCAGATCGTCCGTTACTGCGACTGTGGCCTGGCGCTGCTCCCAGTCGCCAATTCGTAGAGCCACGGACGTCATTTGCACCGAAGTTCCGCCAGCGAGCGTGTTGCTGGTCGAGTTCAAGGTGCGGAGTGCCGTTGGAATCCGAGCGCCGTAGACCAGGACGCCGTTCAAGCCGGTATCGAGCTGGAGGGTCATTTTCCTGGCGCCGAGCACCACGGGTATGAGAACTAAGTGCCCGATCCGAACGAGCGGAGAACTGTGCGCAAAGCGCGGTGCTGCGCCGAAGGTGATGGTCTTTGCCTTGTAGTCGATCGCAACATTGCTGCGCTCAAGCACGTCCATGCCGATGATCAAGTCGGCATGCACCCCCAACTGCCTTTCTACACGGAGCATATCAATCGCGATTCCTGACAAACTCGTGAACCGCAGAGACCCGAGAGCAAGTTCAGGAATGGAGACGGAAGATACCGCCGTCTCTCGCGTTCCAAATGTAGCCTTATCGGCCATGAGGTGTAAGTGGAGCTGTTTGACGAGCTTCGTATCGATCGCAGTTTCAGTAGCACCGGTATCGATCAGCGCCACGAGATCATGCCTGTCCGCAATCGAACACCTGGTCAGGACGAGATAGTTGTTGCGGAGCTTGACCTCAATGGTTTGGGCCGAAGCGGCCACGGACAGTACAAATGCAATCAGAAAACGGGACTTCAAGCAATCTCAGCACGCGCGGTGCGAGTCGCAGGCTAGAAAGCTGGTGCGGAGGAAGTCCTGAGCGGGCGGCGAGTTTAGGGCGATTTCGCCGGGAGGCAGTGAGGGCTCACTGTTTCCTCAGAATTTCTTCGGAAACAGATTCGCTTTTTCGGAGTCAAAAGTATGAGCAATTGTGGCTAGCTGGCGAGGCGCGCATGGATTGCGATTTTCAGATTGGTGAGTGGGTCATCTCCCCACGGCTCAACAGCTTGAGCCAGAACGGACACTCCGTTCGAGTCGAGCCCAAAGTGATGCAGGTGCTGGTTTGCCTGGCTGACGCTCGCGATGTGGTTTCCAAAGAAAAGCTGATGCGCGCGGTCTGGACCGACACGTTCGTGACCGATGACGTCCTCACCCGCTCTATTTCGGAACTTCGGAAAATCTTCGCGGACAATCCCAAGAATCCTCGGTTTATCCAGACGATTCCTAAAGGTGGGTATCGGCTGATGCTTCCGGTAGGCGATGTGAGGCCGCGAGCTGTCGAACGCAAGCCGGTAACACCTCCCGCTCAACCACTCAGGGCAGGGAAGAGCAGGCTCATTCCTGCCTTGACCGTTCTTGGACTAAGCCTGCTGCTCATTGCTTACGCGATTGGCCGCTATAACTCTTCGGCTGAGGAGCCCAAACGGAAAGTTCTCGCCGTGCTGCCTTTTCAAAATCTGAGCGACGATCCTCAGCAGAAATTCTTTGCCGATGGACTCACAGCCGAAATGATCTCCCAATTCGGGAAGGTGTCGTCGGAACACCTGGCTGTAATCGCCTGGAGTTCGATGTTGCGATATAAGCACACCTCCAAGCCGCAGGACCAGATCGCCCAAGAGCTCGGTGCAACTTATCTGCTGGATGGGACGGTTCGCCGATCAGGCAATCACGTTCGCATTACCGCCGAGCTCGAGCAGACGGGAGCTCGTGCGCACGTTTGGTCGAACACCTACGATGGTAATCTTCAAGACGTGCTCTCTCTGCAAAGCCAGGTGGCGCGGGAAATCGCGCAGGAAATCCGCGTTCAACTTACACCAGAAGACCAGCAGCGGCTTGCAAACACCTCGCCTGTCGACGGCCAGGGATATGAGTACTACCTGAAAGCAAAGTCGGAGTCCGAGGCAATGCCGCGGGCGGCAGAGGCAAAGGCCGAGCACCTGCGCAGCGCGATACGACTCAATCCACGATTTGTGCCGGCGTACATCACGTTGGCGATGTTGTATCGCAGTATCGCCAGTGAGGGATTTGCCGATCCTGAAGCTTCATACTCGGCCTCCCGGGCAGTACTCGCAAAAGTTCTTGAAATTGATCCGGATTCCTCCGAAGCCCACCGCGAATCAGGCTGGATCTCCTGGCGATATGAGTGGAATTTCGCGGAGGCTGATCGCGAGTTCCGCCGTGCCATTGATCTGAATCCGAACGATGCCCTGGCACGCGAAGTCTATTCGCTTTTCCTCAAGAGCATGGGGCGGTTCGACGAGGCGTTGGCACAGTCAAACCGCGCAATTGAGCTGAGTCCGATGGAGCCGTACAGCCGTGCCAACGCCGGATCTCTGCTTGCTTTGATGAAGAATTACGACGCAGCTATGGGACAGTTCGAAACGGCAGTCCGCCTCAATCCCCAACTGCCTTACGTTTGGCAACGAATGGGCCCAGCGCTGGTGATGCAAGGCAGAGATCAGGAGGCGATTGCGGCTTTGGAGAAGGCTCGAGACTACTCCGGTGGGGAGCAGGACAAAATCGCCTGCCTCGGCTATGCGTACGGAATCAGCGGCAGAGAGAGCGATGCTCGGAACATATTGGAACAGCTCAACCTGATCTCTTCACGGGGTCAGTATGTTTCGCCGCTTCATGAGGCATTCGTTTACGAAGGCTTAGGCGACCATAAAGATGCTCTGGAGTGGTTAGAGCGCGCCTATCAACGAAGGGATGAATACCTGGTCTATCTGAACGTTTATCCAGAGTTTCGAAATCTGCATGGCGATCCCCGTTTTCAGGAGATCCTCCGCAAGATGGGCTTTCTCAGCCAGTGCTCGAGGCGAGCGCTTTAGAGCAATCTTGTGTGATAGCACGGTGGACGAGCCCAACAATTTCTCGCACCGAAAGAATGCCCTTGCAGCATCTATTGCAGGTACGGCGAGCGAGCTAAGTTCCGAATCAGGGATGACCGGAGGAGACGCTTCCCAGCGATTTCCGCCGTTTTTTGCTGTTGTGGTCTTTTATTTCGATGACTCCGATGGAAATTGCAGAATGACGCTTTTTCTTCACGCCGTTGATTCAAAAGCCTTTGTCTGAAGTGCCAGTCCGTTCCTAACCACGTTTTTCGCCAGTTTTCGCTGTTAGTTACGCTGTTAGCAGCGAAGGACAGCGGCGTCTGGCGTAGTCGTATCGCCGCCGTCGCGTTCATGAAAGATCTTTGTGGGGAGCGATTGCTCTATCGGTTTTCCAGGCTCACTGCCTCTTCGGCTTGCTCTTCCTCAAGATGCGATTCTTCGCCGAGTTTTCGGAGTGACACGTGCTCGACTCGAGCGAGGATGAGCCCTAATGGCGTGACTGAGACGAAGGTCACGAGCCAGAGCATCATGCCGCAACTAGTGGCGAGTTCCTGCGGAGTATTAAAAAGCGAATACAGGGCTTTGATGGTGGAAAGTTGCGAGCCACCGCCCACCACCGGCAACTGCAAGACTCCACCGGCAACGCTGAAGGCCATCAAAATAATGCCGTACACAAACGTCATCGTGTATACGGTCTCATCGTTGTAGGACTGCAGAACTGCGTAGTAGGCGCACGCGATCAAGCTCCAAATCGCAATGGAGATAAAGGCAATAGCGGCAAACGATCCGAGATCGTGGATGGTATGCAGACCGGCGCTGAAGATCCTGATTTTGGACGCGATGCGGTGACCGGTGTGCGCATGGCGCCGCGCCAGCTTACGCTCCAGCCATTGCGCGATCTGCTCCCCGTTTCGCCACACACTGAATGCAAATGCCAGCAGGCCCACGACGATGAAGATGAGCACGGCGCCGAGTGCGCGCATGATTTCGATTTGCTTGTCAGTAAAAGTTTTCAGCGTGCCCGAGAGCAGCAAGTCGGCAGCGACGATGACCGTCACCGCGGAAATATCGAAAATGCGCTCGACTGTCCAGACCGCGATCTGCGATGCGAAGGTCAGCCCCGTTCTGTGGGCGATGATCAGCGGACGAATCACCTCCCCCGGACGTCCCAGCAGCGC
>DATEKE010000365.1:0-3840 GCA_035277605.1 Terriglobales bacterium | reverse complement strand
GTCGGGAGCTTTTGAGATTTTCAGGATAAGGCGTAGGTCGCGGCCGGGTCCGTGAAGCGTACCTTGCCACTGGCCGGAGATGTCCGAGGATTGAGCCATCGCCGTGCTTCCGGTGAAAAGCGCGAAGACAGAGACGAATATAACGAGCATCAACTTTTTCATGGCGACCTCCCGATCGGTAGGTGACTTAAAATGTGACGCGAATGTTTTGAATGATTGAAACTGTGATTTAGAAGTGTGGCACGTGAATTATACATTTAGTTGTCAAGTAAACGTCTGAAGACTTCTTAATATTCCAGGGCGCGCACGACCAATGCGCTCTGATCGTCTCGTTGCGGACCACACGCGATTGTCGCATTGCGGATGGCGTCCCAAATATTCGCCAACGGCTCAGTCGCGTGCCCGATCACTAATTTTTCCACATTGTCTAACCCAAACTCCTCGCCGTGGCGATTCGTCACTTCAATAATGCCATCCGTCAAGATCACGAAAAGATCACCCCGCGAATATGGTGTTCGTGCGCTCACATATTCCGCACTTCCGGTCAGTCCAACGGGAAACTGTTGCATCGCAAGCCGCGCGACGTCGTTGCTAGTTTTCCGATAGTGAAGAATCGGCGGGTGGCCGGCGAGACAGTACTCTGCTTGAGATGAATCGTCGAACCGGAGCAGGGCTAGGGTGGCGTACATGTATGGCTCTTTGAGGCTCGGAAGTACTCGATCGGTGTTCTCAAGTAGAGCGATCGGCTGCTGCCCAAACTCCAGTGACACTCGAATGGCAGTTTTCAGCATACCCATCAGCTGTCCCGCCGGTAATCCGTGGCCCGAAATGTCTGCCACATAGGCCAGCAGTTCTCCGTCTCTTACCACAGCGTCCACAAGATCGCCGCCAACCTCTGTGCTCGGCAGTGAAATCCCGAACACCTCGAATCGAGGTGTCTTGAGTGAAATTGGCGGCACGAGCGTTGCTTGAATCCCCTGCGCCAATGTGAGCTCCGTTTGCATACGCACGCTCGCAACACCTTCAGTTGTCAGGAAAGACATGATGAACCACAGCCCGAGCCCCGTGCCGACGGAAATCCCGACTGCGCTTAACATAAATTGAGCTTTCACGCTCGATGGCAAGATGAGTTCGGTAGTGCGGAATTGGAATGGGAGTGCGAGCAGAAAAATGACAAATGCAGGTAAACGTGCGAAAGCCGCCCAGCGCGGCTTCTTTAGTCTCAAAATCCGCGCGCAAGTTGCCAGAGAGGCAATGATAAACGGCCAATAGAACCCGTACAGGAGTGGAGGGTGACCGGACGCAGCCACGATCAAGTCGACTGCGAATCCGCCTACTGATCCGAGGAGGAATACGCCGACCAGAAGTCGCATCGTACGCCGCAATGGCACCGTTCGCCAGTAGAGATTTGTGCCAGTTGGCCGGCCGGTCTCCAACGCCTCGACTACTTTGTTGGCCCACCGCCCCAGACTGCTTTGTTGGTGAGAGCGAAGGTTACTTATAATGAGCCTGACAGCAACTACCACGGCGGCCACGACAATCAGTGCAACGGTCCTTTTATTCACAATCGGCCTTTTCAGATCGCCTTTTCAAGAGGGGAGGATTGCATTGCTGTCAATATTCGCGGGCGCTGACGATCCTGGAAGCAGTCGTGCATAGAATCGCGGCCGCAGCGATTGCGACACCCATTGGTGCCCACGGTAACGAATGCGTGAAAAGTGGCGAATTCTTGCCGACAGCACTGAAAACGTCGAGCGACGCAGGAAGATGCAAAGACTTCGCTCCGCTCCACATGAGTATAATGATGACCAGACTGGTCCAATTTTGGGTGAGGTCATCCAAGAACGTGGATAGCACGAGGCCGATGGAATAGAATACCGTGCTGCAAACGATAAACGTCAGCCAGTATTCGAACAAAGTCATCTCTGTCACGGAGTTCCGCAACGCGGGAAAGAGAAACGGCATAGCGAATGGAACTAGCGCCAAGATCGCTGCGGCTTCGATGAAGCCGAGAGTGGCGCGCGTGGCGAAAAGTCGTAAGCGCGAAACTGGTAGAGAGAGCGTGTAGTACATCGAGGCGTGCAAACCTCTTTTCGCAAGAAGTGTTTGTGTTTTGATGCCTGATCCGGCCAGGAATAACGGCACGATTGTCCAAAAAAAGCTCAACGTAGCTATTTGGCCCGCCCATTCACCGATCCCCGCGTTAAGCGCAGCTTTGTTTCGAAGCATCACGACAGGGAAGAATGTAATAAGCAATGCAAGCAACATCTTGCCGCGCGTTTCCAGCCAGCCTTTGTACCAAAGCATCTAATTGCTCCTCACCGTTTCGAGAAAAATTTCTTTTAGCGTCACAGGAAACCGCTCCACTGAAGCGCCCGGTAGTGACTGCGCTTGCTGTACAATCCCCTCCACGTTCCGGCTCGCGAATATCTCGATCATTCGTCCTTCCTGGTGAACGTAATCCGCACCATCTTCCCAGCGAATATTCGTGGGCAATTGCGCTCCAAACACCACTCGCAAACGCTGATACTGAGTCTTCATGTCGTCGAGAGAACCGGTAACGACTGCCGTACCGTGGTCGATGATGCAAACGCGGTCGGCAATTTGTTCCACTTCATCGAGTTGATGAGATGAAAAGAAGATTGTGATTCCTTCCGAACCTGCGAGCGCTACCAACTCGCGCAGCACGTCTCTCACGGCAACCGGATCGAGGCCGTCGCTCGGTTCATCCAGGATCAGCAGATCGGCGCCTCGACAGATCGCCAGCAGCAGCATCAGCTTCGATCGATTGCCCTTCGAGAGGTCGGGAATTTTGCGGTTGAGCGGAAGCTCAAATAACTTCACATAGCGTTGCTTCAGATCATCGCGCCACCTGGGGAAGAAGCCGCGCGTGAATTGGATGATCTGGGCCACGGTCATGTATGGATATAGCTCTTTGTCCTCTGCAACGTACCCGACGCGCCGCCGAATCAGAATGCCCGATGAGGAATCGCCGGGCGTCAGGCCGAAGACGCGCGCATCGCCACTATCGGGCCGCAACAACCCCATCAGAGTCTTTATCGTTGTGGTTTTTCCGGCCCCATTGCGGCCGAGGAAGCCGAAGATACTTCCGGCGGGCACTCTTAGGTTGAGCCCTGCGAGCGCCGCCTGTCCCTTGAACGATTTCCGAAGGCCGTGTGTTTCGATTACAAATTCATCCATGTTCTTCTCCCGATTGCACGCCTGCCCTCATTTGAGCTATCTCGTTTTCGAAAAGCCTGCGTATCTCGTCCTCGGTAAGGCCAAGGTCAGAGAGTTTTTCAATCGCGGACTGGACGACGTTTTGCGCCTTCCGTGTCACTCTGGCACGTCCGCTTACCGACTCGCTGACGTAGGCTCCGGAGCCGTGCCTGAGTTCGATGATCCCTTCGTGCTCGAGTTCGCGATATGCGCGCACAACCGTGTTCGGGTTCATCACGAGATCCTCGGCTAACTTTCGAATCGTCGGCAGTTGATCGCCTGCTTTCAGTGCGCCTGTTTCGATGCCATGCCGGATCTGCTCCATGAGCTGGACATACAGGGGAACGCCCGATGATGGGTTCAGCCGGAAAATCATATAAGTGTGCTAGTCAACCGATACACTATACACATTGATTGTCTGCGTCAAGTCAATTCGAAGACCGAATTGTTCGATCCCTAGGTGCGCCTTGTGACACCTCAGAGGCGGGTGCTAGACTGATTTGCAGACAAAAACGTAGCATTCTCTGCGGAAGTTATTTCGATTCGAGGGGAATCCGTGGCTGAACAGAAGGATGAGGGCTTCAAAGTAGTTGATCGCCGGCTTTTTACAGAGCAGGGCGA
>DATEKE010000364.1:0-11668 GCA_035277605.1 Terriglobales bacterium | reverse complement strand
GGCATGCCGCGTTCGAGATTTAAGTCTGCAGTAGCCAAGGTCCCAGCAGCGGATTGTAAGCGGAGAAATTCGAGTTTCATCGCTCGCGGCTGGAGCACCTCTGTGGGTAGCTTGTGAAAAAAGAAGTTTCTTGTGGGAATTGTTGCTGACAGCAAATCGATCCAGAGAATCTGCACGCGAACATGTGCGCAATTGATGTGTTGCGACCCTACGCTCGTGAAAGCCTTTCATCCTGAAGCGCTTCTTTTGCGCGACGGATCTCCGGCAATATTTTCGGACTTCATTGCCGGCTGGAAGGCTCCTTCACGATGCACTCTGCCGGTCGGGGTAAGAGCCGAGAAAGTGCAGTTCAGTCCGACGCATCGCGGGAGGTCCTTCGCGCAAAAGAGGCGCTTCAGGATGACAGAACTCACGAGTATCGAAATCACACCAACGTTCAACTAAAGCCGATGGCCGGAAGCGGGTCTTCAGTACTTCTCGCAGACCCAGCACATTGTCCTGGGCATGTCACATGCCGCCCCTCTGTGGCAGAGTAGTAGATAGTGGCTAGAAGCTAGCAGCCAGTAGCTGCCTCTAGTACTTCCTCAAAACTCCAATCACTCTTCCCTGAATCTGCACCGCGTTCGCTGCCACCATGATCGGCGCCATCGTTGCATTCGCCGGCTGCAGGCGAACCTTCTGCCCTTCGCGATAGAAACGCTTGAGTGTCGTCTCGCTCCCATCGACGAGAGCAACGACAATCTCGCCGTCGCGCGCGTTCTTTGCCTTCTCGACCATCACGTAGTCGCCGTCGACGATGTGCTCGTCCTGCATCGAGTCACCGCGGACTTCGAGCACGAAGACTTCTTTGGAGCGCGTGATGTCTTCCAGTGCAATCGTCTCAGGATTCTCGAAAGTCTCGACCGGACGACCTGCAGCGATGCGCCCGAGCAAAGGCAAGCGCAGCATCTCGGCCGGTTTCGGACGCGCGCGCGGAATTCCCTTCACCGGCAGCACATCGATCGAGCGGCTGCGGTTGTAGTCGCGCTTGAGCAGTCCTTTGCGTTCGAGATTGGTGATGTGCTTGTGCACGGTCGCAAGCGATCGCAAGCCCATGCCCGAGCCGATCTCTTCGAAGGACGGCGAGTAGCCTTTGGTCGCCACAAAATTGGAAAGGAAGTCGTAGATCTGTCGCTGACGTTTGGTGAGAGCCATACGCGTTATATTCTCCGAATAAAAGGCGAATTTGTCAACGAAAATTGTGCAAAGCAAGCGTTCAGAGAATCCGAGACGTCAATCTGTTTTTTGATTTCGCGATTTCCTGATTTCCAATCGCCAAATCGCGAAATCACGAAGTGATCCAGCTCAAGTTCGTCGGTCATCGGTAACGGTTCCAAAGCTGCTCATCCCTACGACTCTCGTCTTAAGGCGAGATTTCACAATCGTGCTACTGCTACCGGCGTTATACTCACGCGCCATGACAAGCACACTGAAACCCGGATCCTTCTGTTGGATGGAACTGGCTACGACCGACCAGGGCGCAGCGAAAAAGTTCTATACCGACCTGTTTGGCTGGACCGTTGACGATCTGCCGATGGGTCCAGACGAGTACTACTCGATGTTCAAACTCGACGGCAAAGACGCCGCCGCGGGCTACACGTTACGCAAGGATCAGCAGGCACAGGGCGTGCCTCCGCACTGGATGCTGTACATCGCGACCCATAGCGCGGACGATTCCGCACGCCGGGTGACGGAACTCGGCGGAACGGTTCTCGCTCAGCCGTTCGATGTGATGGACGTTGGCCGCATGGCGGTTGTGCAGGACCCGACCGGAGCGCACTTCTGCCTGTGGGAGGCAAAGAAAAACTCGGGAATTAGCGCCAAGAACGTTGACGGCGCCTTCTGCTGGGCCGACCTCAACACGCCCGACATCGCTCGCGCCAGCGAGTTCTACACCCAGCTCTTCGGCTGGAAGCTGGAGAAAAGCGAGAATGATTCCTCGGGCTATCTGCACATCAAGAACGGCGACGAATACATCGGCGGCGTTCCGCCTGTCGAATTTCAAAATCCCAATGCTCCGCCGCACTGGCTGCTTTACTTCGAAACCTCCAACTGCGATGCGAGCGTTGAGACGGCCAAACGCAACGGAGCACAGGTGTTCTACGGTCCAATGACGATGGAAGGCGTAGGGCGCTTCGCCATCATCGCCGATCCGCAGGGCGCGGTCTTCTCGGTCTTCCAGAGCGCGCGCAAGGCGAATGTCACGTCGATGACTGCGTAACTGTTGGTTTGTCATTGCGAACGGATGCTTACGCGTGCAGTTCGCGTGAGCAGGAGTGAGGAGTCCCTGCCGACTGCAAGGATCTCAACCCGAGATTCTCGAAATCGATAGGGATTCCTCTCGCCAACATCAGGCGCTCGGAATGACGGGACTTAGAGCCCTCCCCGTTGACACCACCATTTCGTTCCCCCTACCCTTGCCTGTTCCCTCGCGTTTTCACTTCGGAGCAAGATGCGGATTCTGGTTTTGGGCGGCGGCGGTCGCGAACATGCCTTGGTGTGGAAGCTTCGCCAATCCCCACGGGTGACGGAGATTTTTTGCGCGCCGGGCAATGCCGGCATTGCTCACGATGCATCGTGCATCCCTGCCGACCTGCACAGCATCGATGAGCTGGTTCAACTGGCCCATCGACTGGGGCCCGATCTGACCGTTGTGGGTCCTGAGCTTCCGCTCACCTTAGGTGTAGTCGATGAATTCGAGCGACGCGGTCTCGCCATATTCGGACCTTCGCAAAAGGCTGCGCACCTGGAGGCGAGCAAAGCGTTCGCCAAGGAGTTCATGCAGCGCGTGAACGTTCCCAGCGCGCACTACGCGATCTGCCGCAATCCTGCTGAAGTACAGCAGGCACTCTCCCTTTTTGGAACACCTGTCGTGGTGAAAGCCGATGGCTTGGCCGCTGGTAAAGGCGTCGTGATCGCAAAGACCAAAGAAGAAGCGGCGCGCATCGCGAGCGATATGCTCGCGCGCAAGCTGGTCGGCGACGCCGGAGCCCAGGTCGTGATCGAAGAGTGTCTGCAAGGAGAAGAACTCTCGTTCCTTGTCATGACCGATGGCGAAACCATTGTGCCGTTGGTTCCCTCCCGGGATCACAAGCGCGTGGGCGATGGCGACACTGGTCCGAACACCGGCGGCATGGGCGCCTATTCCACTGATTCCCTGCTCGATGCCACCATGCGTGAGTGGATCATTCATCACATCGCCCGGCCAGTGGTAAATGGCATGCGCTCCGAAGGCGTGGTTTACAAAGGCGTCCTTTATATAGGGTTGATGATGACTGCGCGTGGTCCAATGGTGTTGGAGTTCAACTGCCGTTTTGGCGACCCTGAAACGCAGGCCGTACTCTTCCGCCTGGAGAGCGATCTGGTCACAGCGTGCGAAGCCGTCGCCAAAGGCTCGCTTTCAGCGGAAATGCTGCAATGGTCGCCGGAACCTGCAGTCTGCATCGTGATGGCCTCAGGAGGATATCCGGGTTCGTTTACAACAGGCAAAGTGATCTACGGATTGAATGAAGCGGACAAAGTACCAAATGTAAAAGTCTTCCACGCAGGCACGGCACACTCCGGAGAGGCAGTTGTAACTGCCGGAGGCCGTGTGCTTGGCGTGACAGCTCACGGTCCAAATCTCGCCGCCGCAACCGCGCGCGCGTACGAAGCGGTGGAGAAGATTCGCTTCGAAGGCATGCAGTACAGGAAAGACATTGCGCGAGCAGCAGGGGCGAGTAATCATTAGAAGAGCTGGACCTGCTCGTAGCGTTCGGCAGTACGAGGTCGGCTGTGCACAATGAATTCACTGCGAGCATCGAGCGCGATGGAGACTGGTACATCGCGTATTGTCCCGAGATTCCCGGAGCAAACGGTCAGGGCAAAACCCTTGCGGAGTGCCGTCAAAATCTGGCTGACGTGATTGCGCTAATTCTCGAAGACCGACGCGAAGACGCGCTAAAAGGCAGTCCCCCGGATGCCGTGCGTGAGACCGTCGTGATTCGATGAAACGCGGGTCCTTGTTACGACATCCTCGTCATTGCGGATGCGTTCTGAAGCGGGAGGGGGATCGCATTCCTTTGTGGATGAATCCACAAACCGGGCAGATGGAAGCTGTACCGAGGCACACGGAAATTTCAAATCTCCTGGCCCACAAAATCTGCCGGAATCTCTCCATTCCTGAAATTGGCAAAAATCAGTGATCACCGTACTCCATCTCGGCACGATCGACTACGGAACAGCGCTGAAGCTCCAGCAGTCACTGGTCGAGCTGCGCAAACAGCAGCGCATTCCCAATGTCCTGCTTCTCCTCGAACATCCTCCAGTCATCACCTTCGGACGGAACGCGAGCCTAAAGAATCTGCTCGCTTCGGATGAGCTTCTGAAACGCCGTGGGGTCGAGCTGTTCGAGAGCAACCGCGGTGGAGACATTACCTTTCACGGACCAGGGCAGCTCGTCGGTTATCCCATTTTTGATCTTCGCGGATTCTCACCGCGCCTCGGAGCCGTCGAATTTGTGCGTTGCATGGAAGAAGCGCTGATTCGCACGTGCGGCGACTTAGGCATTCCTTGTGGCCGCATTTGCGGACTCACTGGAGTTTGGACGCAAGGAATGGTTTCCGGACAGAAAGAACAAATCTATTCCCAAACTGGTCCCGCGTGCTCGGAGGCATCCGGGAATCACAATCAGAAAAAAATCGCCGCCATCGGCGTCCATATTTCGCGCGGCATCACCAGCCACGGCTTTGCCCTGAATGTCACGACGGACCTCGATTACTTCAAGCTGATCGTCCCTTGCGGCATCTCCGATCGCCCGGTGACTTCGATTGCGCAGGAGCTTGAGGGCAAGCGGCCGCTTCCTGATCTGGAACAGGTTGCGCACTCGGTATCGCTCAATTTTGGCCGTGTATTCGCACGTCAGATGCTTTGGCTGGAATCGCTCGAGGCGCTGCTTCACGGCGGCGGGAACAATGAAAAAGCGCTCGTGTCTGAACCGTCACCGACTGCTCAAGGAGTCTCGCGATGAAAATCGGTTTTATCGGCCTTGGCGCGATGGGGACGCCGATGGCGCGCAAGCTGCTTGAGGCCGGGCATGAGCTGATCGTCTACAACCGGACCCGAAGCCGCGCGGAACCGCTTGCCACGAGCGGAGCCCTCATCGCCGAGACTCCCGGACAAGCCGCCTCCGGCAGTGACGCTGTCATTACGATGCTCGCCGACGATGGCCCGCTGGAATCGACCGTCTTTGATACTCAAGGAATTTTGCAATCGCTAGGCGCAGGCAAAGTCCACATCTCGTGCAGCACGATCAGCGTCGCTCTTTCCCGGCGGCTGGTGATTGCACATCGCGAACGCAGGCAAGACTATATCGCTGCTCCCGTCTTCGGAAGACCAGAAGCCGCGGCAGCAGCCAAGCTGTTCATCGTGGCCGCCGGTCCGCATGACCAAATTGGGAAATGCGAGTCGCTCTTCCACGTCATGGGGCAGAAGACGTTTGTTCTCGGCGATGATGCTCCCGCTGCCAACGTGGTGAAGCTCGCCGGCAATTTTCTAATCAGCGCCGTGATCGAATCACTGTCGGAAGCATTCGCGCTGGCACGCAAATCCGGAGTCGATCCCATGCAATTCCTTGAGATTCTCACAAGCTCTTTATTTAACGCTCCGGTGTACAAAACCTACGGCGCACTCGTGGCTGCGCAGAAATTCGAGCCGGTCGGATTCAAGCTCCCACTGGGACTCAAAGACAACCGTCTGGTCATGGCCGCTGCGGAAGAGAAGTCCGTGCCTCTGCCGCTGGCAAGCTTGATTCACGATCGCTTCATCGCCGCAATTGCCAACGGTCTCGCTGAGTCCGATTGGTCGGCGATCTCCAGCATGGCCATGCGCGACGCGGGCTTGTGAGCCGTTCAGCATTGCCGCCGCGTCTAAACTGTGGCATTTTCTCGATGAAAGCCCAGGCATTCCAAATACGCGAGGCGGTTCGACGAGATTCCGACCAGATACTTGCTTGCCTGCGGATCGCCTTTGCGCCTTACGAAAATCTGTATACACCGGCTGCCTTTGCTGACACTGTCCTTGATGCGCTCACCATCAACGCCAGGATGCAACGGATGCACATGCTTGTGGCGTCCGTGGGCGGTCAAGTCATCGGAACCGTATCCGGGGCACTTTGCGACCATGACGAAGGGCATCTCCGCGGCATGGCTGTTTTGCCGGAATATCAGAGCGCCGGAGTAGCCAAGGATCTGCTCGCAGCGATCGAGCACTGGCTCAAGTCGAACAAGTGCAATCGAATCACGTTGGACACTACTCTTCCCCTGCAGCGCGCAATGAAATTCTATGAGAAGCATGGGTACAAGCGGTCTGGAGGTACGACTGATTTCTTTGGAATGACATTGATTGGATACGCGAAAGACATTTGAGCACTGGGGCTGCTTTAAAGGCGCCGAATCACGTTTCGCAGTAGACCTATGCTTTGTTCCAATTGACTCAGCTCCGACTCGCCCAAATCCTGCAGCACTTTGGCCAGAGAGTTCACGCGCCGTTCCTTTCCTGCAAGAAGCAGACGTTCGCCCTTCTTCGTAGGCCTGATCTCCATGGCACGAGCATCTTCGCTTGATGCTGTGATGCTTACCAGGTCATCGCGCTCCATGGCTGCCACCAAGCGACTCATAGTTGGATTCTTCACCTGCTCAGCGTCGGCGAGTGCGGCCAGGCTGAGCGGATGTCTCGCAAAGACCAGGACTGACAACGCCGAAAGCTTCGCCGGACCTATGCCGCTGGCCAGATCCTGCACGCGAAGACGGCGCAGCAGGTGAATTGCCACCGAATGTAAGGCGTCGGCTACTTCGAAGGGTGTCGATTTTTTTGCCATTGACATCTTCGCTTGCAATAGTTAGCATTGCTAACTATTAGATGGTAGCACAGAGGCAAGGAGGTAGCTATGTCGGCTGGGACCCAAGTTGCACTCAATAGCATCGGCCAGATCGCCATTCTGGTGAAGGACGTTGCGCGCGCGACTGAGTTTTATCGCGAAAAGCTCGGAATGAAGCATCTATTTTCTGCCGGGACTCTGTCGTTTTTCGATTGCGGCGGAGTGCGCCTCATGCTGGACAAGCCGGAGAAAGCCGAGGCCGGAACGTCGATCATCTATTTCAAAGTCCCCGAAATCAACGAAGCGCACGAGCAGATGAAATCACGCGGGGTGCAGTTTGTTGACGCGCCGCACCTGATCGCCAGACTGCCAGATCACGATCTCTGGATGACGTTCTTCCGCGACAGCGAAGGTAATCTGCTGAGCATCATGAGCGAAGTGCGACATTAAACGAACCGGCCGCCGGTACCGGGGTCCCCAACAGACGCCGGTTTTGCGGCTGTTGGGGTGTTGGTAGGCGGTGGGGCAGCCGCGTCTTCTGCGGCTGCGCATCACCACGAACGGCGCACTTATGATAATCGCGAATTCTGGAGAACTCGGAGCTGGCCATTCGGCCATCTCCGACCCAGCGGCTACCGCCGCCGGTTCCGTTAATACTCGACGTTAACCAGGAACAATCCTTCCGGGGGTGCGGTAGGACCAGCTTGGGAACGACACTTGGCGGCGAGAATCTTCGGGATTGCATCCACGGCAATACTTCCCTTCCCCACCAGTAGAAATGTTCCCACAAGATTGCGCACCATGTGATGGAGGAATCCATCACCACGGACTCGATACGTGAATATCTCTCCCTCGCGCTGCCACGATGAAGAGGATATTGTTCGCACGTTGTCGACCTCTTCATCCTGCTTTCCGCGTTCGGGATCGACCGCGGCGAAGCTGGTGAAGTCATGCTGACCGATGACGAGATCCGCTGCCCGGCCTATTGCCTCTTCGTTCAGCGGATACGGATGATGATGAACGTAGCGCGCGACGAACGGCGGGCAAATGTCGCCGCGATAGATGCGGTATTCGTACGTCTTCGCCTTCGCAGAATGCCGCGCATGAAAATCCGGCGGCACTTCTTCTATTCCAAGCACGCGGATCGACTGCGGCAACGTGTGATTCAAAGCGATCTGCAGATTCGGCGCCGGAATGGGACTCGCGAGGGCGAAGCTCGCGACCTGACCGAGCGCATGTACTCCCGCGTCGGTCCGCCCTGATCCTTGCGGCAGCACCTGCTCTCCGGTGACGCGGTGAATCGCTTCCGACAATTCGCCCTGGATCGTGCGACGATCCGGCTGAACCTGCCATCCGTAGAAGTCAGCGCCATCATAGGCTACCGTGACTTTGAAGTTGCGAGACATTCAGCAAAGATTGAACACGGAGGGCACTGAGGGCACTGAGGAAAAGGAAAAGCCATTACACGAGACAGTTCTAGGAATTCGATCAGACCCCGTTTTATTCCTCTGTGTCCTCCGTGCCCTCCGTGTTCAATCTTCCGGTTAATTCCTCCGACCAGAATCAGTCCTGTTTCAGTGACAATCATTTATACTAGGCGTTCCCACAATAGCTCACAGGACGGGCTGCGCCTTGTCCGGTGATGGAACTAATCTGCCCGGTGGATCGTATCCATCGTTGTTTCGGATAAAAGTTATTTCGGACAAAAATTCTTGTGTGTTGACGAATCCGGACGGCAGCAGTCTCAATCTATTCACTCACTGAAAGCAATTTTGGAGAACGCGCATGCGTGAGTTGTGTTTGTCAGGATATAGAACAATCAGGCGGACGCTTCCGCTCAGTGCAGCCTTGGGCTGCGCACTCTTACTCGCCACATCGATGAACGCGCAGGAGACGCCGAATGCGCCGACGCCGCAGCAGCCGTCGAGCACCGCGCAGCCGAGTCGCGGTGAGACGTTTGGCGGTTTGAATTATGCGAACGGCTACAGTTTTCTGAAAGGTCCTATCGCACCGTACAAAACGAGGAACGTTGCTCCACCAAATCTTTCAAATTCACCGAGGCTGGATCAACTCGTGCGCGATGGAAAGGTCTATCTGTCCATGTCTGACGCGATCGCGTTAGCTCTCGAAAACAACCTCGATCTCGCCATTGCGCGCTACACCCTGCCCATCGCCGATACTGATATCCTTCGCGCCAAAGCGGGACAAGCGCTGCGCGGCGTAAACACCGGCCTGGTCCAGGGTACCCCTGGGGGACAGAATCCAACGGGCACTTCCGGAGCAGCGGGCTCCGGAGCCGGCGGCACCACCACGGGAGCCGGCGGAGCCGGAGCCGGCTCAGGAGGCATTGTGGTTTCGACGCTCGGCGCCGGGGCGTCGGTACCCCAATTCGATCCATCTTTGAACGGCACTTTTACCGGAGAGCGCACGATCAGCCCGCAAGCGAATCCGTTCAGCGGTGTTCCCGAATTGAGATCAAACACAACTGTCGGCAACTTTTCTTATAACCAGGGATTTTCCCCAGGCACGAATTTGTCGGTTGGATTCCAGAACAACCGGCAGACTACGAACAGCCTGTTCACCAGCCTGAATCCCTCGTTGAACTCCAGTTTCCGCGCAACTGTCACGCAGCACCTGCTGCAGGGCTTCGGAATAGGCTTGAACACTCGCTTCATTCGTATCGCCCGCAATAATCGTGAAATCACCGACGTCTCATATCGAAACCAGGTGATCCAAACCATTTCCCAAATCGAGAACATCTATTGGGATCTGGTGAGCGCTTACGAAAATGTAAAAGCCAAAGAGCGTTCTCTGGGTTTGGCGCAAAAGACGCTGGCTGACAATCAGAAGCAGGTGGAAATCGGAACGCTTGCGCCCATCGAAGTAGTCCGCGCTCAGAGCCAGGTGGCGACGAATCAGCAGGCTTTGATTGTCGCGCAGACTAACCTGCAACTCGAGCAGCTTCTCATGAAGAATGCGCTCTCACGCACATTGTCGGACCCAATTTTGGCGGCTGCTCCGGTGATTCCTACCGATACAGTTGCGATGCCGGCAGAAGAGCCGGTAACTCCCATCCAGGACTTGATCAACGATGCGCTTTCTCATCGTCCCGATCTGGCCAGCGCGCGCATCAATCTTACGAACTCAGAAATCAACCGCAAAGCCGCCGCCAATGGCCTGCTTCCCTCAGTCGACCTTGTGGCCTTTTATGGCGCCACAGCTCTCGGCGGAGATCAGAATCCCCTGGCCACTTGCGGATCTCCAGGCGTGAACCCGCTTTTCTGTACGCCGGCGGGAACACTGCCATCGAACGGATACGGCGGTACGGTCGGCAATTTGTTCAATAGCAGCGCTCCCGATAAAGGTCTGGGACTCTCGATCAATATCCCGATTCGGAACCGCTCGGCGCAAGCTGACCAGATGCGGTCGGAGCTCGAGCTTCGCCAGGCGCAGATGCAATTGCAGCAACTGCAGAACCAGGTTGCAATCCAAGTCCGTCAGGCGCAGTTCACTGTGCAGCAGGACCGCGCCCAGGTCGAAGCTGCCGAAAAGGCGCTGGAGCTTGCACAGCAGAGTCTCGACGCAGAACAGAAGAAGTATGCTCTCGGTGCGTCGACGAACATCAACGTCCTGCAAACCGAGACTGACCTGGCCACGGCCGACAGCAATCTAGTGACGGCTCGTACTGCGTATGAGAAGTCACGAGTCGAACTTGATCGCGTGACCGGCTACACGCTGGCGCGCAATGGAATCGTGCTCGAGGATGCGTTCAACGGCGTTGTTACCAGGCAGCCGGTCGTGCCGTACGTGACCCCGCGGACCGACACCACGCCCACGCAGCAGCAGCAGGCTCCGCAAGGAGCCGTGCAGACTCCAGCGGAACCGCCGGTGGCGCAGCAGAACCCGAAGTAGTCGCAGTTACAGAACCGGCGCCGGTAGGCGATGGGGCAGCCGCAGCTTTTGCGGCTGCAGGGTTTCTGCAATCAGGCCGAAATGCCAAGCCGGGTACCACCCCAGCAACCGCAAAACCGGCGTTTACTGGGGACCCGCGCCACTGCTGCCGGTTCCGTTTTTTACGGGCGTCATGGTGTTCCTAGCGGCTCGTCCCAAACCGGTACACCACGCCGAGCGCGACGCGCGCGTGATTGTCACCATGATTGAAGAAGTTCGTACGCAGCAGATCGATCTGCGCGCGTCCGCCGAAATGCTCGGTGAAAAAGTAATCGCCGCCTCCGCCCAGAATCCATGAATACGACGTATCGGAATCGGCCGTGCCGGTCGCACTCACATTGGTGTGGCTGAAGCCGAAGAGAAGGTGTCCGAAGGCATCGGCGTTATTGGTCGATGACGGACGGAACGTAAACCTCGGCCCCAGATTGAAGCTGTGCATCCGGCTATGCAGGGTATTCGGAACTCCGGGCAGAATCACCGCGATAGTGCCCAGGTCTTTCGAGCCGTATCCGCCGCTCAGGTCAGCTTCGACTCCCAGATTGGGAACAATATTGTAGTTAGCCGACGCCAGCCAGCCGCTTTGACCGACTCCGAAGTTGCTGCTGTGCGAGTAAGCACCATAGATATCGATGGGGGGTACCTCGCTCGATTGTGCAAACAGCCACGCAGAGCTGAAAGTAAGTACCGCAATGACGACGAGAAGTGGACGCCTCATGGAATGCCTCTCTTTTTTCGACAGGACACCAGGCCGGGCGAAGCGCGTCGCCGCATGCTCAGAGGGGAAGGACCTGTTCGTTATCTGGTGTGATTGCAGGCGCAGCG
>DATEKE010000363.1:0-4827 GCA_035277605.1 Terriglobales bacterium | reverse complement strand
TCATCTCGTTCATCGGCAGAACACCGCTCATCTGAGTTATCAGTGGCACGGCGTGGGAGGAGTGAGGCTGCGTCTACGTCCAGCGATGCACTTTCGACCGCATGAAGGACAGCTCTCCGGCCTTGATCCAAAACGGTACTCGTGCGAAGCGAAAGAAGACTGGCTAGAGATCAGCAATCATTCCGAGCTCCCGATACTGCGTCTGGGCATTAATCGCGAAAACGTCGCCTTTCATCCTGATGAAAAAACGATTCCCGATCTTCGCTTTCGTGTAGAAGCCGATCGCGGCTACGACTGTCAAGGCGATCTGTGGTCGCCCGGGTACTTTGAGTTTCAACTTGAGCCAGAACAGCCCGTTAGTTTGATCGCATCAACGGAATACCTTCAGGCGCTCGAAGCGCTTGATCCCGACGAAGCGTTCCATGCCGAAATGGAACGACGCCGCCGGCTGATCAGTGTAGCCAATCCTGGCTTGCAGGATGCATTCGGCGGAGAACTCGTTCTCGCCGCCGACCAATTTCTCATCACGCCCACAGGGCGCATCGCGGACACAGCGCGAGCGCTCGCCGCAGGCGACGAGATTCGCACAGTGATCGCCGGCTATCACTGGTTCACCGACTGGGGCCGCGACACCATGATCAGCCTCGAAGGGCTGACGCTCGCGACTGGCCGTCACGCTGAAGCGGGATACATCCTGCGGACGTTTGCTCATTACATTCGTGACGGCTTGATTCCCAATATGTTTCCCGAGGGGAAAAACAGCGGCCTGTACCATACCGCCGACGCGACGCTCTGGTTCTTCCATGCCGTCCACAAATACGTGCAATACACAGAGGACCGCGCGACTCTTCGCATTCTGCTTCCAGAGCTCTGCGACATCGTCGAGTGCCACGTGAATGGCACTCGCTTCGGCATCAAAGTCGATTCCAAAGACGGACTTCTGTCGCAAGGAGCCGACGGCTATCAGCTCACATGGATGGACGCCAAGGTTGGCGACTGGGTCGTAACTCCGCGCCGCGGTAAGGCGGTGGAGATCAATGCGCTTTGGTACAACGCGCTGCGGCTGCTGGAAGAATGGACGCGTGAGGAGCGCAGCGAAGAGACAGCGCAGAAGTTCTCGAGTTATGCCGATCGCGCCTTCGACTCATTCAACCAGCGCTTCTGGTACCGCGAAGGACAGTATCTGTACGACGTGGTGGACGGCAAAGATGGAAAAGCCGATCCGGCACTGCGTCCGAATCAACTGTTTGCGATCTCGCTAGAACATCCCGTTCTGGAACAGCGTTACTGGGCGCCAGTGCTTGAGATCGTTGAGCGCAAGCTGTTGACGCCGGTTGGCCTGCGTTCACTTTCTCCAGATCATCCAGACTACAAGCCTCGCTACTTCGGCGACCTGCGCGCACGCGATGCCGCGTACCATCAGGGTACGGTCTGGGCCTGGCTGATTGGACCATTTATTGACGCCTGGTTGAAGCTGCATCCCGGGTCTTTTTCGCACGCGAGAAAATATCTGCTGGGATTCACCGATCATCTCAGTGAGGGCTGTATCGGCTCCGTGAGTGAAATCTTTGATGCGGATCCGCCATTCACGCCTCGCGGCTGCATTGCACAAGCTTGGAGCGTCGCAGAACTGCTTCGATGCTGGGTGAAGACGTCAGCGGCGGATTCGCCGGCGGCTCAGGATCAAGATATTGAAAAACATACGAGCGATTATGTTATCGGCTGAGCGGTTCGCGTCGAGATAGCGGTCTTGCTGTAACCTGTAAGATCGCCTGACATTTATGGCTCTCGACGAATACAAACGCAAGCGCAGTTTCGATCGCACGCCCGAGCCTCCTCCTAAGCTCGATCCCAAAAAGGGATTCCGATTCGTCGTCCAAAAGCACCGTGCCTCGCATTTGCACTATGACTTCCGGTTGGAAATGGAAGGTGTGCTGAAATCCTGGGCCGTCCCAAAAGGTCCGTCGCTCGATCCCAGCGACAAACGCCTGGCCATGCAGGTGGAAGATCATCCAGTGTCTTACTTCCACTTTGAAGGCATCATTCCGCCAAATAACTACGGCGCCGGAACAGTAATGGTGTGGGACACGGGAACCTGGGAGCCGCTAAAAGAAGACTACTCGGACCATCCAGCCAACCGCACCGAGCGCGAGAAACAGGCAGCAGCCATGCTCGCCAAGGGAGATCTTAAATTCCGCCTTCATGGACGCAAGCTGAAAGGCGATTTCGTGCTGGTGAAGATGCGTTCGCGGCGCGCGGGCTCAAAAGGCACCGAGTGGCTTCTGATGAAAAAGCGCGACGATAACGCAATCAGCAGCTACAACGTCGATGATTACGATTTCTCCGTGCTGACCCACAAAAGCCTCGCTCAGATTGCGGGCGATGAAGGCGCGCAGGAGTGGCAGAGCAATCGTGCGGCGTCATCAGGAAAAGCGACCGGTAAGAATGCCTGGCTTGCCGATTCGATCACCCAGCATGATCGGCAGGCGCGCGCCCAGCAGAAGAAGAAGGCAAGCGCTCTTTCAGCAACAAGCCAAAAATCGGCAGGACCGATTTCCAAAAAGAAAACCACGAACTCCGATTCGCCTTCGTCTCACCGGAAGCCGAAAAAGGACAGCTCTCAAAATAATGGCGCGTTTGGGCTGGACAAGGTAAAAGGCGCGGTCAAAGCGCCAATGCCGTCCACGATTCGTCCGATGCTGGCAACTTTGGTTGACGAAGCATTTGATGACGATGATTGGATCTATGAAATCAAGTGGGATGGCTACCGCTCTGTCGTCTTCTTTGGCGGCGACGGCCAACGCTCGCTGCGGATGGTATCACGCAACCAGAATGACCAGACCGCCGAATTCCCAGAATTGCAGGCGATTGTAGATGGCTTAAACTGCCGCTCCTGCATCGTCGACGGGGAGATCGTTGCCTTGGACGAGAGCGGTCGCGCCTCGTTCAGCCTCATGCAGCAGCGCAGTGGATTATCTTCGGATGGCAAGCGTCGCTCGCCCGATCACAGCGTTTTCATCATGTACTACGCCTTCGATCTGCTTTACCTCGACGGCTACTCGCTGCTGAATGTCGATTTAGAAGAACGGAAGAAGCTGCTCGCCGCTGTAATTCAGCCGAGCCAAATACTGAAGATTTCTGATCATTTTGTCGGCAAGGGACATGCCTTGCTCGATGCCGCCCGCCAGCAGAAACTCGAAGGCATTGTCGCCAAGAGGCGGAAGAGCTGCTACGTGCAGAAGCGCAGCAGCGAGTGGCTGAAGATCAAGATCACGCAGCGGCAGGAGTGCGTGATTGGAGGCTACACCGATCCACGCGGCAGTCGCGAGCATTTTGGATCGCTGGTACTTGGGCTGTATGACAAAAAAGGCAACCTCGTGCCGGTCGGACAGGCTGGAAGTGGCTTCACGCATTCCTCGCACGCTGATATGTGGAAGAAGCTGCAAAAGCTCGAAGCCAGGCAAAATCCCTTCACGGGAAAAGTCGATAGTCCGCGCAAAGTTCATTTTGTGAAGCCGGAGTTGGTGGCTGAAATCAAGTTCACTGAATGGACTCACGAGACTGATATCGGCGGAATCAAGATGCGCGCACCTGTGTATGAAGGGCTTCGTGAAGACAAGAACCCGCGGGAGTGCGTTTTCGAATTCAAGCACCCGGTTCTCGAAGAAGTCAGCAAAGCCGAACGCGGGAAAGCATCGTGAAGACGCATTGAACAGCCGCCCCATAAAATCTCTACATGCCCGCTGAAGAAGTCGAAATCAAGGTGAGAGTCGATGATCTGAGCGAACTCTCGCGCAAGCTGACTGCAGCCGGATTTCGGCTGGTCACCCCGCGTACACACGAGATGAATACGCTTTACGACTTCAGCGATGGTCGACTGCGCGCGCGTGGAGAGGTGTTGCGCATCCGCAAGTATGGCTCGAAGTGGACACTCACTCACAAGAGCAAAGGCAGCACCAGCAAACACAAATCGCGGGTTGAAACCGAAACGGAACTCGCGGACGGCGAAGCTCTGGCCCATGTGTTCGAAGCACTCGGCCTCGCTCCTTCTTTCCGCTATGAAAAGTACCGAGCTGAATGGAGCGACGGCAAAGGACATGTAGTAATCGACGAAACACCTATCGGCAATATCGCCGAGCTTGAAGGTACATCTGACTGGATCGACAGCACGGCAGAAACCCTGGCGATAAAGGAATCCGAGTACATAACGGCAAGCTACGCTCAGATGTTCAGTGAGTGGAGAAGAAAGACGAGCAGCAAAGCGCGCGAGATGACGTGGGCGGAGACGGGAAGGTCAATACCGTACTGACGATCGATTAGGCTCCGCAGCACTTCTTATATTTCTTGCCCGACCCACACGGGCAAGGATCGTTTCGTCCGACTTTGTCCCCAACCCTGCGCTGCTGGACACCAGCATCACCTGCGCCCGCCATGCGCGCTGCCTGCAGCTCACGCTCCTTTTTGCGCATGAACTCGCGCTCCATGTCATCCATGGAGGTCGCTGCCCGGCGATTCCCATTATGGGCTGGAGGCGGAGCAACGGCACGCGTCGGATCGAAGGGAACGCCATCCATCGTCAGACCATCCGATGGGGGAAGAGGTGCAGCCTGCCGGCGCGGTTCGGCTTCGATCACCTGCAGCAGGTAGAGATACCGAACGGTCTCTTCCTGGAAGCGCTGCATCATGGCTTCGAACATCTCGAAGGACTCGCGCTTGTACTCGACCAGCGGATCGTGCTGCCCGTATCCACGCAGGCCGATGCCTTCCTTCAGGTGATCCATGCTCAGCAGGTGGTCTTTCCACTGCCCATCGAGGACGCTCAGCATG
>DATEKE010000362.1:0-5323 GCA_035277605.1 Terriglobales bacterium | reverse complement strand
TCCCACTACTTCATCCACATACTCTTCCGTTAACCCGCTCTGGCGAATCAGGAAGCGCATGTACAGTGCGCCGTAGAGCGTGTCCAGGGTGAGGTCGAGGTTGAGATCGGCGGGCAATTCGCCGCGCGAGATTCCGCGGCGTAGCGTCTCATAAGCTTCCTGGCGGCGAGGCATCATGAAGCGGTCGCGGAATGCTTGGATCAATTCGGGATCAGACTGGCCGCCGCCGATGAGTGCGGCGACAATTCGTCCGCGTCGTCCTCGCAGGACGCGGACGAGATGCTTCATCTGGATGCTCACGTCGTCGCGGACCGAACCCGTATTGGGAAAGCGAAGCTCTTCATCGGCGCTCGAGGAAAACGCGTCGGCAACCAGCGCGGCTTTATTCGGCCACCAGCGATAGACCGTTGCCTTGCCTACGTCGGCATGGGCTGCGATGGCTTCGATCGACAGGTCAGGGAAGCCCGTCTCCTGCAGCAGCCGCAATGTGCTGCGAAGGATGGCTTTGCGCGCATCCTCGCTGCGCGGACGCCCGGGCGTCCGTCGATTGGCGATAATTTTCTCCTGCGCCAATTCGGCAGCGTAGGTTTGCGGCATGAAGTGACGTTAACATAAAATTAAATTCGATACGTTCTGTTTCGGAAATAATCAAGTTTGCGAATCTGCCGCCTGAGCAGCGGAATCAATACCGAAGTCGGGAGCCCTGTCGGAAAATGTGGATCGTCTCATTAGCGCTGCGCCGTCCTTATACGTTCGTGGTGATGGCGCTGCTGATCCTCATTCTTACGCCCATCGTCATCCTCAGAACTTCCATCGACATCTTCCCGGATATCAACATTCCTGTCATCAGCATTGTCTGGCAGTACACGGGTATGCCGCCGCAGGAGATGGGTGACCGCTTTCTCAGCAACACCGAGCGCGGGCTCACCACGCTGGTGAACGACATTCAGCACATTGAATCGGTCGCGCTGCAAGGACGTGCGATCGAGAAGGTGTATTTCCAGCCGGGCGTGAACCTGCCGCTGGCGCTTTCGCAGGTGACGGCGATCACGCAGACTTCGGTCCGCCAACTGCCTCCGGGAACGCAGCCACCACTGATCATTGTGTATTCGGCTTCGAGCGTACCAATCGTTCAGGTGGGCGTGAGCAGCAAGAGCATTCCTGAGCAGGATCTTCAGGACATTACGCTCAACTTCATTCGCTCACCTCTCACCACGGTGAAGGGCGCTGCGATTCCATACCCGTATGGAGGCAAGTCGCGCGTCATCGCTGTCGATCTCGACACCCAGGCGCTGCAGGCGCATGGGCTGACTCCGGTCGATGTGGTGAATGCCGTCGATTCCCAGAATCTGATTCTTCCTTCTGGTACGGCAAAGATCGGTGCGCTGGAAATGAACGTGCGCATGAACGCCAGCACGCAGACCGTCGGCGAGCTGAACGATCTCCCGGTTCGCAGTAAGAATGGCGTGACTACTTACCTACGCGATGTGGCTCACGTACGCGATGGGTTCACGCCGCAAACCAACATCGTGCGCCAGGATGGTGTGCGCGGAACTCTGCTGAGCATCATGAAGAACAGCGGAGCGTCGACGCTCGACATCGTCAAGCAAATCAAGGAGCGCCTGCCGATAATCGCCGAAGGTATTCCAGAGGCGCAGGACCTGAGCATCAAAACGCTCTTTGATCAGTCGCTGTTTGTGCGCGGATCGATCGATGGCGTGCTGCGCGAAGGCGCGATAGCCGCGGTGCTGACCGCGCTGATGATCCTGCTCTTCCTCGGGGATTGGCGTCCCACGCTGGTCATCACTGTTTCGATTCCGCTATCAATCTGCGTTTCCATCATTCTGCTCAGTGCGCTGGGCGAGACCATCAACATCATGACGCTCGGCGGCCTGGCGCTCGCCGTGGGAATCCTGGTTGACGACGCGACCGTCGCCATCGAGAACATCGAGCGCAATCTCGCCATGGGCAAAGAGATGAAGCAGGCCATTCTCGATGGCTCGCAGCAGATCGCATTGCCGGCGTTCGTCTCGACCATCTGCATCTGCATCGTCTTCGTGCCGATGTTCTTCCTTACGGGCGTTGCGAAGTTTCTCTTCGTGCCCCTGGCCGAGGCCGTCGTCTTTGCGATGTTGGCTTCCTATTTTCTTTCGCGAACGCTCGTGCCCACGATGGTGCTGTACGTCATGCGCGGACACGAGCATAAGGCCGCCCGGCCGAAGACCATTTTGGGACGATTCCAGCGCGGGTTCGAACACGGTTTCGAGAGATTCCGCACCGGCTACCGCGATCTGCTGGGGAGTGCCCTCGAACATCGCAAAGTATTCGCAGCGGCTTTCCTCGCCTTCTGCGTGATCTCGTTCGGACTGATCTTCTTTTTAGGAGAGGATTTCTTCCCCAGCGTCGATGCCGGTGTCTTTCGTCTGCACGTTCGTGCCCGCGCCGGCACGCGTATCGAGGAGACGGCTCGCCTGTGCGATGAGGTCGAGAACGTTCTGCGCAAGGAAATTCCCAAAAACGAACTGGTCACGATTCTCGACAATATCGGACTGCCCTTCAGCTCGATCAATACCACATACAGCACCAGCGGAACGATCGGCACGTCGGACGCCGAGATTCTGGTATCCCTGAACGAAAAGCACCACCGCCCGACCGACGAATATGTAAAGAAGCTGCGTGAAGACCTCCCTCTGTACTTTCCCGGAGTGGAATTCTTTTTTCAGCCCGCCGACATCGTCAGCCAAATCCTGAATTTCGGTCTGCCTTCTCCAATCGATGTTCAAGTAGTTGGCCGCAATCTGGATGGAAATTACGCGATCGCGGAGCAGATCGCCAATCGCATGCGCCACGTACCCGGCGCTGCCGACGTCCACGTGCAGCAGTTGATGAATGGTCCGGAAATCGATCTGAACATCGACCGTTCACGCGCAAAAGAGGTTGGTCTCGATCAGGAAGATGTGGCGCGCAATCTGCTCGTATCTCTCAGCGGCAGCTTCCAGACGTCGCCGAGTTACTGGCTGAATCCAAAAAATGGAGTGACCTACAGCGTTGCCATCCTGACGCCCGACTATCGCATGAACTCGGTCCAGGCGCTGATGAACACTCCGGTAGGCTCTCCCTCGGCGCCGGCGCCACAGGTGCTCGCCAATCTGGCTACCATCAAGCCCGACGCCACGCCCGCTGCTGTCTATCACTACGACATCACTCCGGTGGTGGACGTGTACGCCTCGGTGCAAGGACGCGATCTTGGCGGTGTAGCCAGCGACGTGACCAGAATCGTGCAGGACTTCGAGTCGAAGCGCCCGAAGGGAACGCAGATTATTTTGCGTGGACAGGTAGAGACCATGACCTCATCCTTCCGCGGCCTCGCTTTCGGCCTGATCATGGCGATCGTTCTCGTCTACCTGCTGATTGTGGTGAACTTCCAGTCGTGGCTCGATCCGTTCATCATTATTACTGCGCTACCGGGAGCCCTGGCGGGCATTCTGTGGATGCTGCTGCTCAGTCATACCCGCCTGAGCGTGCCTTCGCTCACAGGAGCAATCATGTGCGTCGGCGTGGCCACGGCCAACAGTATTCTGCTCGTCTCCTTCGCGCGCGAGCGCATGGATGCCGGCCTGCCCGCATTCCAGGCCGCGCTTGAGGCAGGATTCACGCGTATTCGTCCGGTCATCATGACCGCTTTGGCGATGATTATCGGCATGGTGCCGATGGCGCTGGGCCTGGGCGAGGGCGGAGAGCAAAACGCGCCGCTCGGACGCGCAGTCATCGGCGGACTATTATTTGCTACGGTCGCGACACTCTTCTTTGTGCCCGCAGTCTTTACAATGATTCATGGTAGAAGAGCCGTCCACGCGACCAGTCTGGGACAGGAGCCGGAGTGGGTACACGAGGAATAACAGAACCGTCGCCGGTAGGCGATGGACCGGAGACGGCCGAATGGCCAGCTCCGGAAGTGACGATGCTCGGTCGGATTTGGAAACGCGCAGCCGCAAAACACGCGGCTGCCCCACCGGCTACCGCCGGCGGTTCTGTTTAGCAGGTTGGCAGTCGACCCTCTGAAATAGCTTTAACGAAAGGATTCGATAAGCACGAAGTGAGTTCTCTTCAGGTCGTCAATTCGGCGTCGGAAACGGGCCAGCAATCGCCGCAGCAAGATCCGCAGCGCGGCACACCTGCACGCAAAACCGCGTGGATCATCGGCGCATTTGTCTTGGTTCTGCTCATTGCCGGAGCCATCACGATCGCCGGCAAGCTGGGCGAAAAGAAGGCTCTGGCCGCTGAGACCGAGCGCCTGGCAAAACCCAGCGTCGCCGTCATCACTCCGAAGCAGGAGCAGGCACACGAGGAATTAATTCTGCCCGCTACCATCCAAGCCTATAAAGAGTCTCCGATTTACGCTCGCACCAACGGATACGTGCTGCACTGGTACAAAGACATTGGCTCGCAGATAAAGAAGGGCGAGCTGCTCGCCGATATCGATACTCCAGAAGTCGATCAGGAGCTGCTGCAGGCCCGCGCCTCTCGTCAGCAAATCCAGGCGCAGTTGGGATTGGCCAAGAGCTCAGCGGAACGTTGGGAGAACCTGCGCAAGACGGATTCTGTGTCGCAGCAGGAACTCGATCAGCAGGTGAGCGGATATCAGCAGGCGCAGGCAAATCTCGCCGCCGCTGACGCGAACGTCCGACGGCTCGAGCAGATGGAGTCCTTCAAGCACATCTACGCTCCCTTTTCGGGAGTGCTCACCAAACGCAACATCGATGTAGGCGCATTGATCAATGCCGGCAACGCCGGTCCCGATAAGGAACTGTTTGACATCGCGCAAGTCGATCCGCTGCGCGTATATGTGAATGTCCCCCAGACGTATAGCCCGGCCATCAAAGTCGGAATGAAAGCTTTCCTGCAGCAGCGCGAATATGCTGGACAGGAATTTGAAGGCAAAGTCGTGCGTACGTCAGAATCGATCGATCCGGCAACGCGTACATTGCTGACGGAAATCGATGTTCCAAATCGGCAAGGAACGATCCTGCCTGGAGCTTATGCGCAGGTTCATTTTGCCGCCAAGGTCGATGCTCCGCGCCTCACCGTTCCCATCAATACTCTGCTCTTCCGCGCCGAAGGCCCTCGAGCCGCGGTGGTCGATGCCGATAATAAAGTTCACCTCAGAGCGATCACGATTGGGCGCGATTACGGTACCGCAGTAGAAGTCGTGACCGGCCTCGAGCCTACCGACCGCATCATCGTGAACCCCGCCGATTCGCTCGAAGATGGGCAGCAGGTGAACGTGGCTTCTCCGAAGAGCTAGAGAACCGTGCATTAACAG
>DATEKE010000361.1:0-9614 GCA_035277605.1 Terriglobales bacterium | reverse complement strand
GGTCTTGGTGACGTCAGGGCCGGTGATGAACATGTAGGAGGTTCCGGCCACCATGAAAACGAAATCGGTGAGCGCCGGGGAATAAACATCGCCGCCCGCGCAGGGGCCCATGATCACGGAAATCTGCGGCACTACGCCGCTTGCCAGCACGTTGCGCTGGAAAATCTCGGCAAAGCCGCCCAGGCTGTCGACGCCTTCCTGAATGCGCGCGCCGCCGGAATCGTTCAGTCCGATCACCGGCGCACCAACGCGCATCGCCATGTCCATGATCTTCACGATCTTGCCTGCGTTGGCTTCCGACAGCGATCCTCCGAAAACGGTGAAGTCCTGAGCAAACACAAAGACCAGCCGTCCCTCGATGCGTCCGTAGCCGGTAACGAAGCCGTCGCCGAGGATCTTCTGCTGATCCATGCCGAAGTCGCTCGCGCGATGCGTGACAAAACGGTCGGTCTCCTCGAAGGTGCCCTCGTCGAGAAGAAAGTTGATGCGCTCCCGCGCCGAGAGCTTGCCTTCTTTGTGCTGCCGCTCCCGGCGTTCAGGCCCGCCGCCGCTTTCCGCGGCCGTATCGCGGCGCTTTAGTTCTTCCAGCTTTTGCTCAAGATTCATCGGATTGAGATTATAAAGAGCAGCATACCTAGATGTATCTGCGATTAGGAATGGTCTCGATTCCGTAGTACAAGTCTGCACAATCGACTCGAACAGCACTCGAGGTGAACATGACCACGAAGATGGAGCATTTGTTGGCGGTTCAAGAAGGTAGAGAAGAGATTTTGGACCTTATCCAAGAACTGGACGGTAATGGACTCATCATCACTGATGATGAATTGATCAGGGAAGCTCTTGGACTTCAAACCCGAAGCGGATAAAGAAAGTTTCCTGTTTGAATCGCTCAAACTCTCGCCCAGTGGCCGGCTTCAACTTCCTTCAAAGGCACATCGGCATACTGCCGTGCTTCTACCATCGCCAGCGATCGATCCCGTCGGCTGCGCAACGTTGGGATTGCATTGAGCAATCCGCGCGTGTATTCGTGAGCCGGAGCAGTGAAGACTTGGCGCGCGCTGCCACTCTCGACCATCTGTCCGCGATACATCACGGCCACGCGATCCGAGACCTGCGAGACGACACCGAGATCGTGCGAAATGAAGAGCATCGAAAGAGAGAATTTCTCGCGCAGCCGCGCCAGCAATTCGAGAATCTGCGCCTGCACGGTTACGTCGAGAGCGGTCGTAGGCTCATCGGCAATCAGCAGTTGCGGACGATTCACGATTGCCATGGCGATCATGACGCGCTGTCTCTGTCCGCCCGAAAGCTGGTGAGGATAGTCGCGCGCCCGGCTCGAAGGATCGGGAATGGCAACGTCGTTAAGTGCAGCCACAGCTCGGTCGAAGGCTTCTTTCCGACTGACGCCGTCGTGAGCAAGAACGGCTTCGGCGACCTGATCTCCAACCCGCATCAAGGGATTCAGAGCCGTCATCGGCTCCTGGAAGATCATCGCGATCGCTTTTCCGCGCAGCTCGCGCATCTTCTCTTCGGAGGCGCTCAACAATTCCTCTCCGTCAAACCGAATGCTGCCACTCACGCGCGCTTGCGGAACCAGTAGCCGCATGACGGCCAATGAGGTTACCGACTTTCCGCTGCCGGATTCGCCGACCAGCCCAAGCGCCTCGCCGGATTCGATAGCGAAGCTCAAATCGCGCACGGCGGGGCTTGTTCCAAAACTAATGTCGAGATGCTCTACGCTCAGCAGCGGCATATTGGCGGACTCGCATTCATAACACATTCACTGCGGTTTTCACCACGAAGACACGGAGGACACGGAGAAAGCAATCGGAGGCGGAGTTACAGCGACTCCAATGGGCTTCTTCCTGTAACTTGTCCCCTGTTTCCTGTAACCTGCTTCTCCGGAGAATTCATGCTTCGCACATTTCTGCTGTGCTGCGCTCTTACCAACCTGCTGTTGGCCCAACCCGCAACGCACGCGAGTCCCTCGTCTCAGAAGCGTCCGTTCAAATTCGAGGACATGATGGCGCTGAAGCGCATCGGCGATCCGCAAGTATCGCCGGATGGGCGCTGGGTCATCTTCTCCGCCGTGCACGTGAACTTGGAGGAGAACACGCGCAGGCCGCATCTGTGGATCGTGCCCACTGCGGGAGGCGAATCGCGGCAGCTTACCACCGGGCAGGCGGGCGAAAATCGCGGACGCTTTTCTCCGGATGGCAAGAGCATTCTCTACACGTCGGCAGCCGTGGGAGGCGCACAGATCTGGGTGTCAGGATTCGATTCCCAATCCGGCACTCTCACCAGCGAGGCGCGCCAGCTCACTTCCTTATCGACGGAGGCTGACGGCGCCCTCTGGGCTCCGGACGGCAAGAACATTCTTTTCGTCTCTGAGGTTTATCCCGATTGCAAAGACGATGGCTGCAACCGAAGCCGCGACGAAGCTTTGGCCAAGTCGCCGGTGAAAGCCAAGATTTTCACGCGGCTGTTCTATCGGCACTGGTCGAGCTACACGCGCTTCAAGCGCAGCCATCTGTTTGTGGTTCCTGCCGCTGGAGGCACTCCGGCGGACATTACTCCCGGCGATCACGATGTTCCGCCTTTCAGCCTCGGCGGCCAAGACCTGTACGCCATCTCTCCCGACGGGCAGGAGGTCGCCTTCACCAGCAACATCGACGAAGTTGAGGCGACGAGCACGAATAACGATGTATTTGTGGTTCCTATTACGGGAGGAACGCCGAAGAAGATTTCCAGCAGCCCTGGCAGCGACTCCACGCCGCTCTATTCGCCAGACGGCCGTTACATCGCTTATCGCTCGCAGGCGCGAGCAGGATACGAAAGCGATCGTTTTCGCCTCTTTCTCTATGACCGCAAGAGCGGTGCTACCAGCGATCTCACCAGGAACTTCGATCGCTGGGTGGATGCCTTCGCGTGGGCTCCCGATTCGTCGTCCATTTATTTTGTGAGTGAGGACCACGGGGCGGCCCCGCTGTGGCGTGTAGCGATCCGCGGCGGCGAACCGCAGAAGATCATCGCCGGTTTCAACGACGAACCGGCCGTTTCGCCCGACGGCCACACCATTTTCTTCAGCCGCATGTCGATTGCGGCTCCGAATGAGATCTATAAGGCGTCGATTCCCAATTCAGGAATTGCCGAAGCTCAGCAGCTTAGCCATGTAAACGACGCAGTACTCTCGGCAGTCGACATGACTCCCCTGGAGTCATTTGAGTTCACGGGAGCGAATAAGACAAAAGTTCAGGGCTTTCTGCTGAAGCCGCCCCGATTCAATGCTGCCAACAAATATCCGATGAAGTTCCTCATCCATGGGGGTCCGCAGGGCGCATGGGGAGACGACTGGTCTTACCGCTGGAATCCCGAGCTGTTTGCGGCGAACGGATATGTAGTCGTCATGATCAACCCACGCGGCTCGACCGGCTACGGACAGAAGTTTATCGATGAAATCAACGGCGACTGGGGCGGCAAGCCGTATGTCGATCTCATGCGCGGTCTCGATTATGTTGATAAGACTTATCCGTTCATCGACAAAGATCGCGAGTGCGCACTGGGGGCATCGTATGGCGGATACATGATCGATTGGCTCCTCGGCCATACGAACCGCTTCAAGTGCCTGGTCTCGCACGACGGCATGTTCAACGACGTTTCCGCTTTTGGAACTACCGAGGAGCTGTGGTTCAACATCTGGGAGTTCAAAGGCACTCCCTGGACGAATCCGACTACGTATAAGAAGTGGTCACCGAATTTGTCGGCGCCGAAATTCAAGACGCCAACTCTGGTCGTCCATGGACAACTGGATTACCGCCTGGATGTCTCAGAAGGATTTCAGCTCTTCACCACCCTGCAACTGCTGAAAGTTCCGTCCAAGATGCTCTACTTCCCCGACGAAGGCCATTGGGTTCTGAAGCCGCAGAACAGCCGTCTTTGGTACAAGACCGTGAACGACTGGGTCGATCAATGGGCGAAGCCGCGCTGAGCGGCGCGCGTGTCGGACAAAAGCACAAGCTGCAGCGTCGTCTCGTCCGGATCTGACCATTCGCCCTCTCCGGCCCATCGGCTAGCACCTGCCAGCACCAAACCCGGCGCGTTTGCGCCGGACATACTCCAATTCACCTTGTCTCGACAGTTTTCCACGTTTGGTTTCAAACAGCGATCGCTGGCGACCACCCTCCACTACCGCAGGTTTTGTTTCCAGCTGCGTGGATCATCGAGTCCTCAGCCAGACTTACGAATTTTCCTCAAATCGTCAGGAAATCCTTCGTATAGCAATGTTCAATATTTGAAATATAAATTTGCGACCTTGAAATCACGCAAAAAGCTTTGCTATAGACATAGGCCGGCTTGCAGGCCAGGCTCTGCTGCAGCGGCAGGAGAACGTCTTTTCTTCACTTCCGCTGAGCTCAAGCCCCAAGAGCCGCCACGAAAGAGATCGATTCGGGCTCGGAACGGAAATGACACGAGGGATTCCGAAACTAAATCAGGAGAGAAGGTCCATGAAGCGCCTTATCTATATGGTGGCCGCCATGATCGCGGTCGTGTTGTTGAGCACGAGTTTCATTTCGGCACAGACCAGCAGCGGCGACATCTCAGGCAGAGTCGTCGATCCCAGCGGTGCAGCCATACCCAATGCGCAAGTCACGCTGACCAATCAGCTCACCTTGCAGAAGATGACCACGAATAGTGACCGTTCCGGCAATTTCGTGTTTGCTTCCATCCAGCCGGGGGAATTCTCGATCACGGTAACGGCTGCAGGTTTCAAGCAGTTTGATAAACGTAATCTTCACTTGACTGCGTCCGAGCGTTTATCGGCCGGCACGCTGCAAATGGAGATCGGAGCAGCAACGCAAACGGTAACTGTTACGGCGGAAGGCACGCCAGTGCAGTCGCAGAGCGGAGAACGATCTGCGTTGCTTGACAGTAACGAGCTTCAACACTTGAGTACTCCGGGCCGCGATGCACTGGCTCTCGTTCGGCTTTTGCCGGGTGTTGTGAAAGATGGAGAAGGTGGATCGCAGCTCGGAACCTCCGGCGCAGGCGCCGTCTCCGGCACTCGTGAAGTTAGCAACTCGATCAGCCTGGATGGCGTTAACGGAAATCCGCGGGGAGGCGGCAATCGCTTTGATACTCCGCTCAACATGGAAGCGATCTCTGAGGTCAAGGTTCTGCTAAACAGCTACCAGGCGGAATACGGACAGAGTGGCGGCGCGATCGTCAACATCACCACTAAGACAGGTACGCGCAACTTCCATGGCGAAGCCTATTACTACGGCCGTAACGAGGCGTTTAATGCCAACGACACTTTCAACAACCACAACACTACAAACGGTGTTTGGGATCCTTTACCGAAATCGCAATACCGTTTCAATACCATCGGATACAACATCGGCGGTCCGGTGTATTGGCCCGGGAAGATCAATAGCAACAAAAACAAACTGTTCTTCTTCTTTTCTCAGGAAATCTGGCCGACCAAGACTCCGGGAACCACTCGGTACTTCATGATGCCCACGGCGCTGGAGAAGCAGGGAGACTTTTCACAGAGCGTCGATAAACAAGGAGACAAAGTCACGCTGACCGACCCAAAGAATTGCGGCACCGGAAATCAAGCATGTTTGCTTGATTCCACGCACATGAATCCAGCGTTCATCAATCCCGATACGCAAGCGGCCTTGAAGCTGCTTCCCACCGGCAACGCAACTCCTCTGGGGATCGCTCCCAGCGGAGGTCTTTACAACTTCATCGAGCGTGCCACCGTGGAAAAGCCGGTGAATCAGCAAGTACTCAGGCTTGACTACAACCTCACCGACAGCATGCACATGTTCTTCCGCGGTATGAACATGAGCAACGAGACGAGAGGCCCTACAGATTCGCCCGGTCTGACTGGAGCCATGCAATGGGGAGCGCCGTTCTTTTACAACACTCCAGCCCGGAACGCAGCATTTGGCATGACGTGGACCGCGAGCCCAACATTGGTGAACGAATTCACTGCAGGCTATGCCGACTGGAGAGAACGCTCGGGCTTCGTGAATCCGGCAGATTTGAAGAAGTACCAGCGGGGCGGCGGTACTGGAGTAAATCTTGGACAATTTAATCCAACGCTCAACCCTCTCAATCTGATACCTAACATGACATTCGGAGGCGGAAGCACTAGCGCGAGTTCAGGATTTGGTATATCGAACGCTCCTGAAATTAACTTCTATACTCGCTTTCCATTCAACAACAACACTGGAACGTGGGAATACACGGACGGTCTGACAAAGGTCTGGAACAAACATACGAGCAAGTTCGGCGTCTACTGGCAGAACGGCCGATATGTACAGCACCCGATCGGCGGCCAATTCAACGGAACATTTTCGTTCAACGTAACTCCTGCGAATGCTACTGATGCTGGCTATGCGTATGCCAATGCTCTGCTCGGCAATTACAACAGTTATTCAGAGGCAAACCGCACTGTGTATGCCCCGAAATGGAAGATTCTGGAGTGGTATCTGCAGGACAACTGGAAACTCACTCCAAGACTCACGCTCGATTACGGACTCCGGTTCAGCTATGACTTCCCCTACACCCTTGATCCTGGCGCCGGTGTCACATTTGCTCCGAGTCGTTACGATGCCAGTCAGGTTCCGGCGCTTTACCAGCCAGTTAAGTTCAGCAGCTTAAATACAACCCAGCAGGCTGCATGTTCTGTAGGCTTAAAGAGCAAGCCGTCGAGCTGCGCTCAAAATCCCGGCAATCCGAATGATATAAAGCCATCGGGAGCAATCGGCCAGTTCGTAACGCCGTTCGACTTCACTGGCAGTGTGCTGAACACCGATCCGAACTATCCGCACACGCTCCGCAACAGCAACGGTCTCTTGTATGCGCCGCGTCTTGGGATAGCCTTCGATCCGTTTGGGAAAGGCAAAACAGCGATTCGTGCCGGTGCAGGTGTCTTCTATAACCTCCGCGAGGACGGCGGAGTGGTAGGAGACTTTGCGACCCAACCGCCGGTCATCCAAAGCACGAACGTCAGCCTCGGGAACATCTCGAGCTTCACTTCGAATTGCAATACGCTGGCCGCCGGCTGCGCAAACGTGTCGAATCTCTCAGCTCCACAAAACACGTTGATGATGCCGATCAATCACAAGATCGCTTCAACCGTCAGTACCAATTTCGGAGTTCAGCACGACTTTGGGTTTGGTACCCTTCTCGATATTTCTTACGTCGGAACCTTCGGCAGGCATCTTGAGGTCACGCCGAACATCAACGAAGTTCCCTATCTCTCCCAATTCCAGCCGCAGAATTTTGATCTGACGAAGGGAACGAATAAGTCTTTCGGCGGAATCGTGCAGCAGCAGCCCAAGAGCGACAACTTCTTCCGGCCCGTTCCAGGTTATGGCACCATTGCACTACGGGAGTACACGGGAACGTCGAACTACAACTCGCTGCAGACGACTCTGAATCGCAAGTTCAGCCGAAATCTGGAGTTTGGAGTTTCCTATACATGGTCAAAAACGATGTCGTTTTCCGATACGACGTCGACCGGCACGGCCGAAGCGATCGCCACATACCAAGACCCACGTTTCTGGAACTACGGTTTGGCGAATATCGATCGCAATCAGAACCTGACCGTTCATTGGGTCTATAGCTTGCCGAAGCTGAGCAATGTATGGAACAACGGCTTCGTGAAAGCGGTTGCTGATAACTGGGAGTGGTCAGGCATTTCAGAGTTCGTCAGCGGTCCTCCTGAGTCGGTCAGTCTAAGTGTGAGCAACCTGAACTTCACCGGCGGCGGTGACGGCACTCGCATTCTGCTCTTCGGAAATCCGTATGCGCCGACAGATCAGCACCACACCGACTTCCAATACCTGAACACGGGCGTGTTTGCTTTGCCTCCGGTTGCAAGCACATCGCCTGGGGTAATCAATCCTGCCGCGATTCCCAGTCCCAGCATGCCCGGAATCACACGTGCCGTGACCTACCGCGGCCCGGGAACGAACAACTTTGATATGACTCTGGCAAAGAATTTTCACATCACAGAACATGTCGGTTTCCAACTTCGCTGCGAAGCTTACAACGTGTTTAATCACGTAAGTTTCGATGCGATGCAGAACACCGCGACATATAGCAACTCCACCGGACAACTGACTACGACGAGCAACTTTGGTGCTCTCACCAGCGAACGCATGCCGCGCACGCTGCAGCTCGTGGGAAAAATCAGCTTCTGAGAGAATAATCGCCTCTGCCTGACATCCGCACATCGATGGGTGCTGGTAGAGGCGAATCTTTTTCTTCCGAGCGCGTTCATTGCTCCTGTGCTCGCCCTATGCCACAATCTGGCTCATGCGTCGTGGTAGTCTCTCCTCCTTTTTGCCCCTCTTTCTCTTAGCCGCTCTCAATGCTCAGGTCGCTCCCGGTGCTCCCGGCCAGATGGCACACTGGACCAATGGAAACAAGCAGGGAGTGGGTACTTCCAATTCGCTGGCTTCTCACGTTTGGTACACGTTGGGAAGCGACGGCGCGCTGGACGAGGTCTATTACCCGACCGTGGACAAGGCCAACACTCGTCTCCTCGACTTCGTTGTAACCGATGGCAAGAGCTGGGTGGAGCACGAGTCGGTAGATACCACGCATCAGATCGAGGTTCCGGATACCGAAGTACTGAGCTTCCGGCAGGTGAATACCTCGAAGGCCGGCCATTATCGGATTACGAAGACTTACATCGCAGATCCGGAACGCGACACTCTACTGGTTCAGGTGAGATTTCAGCGGCTCAAGTCAGGACCGGTGCAGCTTTATGTCTATTACGATCCCTCGATCAACAACAGCGGCATGCATGACACCGGCTACAGCGTTGACGACGTGCTTGTCGCGTCCGACAACGGCATTGCTTCTGCGCTCGCGAGCAGCCTGCCATTTGTGAAGACTACCAGCGGCTATTTCGGCACAAGCGACGGCTTCACCGAGCTGAAGAAGGACTTTGCGCTGAAGAATACATTTGCGCGTGCCCAGGATGGGAATGTGGTGCAGGTCGCGGAGCTTCCGCAGGCAGCGACCAAAGACGTGAACTTCACCATCGCCCTGGCGTTCGGCTCTGAGGGAGAAGTTGCGATCGATACCGCGCGCAAGTCGCTGCAGAAGGGCTACGAGCACGCGTACACCGAGTATGCGAAGGGCTGGCGTGACTGGATCGAGACGCTGAAGCAGGTCGATCCAAAATATCGCGACCAATACCAGATCGCCGCGATGGTGATGAAGGCGCATGAAGATAAGACCTATCGTGGTGCGGGCGCAGCATCGCTCACGATTCCATGGGGAGATGAAACCGATGCGGATCAGCCGTCGGTGGGCGGGTATCACCTGGTTTGGTCTCGGGACCTGTACGAAGTTGCTACCGCGTTTTATGCCATGGGGGATAAAGAAGCTGCGGACCGCGCCCTGAATTACCTCTTCACCGTGCAGCAAAAGCCAGACGGCTCCTTCCCGCAGAACTCGTGGCTCGATGGCCGTCCATTCTGGGGCTCGCTGCAGATGGACGAAGTTGCCTATCCGCTGATTCTCGCCTGGCAGCTTGGCCGCACCGACTCGCAGACCTATGACAAGCACGTAAAGCCCGCGGCGAACTT